>NZ_JBHVUV010000036.1:0-73853 GCF_042883905.1 Kitasatospora sp. NPDC058170
TTTTTAATCATCCGCCCCCCCCCTATAACAACACAAATCGTTTCGCCGGCAGCGTCAGTTGTTTATAAGACCCCGGGGCCCGCGGAGCGCCCCGCTCCCCGACCGCGTCGGGGAGCGGGCCGCTCGCGTTCCACCGAGGTCAGCCGCGGGAGGAGCGCCACTGGCTCATGATCAGCCAGACCAGGTAGCAGCCGCCCACGACGCCGGTGAGTACGCCGACCGGGAGCTGGGTCGGGGCCAGCAGGCGCTGGGCCGCGAGGTCGCTGAGGGCCAGCAGCAGGGCGCCGAGCAGGGTGGAGCCGAGCAGGTTGGGGCCGGTGGCGCGGGTGAGGCGGCGGACGGCCTGCGGGGCGATCAGGGCGACGAACGGGACGGGGCCGGCGGCGGCGGTGGCCGCGGCGGTCAGGCCGACGCCGATCAGGACCAGCCAGACCCGGGCGCCCTCGGTCCGGACGCCGAGCGAGGAGGCCGCGTCGTCGCCCATCTCCAGCATCCGCAGCGGGCGGCCGAGCAGGAGGGCGGCGGGCAGCAGCAGGGCGAGTGCCACGGCCATCGGGCCGCAGTGCTCCCAGCCGCGCGCGTTGAGGCTGCCGGTGAGCCAGACCGCGGCGCTCTGGGCGTCGCCGAAGGAGGCGCGGGCGATCAGGTAGGCGTTGAGCGAGGAGAGCAGTGAGCTGACGCCGATGCCGACCAGCACCAGGCGGTAGCCCTGGGTGCCGCCGCGCCGGGCCAGCAGGTAGACCAGGACGGAGGTGAGCAGCCCGCCCACCACGGCCCCGCCGGCCACGGTGGCGGCGCTGCCGCCGATCACCAGGATCACGGCGAGGGCGCCGGTGGCGGAGCCGACGGTGAAGCCGATGACGTCCGGGCTGCCGAGCGGGTTGCGGGCGAGGGTCTGGAAGAGGGCGCCCGCGAGCCCGAGGGCCGCTCCGACCAGCAGGGCGGTGAGCAGCCGGGGCAGCCGCACCTCCATCACGATGTAGCGGTCGGCGCGCCGGCCGCCGCCGGTGAGCACGTCGATCACGTCGGAGACGGGCAGCGGGTAGTCGCCGGCCGTCAGCGACCAGACGACCGCGCCGCAGAGCGCGGCCAGGATCAGCAGGGCGACGACGGTGGCGCGGGCGTGCCAGCGCAGCGAGAGGCCGCCGGGCAGCCGGAGGGCGCGCAGCGGGACGGCGGCCGGGCGGGCCGGCGTGACGGGGGCGCGGTCGGCGGGGCCGGTCGGGCCGGTGGGCGCGGCGTCGGCCGACCGCTCGACCGCGGTGGGGCTGTTCACAGTTGGGCGATCCTCCGGCCGCGTACCAGGGCGATGAAGAGCGGGGCCCCGATGAACGCGGTGACGACTCCGACCTGGAGTTCGGCGGGGTGCAGGGCGAGCCGGCCGATGATGTCGGAGGCGAGCAGCAGCACCGGGGCGAGGACGGCCGACAGCAGCATGATCCAGCGCTGGTCGGGTCCGCAGATGTGGCGGGCGAGGTGCGGGACGGCCAGGCCGATGAAGGCGATCGGGCCGACCGCGGCGGTGGCGGCTCCGCACAGCAGGGTGATCGCGAGCAGGCTGAGCAGCCTGGTCCGGCCGGGGTTGGCGCCGAGCGCGTGCCCGGCGTCGTCGCCGAGGGCGAGCGCGTTGAGCGGCCGGCCGAGGAACAGGGCGAGGACGGCGCCGACCGCGAGGAAGGGCAGGACCTGGCCGAGGACGGCGGAGTCGATGCCGGCGAGGGTGCCGACCTGCCAGTACCGGAAGCGGTTGAGGGTCAGCGGGTCGAGCAGGATCAGCCCGTTGACGAAGGCGGTGAGCACGGCCGTGACGGCGGTGCCAGCGAGGGCGAGCCGGGCCGGGGTGGCCGAGGCGCGGCCGCCGCCGCCGAGGATCTGGACGACCAGGGCGGCCACCGCGGCGCCCGCGAGGGCGAACCAGACGAAGGCGCCGAAGGAGCGCAGGTCGAACAGCGCGGTGCCGGCCGCGACGGCCGCCGCGGCGCCGCCGTTGATGCCGAGCAGGCCGGGGTCGGCGAGCGGGTTGCGGGTGAGCGCCTGCATCATGGCCCCGGCGATCCCGAGGGCGGCGCCGACGGCGATGCCCAGCAGGGTGCGGGGGATCCGCGAGTGGTGGACCACGATCCAGTCCTCGGAGGCGGGTTCGTGGTTCAGCAGGACGTGCAGGACCTGGCCGGGGGCCACCGAGCGGGCGCCGACGGCGATGCCGGCGAGGGCGAGCAGCGCGAGCAGCACGAGGGAGCCGAGCAGCCAGGCGGTGCGGCGGGCGGTGCCGGCCCGGCGGCGCGGTGCGGGCGCCGTCCGGGCCGGGGCCGGCTTGCTGAGTGTGTCGGCGGTCATGCGTGCGGCTGGTGGTCGTCCTCGTGGTGGTCGTGGTTGGCCACCCCGCGCTTCCAGTAGCCGTCCACGTCGACCTGGTTCTTGGTCAGACCGCACTCGTTGCGCAGGTAGCGGCGGATCGGCTTGAGGGTGTTGGCCTCGCCGGCGACCCAGGCGAAGCCCATGCCCTCGGGCAGTTCGGCGGCCCGGATGGCCCGCTCCAGCACGTCGGTGCTGCCGGACTCGGCGTCGCCGCGGTGCACCCAGGTGACGGTGGCGTCGGTGGCGGTGGCCAGGAGCTGCTCGTGCTCGGGGCCGGGGACCTCGGCGAAGGCGAGGACCCTGACGCCGGCCGGGAGCAGCTCCAGCCAGCGGGCGAGCGCGGGCAGGGCGGTCTCGTCCGCGCCGAGGAGGTACCAGTCGTGGACGAAGGGGATCTCCTCCGAACCGCGGGGGCCGAAGACGCCCAGCTTCATGCCCGGCTCGGCGGCCGCGGCCCAGCTGGAGCCGACGCCGGTCCCGTGCAGGACCATGTCGATGTCCAGCTCGCGGGCCTCGCGCCGGTAGTGACGGATGGTGTAGTCGCGGGTCAGCGGCTCGGACATGCCCTCGGGGGCGTCCATCCAGGTGTCGTTCTCGACGATCGGCTCGACCGGGAGCTCGTCGCCGGGGAAGGCGAAGCAGAGCTTCACGTGGTCGGTCGGGGCCTGCTCGCAGAAGCCCTCCAGGGCGTCGCCGGCGAAGGTCACCCGGACGGTGCCGGGGGTGACCCGGACGACCTGCTTGACCTCCAACAGGCGGTACTTGAGCGGATGGCGGACGATCCGCATGCGCGGCGGTGCCGTGTCGGTGTTCATCGGTCAGCCCAATCCGTGGGGGGTGTCTGCGAGCCCGGACAGACCCGTGCCGCCGTCCCGGGGGGAGCCGGGCGGCGGCACAGGGCGATCATCACATGATTAGGTTAGCCTAACCTGGCGTTCGGAGACCAGCCGGGGTACCGGCTTTCATGCCCCCGCCTGCCGGTCCTTCACCACCAGGACGCCCGCCGGCTCCTCGCCGACCGGACCCCCGCCCGCCGGCTCGTCGCCCGCAGAGGCCGCGCCCGCCGGCTCGTCACCGACCAGGCGCCCGCCGTCCAGCCGGACCACCCGGGGCAGCCGCGCGATGGTGGCCGGCCGGTGGGCGATGACCACCAGGGTGCAGTCGGCCCGCAGCTCGTCCAGCGCGTGCTCCAGCCGGGCCGCGGTCACCGGGTCGATGTCCGCGGTGGCCTCGTCCAGGACGAGGACCGCCGGGTCGGCGAGGACGGCCCGGACCACGCCCAGGATCTGCCGCTCGCCCGCCGAGAGGTTGCCGCCGCGCTGGCCCACCTCGGCGTCCAGTCCGCCGGGCAGGTCCTCCAGCCAGTCCCGCAGGCCCAGTTCCTCGACGGTCCGCTCGATCCGCTCCCGGTCGGGAGCGCCCTGGACCAGGGCCAGGTTGTCGGCGATCGTGCCGGAGACCAGCCGCACCTCCTGCGGCACCAGGACGATCCGGCGGCGCAGCTGCTCCTCCGGGATGTCCGCGAGGTCCGTCCCGGCGAAGGTCACCGAGCCGCCGTCGGGGTGGTAGAGGCCGCAGAGCAGCTTGGAGAGCGTGGTCTTGCCGGAGCCGGTCTCGCCGACCACCCCGGTGCGGCTGCCCTGCGGGAACTCCAGGGTGAGGGCGTGCAGGTCCAGGCCCTCGGCGCGGTAGCCGTAGTCGACCCCGACGCAGCGCAGGTCGCCGCGCGGGGGCAGGCCCTCGGCGCGGGCCGGGCGGCGCCCGGGGGTGGTGGCGGCGAGCAGGTCCAGCAGCCGGGCGAGCCCGGTACGGGCCGTCTGCACCTCGCCGACCAGCTGGGAGATGTCGGCGAAGGAGTCGAAGAGGTTGCGGCTGGCGACCACGAAGACCACCACGGTGCCCACGCTCACGGCGTCCCGGGTGACCAGCCAGCCGCCGGCCAGCAGCAGCACGACCAGCGCCGTGCCCTCGATCAGGCTGACCAGGTCGATCCGGTTCTCCACCCGCAGCGCACGGCGGGCGGCGCCCACCGCGTGCCGGTTCTCGCGGCCGAAGCGCACGCTCCAGCCGGCCAGCCCGCGGGAGGTCTGCAGCGCCTCCCGGGCGGTCAGGGTCTCGGAGAAGGTGGCCGCGACCGTGGCCTCGGCGGTGGCCTTGCCGCCGAAGGCCGCCCCGGCGTCGCGCTGGAACCACCGGGTGACCAGCAGGGTCAGCGGCAGGAAGACGACCAGCTGGACGAGCAGCAGCAGCCAGGAGTAGGCGAGCAGCACGACCAGGGTGAAGGCCAGGGTGGCGACCGAGGAGACCAGGTTGCGCAGGTGCAGCCGGACGAAGGCGGCGAGCGCGGCGACCTCGCCGGTGGCCCGGCGCAGTAGTTCGCCGCTGCGGTGGGTCTCCAGGAAGCGCAGCGGGGCGGTGGCGAGGTTCTCCACGGCCTGCTCGCGCAGGGTGCGGACGACGTCCTCGCCGCCCTTGATGAGCAGCAGCTCGCCGACCCGGGCGAGGACCAGCTGGGCCAGGCCGAGGCTGACCAGCAGGGCCACCGCCAGACCCAGTCCGGCCCGGTCACCCGGTGGTACCAGCGAGTCGGCGGCCAGGCCGATCAGCGGGGCGACCGCGACCAGGGCGGCGGAGTCGGCGAGGCCGACGCCGAGCGCGACGGCGAGACGGGCGCGGTGCGGGCGCAGGTAGGGCCAGGCGCGGCGGAGCACCGCCCGTTCGTCGGCCTCGTCCTGGAGCAGGGGCTGCTCAGCCACGGGCCACCTCCACGGTGTTGGTGGTCACGGCGTCGGGTCCTTCTTCGGCGGGGCTGTCGTCCTCGCCCGGGGCGGCGGCGCGCGGCGACTCCAGGGTCACCACGCGGTCCGCGGCGTCCAGGACGGCGGAGCGGTGGGTGGCGAACAGGACGGTGCGGTCGGTGCCGGCCCAGGTGCGCAGCCGGTCGAGGACGAGCTTCTCGGTGGTGGTGTCCAGGGCCGAGGTGGAGTCGTCCAGCAGCAGGACCGCCGGGTCGCCGAGCAGGGCGCGGGCGATCGCCAGCCGCTGCACCTGGCCGCCGGACAGGGCGGTGCCGCCCTCGCCGAGTTCGGTGTCGTAGCCGTCGGGCATGGCGGTCAGCTGGTCGTGGATGCCGGCGGTGCGGCAGGCCTCGTACAGGGTCTCCGGCTCGATGTCGCGGCCCAGCCGCAGGTTGTCGGCGACGGTGCCGGAGAGCAGCACGGGCCGCTGGGCGACGTAGGAGATCCGCTCGCGGACCTGGTCGAGGCGGGCCTCGCGCAGGTCGGTGCCGCCGTAGCCGACGGCGCCGCCGTCGGGGTCGTCGAGGCGGACGGCGAGGCGCAGCAGGGTGCTCTTGCCGGAGCCGGTGGCGCCGCGGACGGCGACGAACTCGCCGTGCCGGACGGTGAGGTCGACCGGTCCGAGGACGGTGCGGCCGTCCCGGACGGCGGTGACACCGGTGAACGCGAGGGTGCCGTGCTCCGGCAGGTCGAGGGCCCGGCCGGCGGGCGGCTCGGCGACGACGGGGCGGATGGCGAGGGCCTCGTCGATGCGGGCGGCGGCCACGTCGGCCTGGCCGCGTTCCAGGAGGCGGTCGACCAGGACGCGGGTGGCGAGGGTGACGATGGCCATCCACGAGGTGAAGGCGGTGAGTCCGCCGATGCTCAGCCGGCCGTCGAGGACGGCGAGTCCGCCGAAGCCGACGCCGGCGGCGACCGCGAGGCGGGGGACGAACGGCCCGACGGCGGCCCAGCTGGCCTCGATGCGGGCGGCGACGACCGTCCGCAGGGTGACCTCGGCGCTGGCCCCGTGGTGCCGGTCGACCAGCGGGCGGTGGCCGCCGGTGCCGCGCAGTCCGGTGCCGATCTGGAGCAGGTCGGCGACGGCGTCGGCGCGGTCGCCGTGGGCCTTGGCGAGTTCGCCGCTGGCGGCGGCGAAGCGGCGCGGGAAGTGCAGGTTGACCCAGACCAGGAACGGCAGGGTGCCGAGGGCGACCAGCAGCAGGCTGAGGTCGAGGGTCGCGATGAGGGGCAGCACGGTGAGGAAGGTGACGCCGAGGACGACCCAGACGGCGAGGCCGTGCACCCATTCGCGGACCAGGTCGGTGTCGCGGGTGGCGCGCATGGCGAGGTCGCCGTGGCCGCGGGAGGCGAGGGCGGCCCGGTCGAGTCCGGAGAGGTGGTGCAGCAGGCGGGCGCGCAGGTCGGCGCCGACCTTGGCGTCGGCGTAGCCGGCCCAGTACTGCCAGCCGTAGAGCCCGGCGAACTGGACGAGGGCGGCGAGCGCGGTGGCGCCCGCCCAGGTCAGCAGGGCGCCGCTGTCGTGCTTCTGGAGGCCGTCGTCGAGTGCCCTCTGGACGCACCAGGGCACGGCGAGGAGGGCGAGCTGGCGGATCGCCGCGGCGGTCATGGCGGCGGCCACGGTGCGGCGGTGGGGCCGCAGTGAGCCGCGGAGCAGGGCCCTGGCCCGGCGGCGGCGCTCGGCCGAGAGGGCGCCGGGTTCCAGCTCCTCGTCGGCCAGTTGCTCGGCGGTCAGGCCGTCGGACGGACCGGCGGCGGGTTCGGGCTGATGGGTGCTCACGGCGATGGCCATCCGTCGGGTAGCTGCGGGGGAAGCGGTGCGGGAGGGGACGGCGTGCGGCCGTCCCCTCCCGGGTGGTCAGGCGCTGCGGGCGATCAGGCTCGCCGGGCGCAGGTCGGTCCAGTTGGCGTCGATGTACTCGGTGCACGCCTGGCGGCTGTCCTCGCCGTGGACGGCGGTCCAGCCGGCCGGGATCTCCGCGAAGGCGGGCCACAGGGAGTGCTGGTTCTCCTCGTTGACGAGCACGAGGTAGCGGGCGTCGTCGTCCTCGAACGGGTTGGTGGCGCTCATCTGGATTCTCCTAGGGGGTCGTGGGGAGGGGGTCGGTGACGGTCAGCCGGAGCAGGCGGCGCCGTCGCCCGGTTCCGCTCCGAGGGAGGTGTGGACCAAGCGGTCCACCAGGAATTCGGCGAGGGCGGCGACGGTCGGCCTGGCGAGCAGGTCGGCGAGGCAGATGTCGCCCTCGAACTCCGCGCGGAGCCGCTGGAGCAGGGACATCGCGAGCAGCGAGTGGCCGCCGAGGTCGAAGAAGTTCTCGTCGATGCCCAGCGAGGGCAGGCCCAGCACCCGGGCGAACGCCGTGTGTACCGCCTTCTCGCTCGGGTACCGGGGCTCGCGCTGCGATCCCGACGATGTGTAGTCCTCGGCGCCGGGCTCCGGGAGGGCCTTGCGGTCGAGCTTGCCGTTCACGGTCAGCGGCAGGGCGTCGAGGACGACGAACGCCGAGGGGACCATGTACTCGGGCAGCCGGGACGCCAGCATACGCCGGATCTCGGAGGCCTCGATAAGGGTACCCTCACCTGGCACCAGATAGGCAGCCAGGCGCTTGACGCCGGGGGTGTCCTCACGGACCACCACCGCTGCCTGGGCGATGTCCCGGTGGGCGGCGATGGCGTCCTCGATCTCGCCGGGCTCGACGCGGTAGCCGCGGATCTTCACCTGGTCGTCGGCCCGGCCGAGGAAGTCCAGCAGGCCGTCGGCCCGCCAGCGCACCACGTCGCCCGTGCGGTACATCCGCGCACCCGGCTCGCCGAACGGATCCGCGACGAACCGCTCCGCCGTCAGACCCGCACGGTTGAGGTACCCGCGCGCCAGACCCACACCGGAGACGTACAGCTCACCCGGCACACCCACCGGCACCGGCCGCAGATGGCCGTCCAGGACGTGCGCGACGGTGTTCCAGATCGGCCGGCCCACCGTGGCCGTCGCCGAGTCCAGCGTCCCGCCACCGAGGGTGTTGATCGTGTACTCGGTCGGCCCGTACAGGTTGTAGCCCATCACCCCGGGGGTGTCCCGCAGCTTCGACCACAGCGTCTCCGCCACGGCCTCACCGCCCAGCAGCACCAGCACCGGACGGTGCCGCCCCTCGTCCAGCAGACCCCGGTCGACGAGCGCCTGGGCGTAGGACGGGGTGACGTTGATGACGTCCACGGCGTGCTCGGCGCAGTAGGCCGCGAGGGCCTCCGCGTCGCGGCGCAGCGCCTCGTCCAGGACGTGCACCTCGTGGCCCTCGACCAGCCAGAGCAGCTCCTCCCACGACATGTCGAAGGAGAAGGACACCGTGTGCGCGATCCGCAGCCGGCGCCCGCCGGCCGAGGCCACCACCGGGTCGAAGATCTCCTGCCGGTGGTTCAACTGCATGTTCGTCAGACCGCGGTACGGCGTCACCACGCCCTTCGGACGCCCGGTCGAACCCGAGGTGAAGATGACGTACGCGGCCGCGTCCATGTCCACGGTCAGGCCGAGCGGGGTGGCGGGCAGCGCGGCCAGCTCGGCCTCGATCTGCGGGGAGTCCAGCAGCAGGCGCTCGACGCCGGGGGCCGCGGGCATCCGGGCCTCGGCGGCGGAGCTGGTCACCAGGCAGACCGGGGCGGTGTCCTCGACCATGAAGGCCAGCCGCTCCACCGGGTAGTCCAGCTCCAGCGGCAGGTACGCCGCACCGGCCCGCAGCACCGCGAACAGCGCAGCCACCATCTCCAGCGAACGCGGCAGCCCCAACGCCACCACCCGCTCCGGACCGGCCCCCCGCGCCACGAACAACCGCGCCAACCGGTTCACCCGCGCATCCAGCTCCGCATACGTCCACGCGGACGCACCGAACACCAGCGCCACCTCGTCCGGCACCGACACCGCACGCTCCGCCAACAGATCCGCCACCGACGCCGCCGGCAGCTCCCGACCCGTCGCCGCCCACTCCCCCAGCAACCCCCGCTCACCCGACGTCAACACGTCGAGGGTGCCGATGCGGCGGTGCGGGTCGGCGGCGACCTGCTCCAGGACGGCGAGCAGCCGCTCGACCAGGGCCTCGGCGGTGCCGCGCTCGTAGAGGTCGACGGCGTACTCGAAGGCGATGTCGATCTCCTCCGCGGAGGAGGTCTCCTCGAAGTTGAAGTCGAGTTCGAACTTCGCGGCGCCCAGCTCGAACGGCAGGATGCGGCTCTCCAGGCCGAGCAGCCGCCCGCCCTGGCCGTCGTTGTGCTGGTAGCCGAGCATCACCTGGAACAGCGGGTGGCGGCCGGGCACCCGGGGCGGGTTGACCGCCTCGACCAGCCGGTCGAAGGGCAGGTCCTGGTGGGCGAAGGCGGCCAGGTCGGTGTCCCGGGTGCGGGTCAGCAGGTCCGCGAAGGTCGGGTCGCCGGAGAGGTCGTTGCGCAGCACCAGGGTGTTGACGAAGAAGCCGACCAGGGCGTCCAGTCCGGCGTCGGAGCGGCCGGCCACCGGCGCGCCGAGGGGGATGTCGGTACCGGCGCCGAGGCGGTGCAGCAGGGTCGCCACGGCGGCCTGGAGCACCATGAAGGTGGTGGTGCCGGTGGCCCGGGCGGCGTCCCGCAGGCCGCGGTAGACGGCGGGCGGCACCTGGGCGTGCACGGTGTCGCCGCGGTACCCGGCGAGCGGGCGGCGCGGGTGGTCGGTCGGCAGCGGCAGCTCCTCGGGCAGGCCGGCCAGCGCCTCCCGCCAGTAGGCGGCCTGACGGGCGTGCAGGCTCTGCGGGTCGTCGGCGGAGCCGAGCAGCTCCTGCTGCCACAGCGTGTAGTCGGCGTACTGGACCGGCAGCGGCGACCAGGCCGGGGAGGTCCCGGCGGCGTACGCGGTGTAGGCGTCCGTCAGGTCGTCGATGAAGGGCAGCATCGACCACTCGTCGCCGGCGATGTGGTGGAAGAGCAGGACCAGCGCGTGGTCCCCGGGGCCGATCTCCAGCAGGGTGACGCGCAGCGGCGCCTCGGCCGAGAGGTCGAAGCCGTGGCGGACGGCCGCCTCGACGTCGGCGTCCAGGGTCTGCTCGCCGGAGCGGACCACGTGGACGGCGTCCGCGAGCGCCGGGGCGTCCAGGACCTGCTGGAACACCGAGCCGTCGCGCTCGGTGAAGACGGTGCGCAGGCTCTCGTGGCGGTCGGTCACCGCGCGGACGGCGGCGCGCAGGGCGTCGGTGTCGAGTGCGCCGGTGACCCGGACGACCAGCGGCACGTTGTAGGTCGCCCCGGAGTCGTCGAGGTTCTGCAGGAACCACATCCGGCGCTGGGCGTGCGAGAGCGGCAGGTCCTGCGGCCGCTCGCGGCGGCCGAGGGCCGGGCGCTGCTCGCCGTCGCCGCCGGCCCGGTGGGCCAGGCCGGCCGGGGTGGGCGCCTCGAAGAGGTCGCGGACGGTCAGCCGGCCGCCCAGCAGGGTGCGGATCCGGGAGACCAGGCGGGTGGCGAGCAGCGAGTGGCCGCCGAGGTCGAAGAAGTGGTCCTCGGGGCCGACCCCGGTCAGGCCGAGCACCTCGCCGAAGGCGCCGCAGAGGATCTCCTCGCGGGCGTCGCGCGGGGCGCGGCCGGTGGCGGCGGTGTCGGGGGCGGGCAGCGCGGCCCGGTCGAGCTTGCCGTTGACGGTCAGCGGCAGGGCGTCGAGGACGACGAACGCCGAGGGGACCATGTACTCGGGCAGGCGCTGGGCGAGGGCGTTGCGCACCTCGGCGACGTCGACGCCGGGGCCGGCGGGGACGAGGTAGGCGGCCAGGCGCTTGACGCCGGGGGTGTCCTCCCGGACCACCACGGCGGCCTGGGCGACGGCGGCGTGCTCGGTGAGCGCGTCCTCGATCTCGCCGGGCTCGACCCGGTAGCCGCGGATCTTCACCTGGTCGTCGGCCCGGCCGAGGAAGTCCAGCAGCCCGTCGGCCCGCCAGCGCACCACGTCGCCCGTGCGGTACATCCGCGCACCCGGCTCGCCGAACGGATCCGCGACGAACCGCTCCGCCGTCAGACCCGCACGGTTGAGGTACCCGCGCGCCAGACCCACACCGGAGACGTACAGCTCACCCGGCACACCCACCGGCACCGGCCGCAGGTGGCCGTCCAGGACGTGCGCGACGGTGTTCCAGATCGGCCGGCCCACCGTGGCCGTCGCCGAGTCCAGCGTCCCGCCGCCGAGGGTGTTGATCGTGTACTCGGTCGGCCCGTACAGGTTGTAGCCCATCACCCCGGGGGTGTCCCGCAGCTTCGACCACAGCGTCTCCGCCACGGCCTCACCCCCCAGCAGCACCAGCACCGGACGGTGCCGCCCCTCGTCCAGCAGACCGCACTCCACCAGGGCCTGCGCGTAGGAGGGTGTCACGTTGATGACGTCCACCGCGTGCTCGTCGCAGTAGTCGGCCAGCCGCTGGGTGTCGCGGCGCAGTGCCTCGTCCAGGACGTGCACCTCGTGGCCCTCGACCAGCCAGAGCAGCTCCTCCCACGACATGTCGAAGGAGAAGGACACCGTGTGGGCGATCCGCAGCCGGCGCCCGCCGGCCGAGGCCACCACCGGGTCGAAGATCTCCTGCCGGTGGTTCAGCTGCATGTTCGTCAGGCCGCGGTACGGCGTCACCACGCCCTTCGGACGCCCGGTCGAACCCGAGGTGAAGATGACGTACGCGGCGGCCTCCGGGTCGTAGGGGGCCCGGTACGGCTCGGCGGAGAGTCCGGCCAGCTCGGCGCGGACGTCCTCGGCGTCGAGCAGCACGGTGTTGCCGTGGGCCGGCATCAGGGCGGCCGCGGTGGAGTCGGTGATCAGGCAGGCCGGGGCGGTGTCCTCGACCATGAAGGCCAGCCGCTCCACCGGGTAGTCCAGCTCCAGCGGCAGGTACGCCGCTCCGGCCCGCAGCACCGCGAACAGCGAAGCCACCATCTCCAGCGAACGCGGCAGCCCCAACGCCACCACCCGCTCCGGACCGGCCCCCCGCGCCACGAACAACCGCGCCAACCGGTTCACCCGCGCATCCAGCTCCGCATACGTCCACGAGGACGCACCGAACACCAGCGCCACCTCGTCCGGCACCGACACCGCACGCTCCGCCAACAGATCCGCCACCGACGCCGCCGGCAGCTCCCGACCCGTCGCCGCCCACTCCCCCAGCAACCCCCGCTCACCCGACGTCAACACGTCCAGCGCGCGCACCGGGCGGTCGGGGTGGTCGACGAGCTGCCCGAGCAGGGCGACCAGGCGCTCGGCGTGCGCCTCGACGGTGGCGCGCTCGAAGACGTCCGGGCGGAACTTCCACTCGAAGGAGAGCGCCTCGCCCGGGTTGGTGATGAAGATCAGCGGGAAGTGCGTGGCGTCGACGTCGACCACGTCCTGGACGCCGAGGCTCTCCCGGATGCGGTCGCGGACGCCCTGGTCGGCGGGCGTGTTGCGGAGCACCTGGAGGGTGTCGAAGAGCCGGCCGAAGCCGGTGCCGCGCTGGATCTCGCCGAGCCCGATCTGGTGGTGCGCCAGCAGGGCGGTCTGCTCCTCCTGGAGGCGGGTGAGGAAGGCGGTGACGCTCTCGGCGCCGTCCAGCCTCGCCCGGACCGGCACGGTGTTGAGGAACATGCCGATGGTGGCGTCGATCCCGGCCAGCTCGGCCGGGCGCCCGGAGACGGTCGCGCCGAACACCACGTCCTCGCGGGCCGTCAGCCCGGACAGCAGCAGGCCCCAGGCGCCGGAGAGCACGGTGTTGAGGGTCAGGCCGCGCTCGCGGGCGAAGGCGGCGATCCGGGCGGTCAGCCCGGCGGAGATCTCCGCGGTGACCTCCTGCGGCAGCAGCGCGGCCCGCTCGCGGGCCTGCGGCGCCAGCAGGGTCGGCTCGGCCAGGCCGGCCAGCGCCTCGCGCCAGGCGGTGCGGCCCTGATCGGCGTCCTGGGCCGCCAGCCAGCGCAGGAAGTCCCGGTAGGGCAGGCCGAGTTCGGGGGCGTCCTGGCCGGCGCAGCCGGTCAGCAGCTCCTGCAGGAACAGCCCGGCCGACCAGCCGTCCCACAGCAGGGCGTGGTTGGTGATCAGGATCCGCTGCCCGCCGTCCGGGGCGAGCACCGACACCAGGCGCAGCAGCGGCGGGGCGGCCAGGTCGAAGCGGGTGGCGGCCTCGCGCTCGGTCAGCCGGCGCAGCTCGGTCTCGAACTCGGCCAGGCCGAGCGCGGACAGGTCGGTCTCGGTGAGCGGCACGTCGACGGCGCGCGGCACGAACTGCACCGGGCGCTCGGGGCCGTCCTGGAGGAACCCGGCCCGCAGGTTGGGGTGGCGCTCCAGCACGGCGGCGACCGCGGCGCGCAGCACCTCCAGCGGCACCCGGCGGGTCAGCGTGACGAGGTCGCGGGAGGTGTAGACGTCCAGCGCCTGGTCGTCGTAGCCGGCCTCGAAGAGCAGGCCCTCCTGGAGCGGGGAGACCGGCCAGAGCTCCTCGATCTCCAGCTTGGGCGCGGCGGCCCGGACGGCGGCCAGCTCGGCCTCGGTGGCGGCGGGCAGTTCGGGCAGCTCGGGGGCCTGGGCGGCGGCGCCGCGCGCGTCGGCCAGGGCGGCCAGCGCGGCCGGGGTGCGGCCCTCGAAGACGTCGCGCGGGCTGAGCGAGAGGCCCTCGGCGCGGGCGGCGCCGATCAGGCGGATGGAGGAGATGCTGTCGCCGCCGAGGCGGAAGAAGTCGTCCTCGGCGCCGGCCCGGGGCAGGCCCAGGACCTCGGCGTACAGCTCGCAGAGCAGCTGCTCGGTCTCGGTCTCGGCGGCCCGGCCGGCGGACACCCCGGTGTAGTCGAGGGCGTCGTCGGGCAGGGCGGCGCGGTCGAGCTTGCCGTTGACGGTCAGCGGCAGCGCGTCCAGGACGGCGAACGCCGAGGGGACCATGTACGCGGGCAGCCGGGCGGCGACGGCCTGGTGCAGGGCGGCGGTGTCCAGGGCGGCGCCGGCGGCGGGGACGACGTAGGCGACCACGCGGTCGACCGCGCCGGAGCGCACCAGCACCGCGCTGTGGGCCACCCCGGGCTGCTCGGCGAGCACGGCCTCGATCTCGCCGAGCTCGATCCGGTAGCCGCGGATCTTGATCTGGTCGTCGACCCGGCCCAGGTAGTCGATGGTGCCGTCGGGGCGGCGGCGCACCAGGTCCCCGGTGCGGTACATCCGGGTGCCGGCCGCGCCGTACGGGTCGGCGACGAAGCGCTCGGCGGTCAGGCCGGGGCGGTCCAGGTAGCCGCGGGCCAGCTGGACGCCGGCCAGGTACAGCTCGCCGGGCGAGCCGGCCGGGACGTGGCGCAGCAGCGCGTCGAGGACGTAGGCGCGGCCGCCGGTCAGCGGGCGCCCGACGCTCGGGGTCTCGCCGTCGGCGAGGTCGGCGAGCAGCGCGTCGACGGTGAACTCGGTCGGGCCGTAGTAGTTGAGGGCGCGCAGGCCGGGCTCGGCGCGCAGCCGGCTCCACAGCGGCTGCGGCAGGGCCTCGCCGCCGAGCAGGAGCACGGAGGGGCGGTGGCCGCCGTCGAGCAGGCCGCAGTCCAGCAGCTGCTGGGCGTGGGTGGGCGTCAGGTCGAGGACGTCGATCCGCTGCTCGCGGGCGTAGCCGACCACGGTCTCCGGGTCGCGGCGCTCGGCGTCGCCGAGGACGTGCAGCTCGTGGCCGCCGAGCAGCCAGAGCAGCTGGTCCCAGGAGGAGTCGAAGGAGAAGGAGGCGACGCTCAGGGCGCGCAGCCGCCTGCCGTCGGCCGCCTCGGCGAAGGCGCCGGTGAGGTGGTCGTGGGCGAGGTTGGCGAGCGCGGCGTGCGGGACGACGACGCCCTTGGGGCGGCCGGTGGAGCCGGAGGTGTGGATGACGTAGGCGGCCTGGGCGGGGTCGACGGGGCCGCCGCGCTCGTCGTCGCCGAGCGGGCCGCCGGGCAGCGCGGCCAGGGCGGCGGCGACGGCCGGGTCGTCCAGCAGCAGGGTGGCGGTGCCGGGCGTGGCGGGCAGCCGGTCGGCCACCTCGCGGGTCGTCAGGACGACGGCCGGGCGCACGTCGTCGAGGAGCATGGCGAGGCGCTCGTCGGGGTGGTCCAGGTCGAGCGGCAGGTAGGCGCCGCCGGCCCGGAGCACGGCCAGGATGGCGACGACGGAGTCGGCGGAGCGCGGCAGGGCGAGTGCGGCGACCCGCTCGGCGCCGAGGCCGCGGCCGAGCAGCAGCCGGGCCAGCCGGTCGGCGCGCTCGGCCAGTTCGGCGAAGGTGAGGGTGAGGGTGGCGGCGGCGGTGGCGGTGGCGGCGCCCGACAGGGCCGGGCCCACCAGGGCGACGGTGTCGGGGGTGCGCCCGGCGAGGGCGGTGAGCAGCTCGGCGGCCGGGGTGGCGGCCGCGTCGGCCGGGCGGCCGGCCACGGTGGCGTCGAGGGCGGCGCGCTCGACGTCGTCCAGCAGGCCGAGCCGGGCCAGCGGGAGGTCGGGGTCGTCGGCGAAGGCGGTCAGCAGCGCCAGGAAGCGGTCGGTGAGGCGCTCGGCCCGGGCCGGCTCGAAGAGGTCCGGCCGGTACTCCAGTTCGACGCGCAGCTCGGCGCCGGGCAGCACGGTGACGCCGAGCGGGTAGTGCGTGGCGTCGCGGGCCCCGAGGCCGGTGATGGCGAGGCCGTCCGTCCCGCCCAGGTTCTCGCGCAGCGCGTCGCCGCCGCCCTGGTAGTTCTCCACCACGAGCAGGGTGTCGAAGAGGTCGCCGTCGACCGCGCTGCGGCGCTGGATCGCGCCCAGGCCCAGGTGCTGGTGGGCCAGCAGCTCGGCCTGCTCGCGCTGCACCTGTGCGGCGGCGCCGGCCAGCGTGGCGCCGGGGTCGAGCCGGACGCGGACCGGCACGGTGTTGATGAACAGGCCGACCATGGACTCGGCGCCCGGCAGGTCGTCGGGGCGGCCGGAGACGGTGGTGCCGAAGACGACGTCGGTGGTGCCGGTGAGGGAGCCGACCAGGACGCCCCACAGGGTGTGGGCGACGTTGCCGAGGGTCAGGCCGCGGCCGCGGGCCGCGGCGGCGATCCGCCCGGACAGCTCGGCGTCGGCGTGGCGGGTGACCAGGCCCGGCTCCACGGCGGTGGCCGCGGCGGCGCCGGGCGCCACCGGGTGGGCCTGCTCGAAGCCGGCCAGCGCGGTGCTCCAGGCGGCCTCGGCGGCGTCGGTGTCCCGGGTGGCCAGCAGCGCGAGGTGGTCCCTGTAGGGGCGGACGGCCGGGAGCACCGACGGGTCGCCGGCGGAGCCGTACAGGGCCAGCAGCTCGCGGAAGACGATCGGCATGGACCAGCCGTCGAGCAGCAGGTGGTGGCAGGTCAGCACGAGCCGCGAGCGGTCCTCGCCGAGGCGCAGCAGGGCGAGGCGCAGCAGCGGCGGGGTGTCCAGGTCGAAGCGTCGGTGCCAGTCCTCGTCCATGGCGGCGAGGACGGCGGCGTCCCGGGCCCCGCCGTCGAGCGCGGTCAGGTCGACCTCGCGCAGCGGGGTGTCCACGGTGCGCTGGACGAACTGGACGACGGCCTCCGGGTCCTCGTACCAGAAGCCGGCCCGCAGGTTGGCGTGGCGGGTGAGCAGGGCGTCCAGGGCGGCGGCGAGGCGGGGCGTGGCGAGCGGGCCCGCCAGGTCCAGGTGGGACTGGACCACGTAGACGTCACGGGCCTCGTCGTCGTACAGGGCGTGGAAGAGCAGGCCCTCCTGGAGCGAGGACAGCGGGTAGACGTCCTCCAGGTCCGATGCGGCCGCGCCCTCGGCCTGGGGGTCGTCGATCGGTGCGGTGGAGTCGTTCATCACGGTCTTCTCGGTCCTGGGGGTGGTCGGGACGTGGTGGTCGGTGTGGTCCGGGCGGGCGGGCTCGGTGCTCATCGGCGCCGCCGTCCGCGCAGCCGGGACTCCAGCCGGTCGATCTGGGCCTGCTTGAGCGAGACGAGGCTGAGGTCGGAGGGGGTGACCCCGCCGGCCGCGCCGCCGGCGGTGTGCCGGGCGAGGGCGTCCAGGGCGGCGAACCAGGCGTCGGCGAGCGCGGCGACCTCGGTCTCCGTGAGCAGGGCCTGCGGCCAGCTCCACTCGACGGCCAGCTCGGGCCTTCCGTCGGCGCCGGCGCGGACCACCGCGTCGATCTCCAGCGGGTAGCCGGCGGCCATCCGCGGGTCGGGGCCGGCGCCGGCCGCGACGGCGTCCCGCTCGGGCTGCGGGGCGAGCGGCCAGCCGCCCAGCGGTGCGGCGGCGCCGTCGGCGCGTCCCCGGTAGTTGAACAGCAGCTGCGAGCGCGGCGCGGCGGCCAGCACGGCCGCGGTCTGCGGGTTGAGGTGGCGCAGCAGGCCGAAGCCGAGGCCCTTGTCGGGGGCGGCCCGCAGCTGCTCCTTGACCTGCTTGAGCACCTGGCCGGCGGCCGGGCCGCCGGTGAGGGCGGCGGCGGGGTCGATGCCGGCGAGGTCCAGCCGGACGGGGTGGACGGTGGTGAACCAGCCGACGGTGCCGGCCAGGTCGGGGGTGAGCCCGTCGTGGCCGCCGCGGCCGTGCCCCTCCAGGTCGACCTGGAGGGCCGGGGCGGCGTCCGGGCGGGCGGTGGCCACGCCGAGCGCCAGGGCGGCGAGCAGGACGTCGTCGATCCCGGCGCCGAAGGCCTTGGGCACGTCGGTGAGCAGCGGGGCGGTGCGGTCGGCGGGCAGCGTGCGGCGCAGGGTGCGCACGGTGGCGACGGTGTCGCGGTCGGGGTCGGCGCCGAGCGCGGCGAGCGGCCCGGCCGGCCCGGCGAGCGCGGTGCGCCAGTGGGCGGCCTCGGCGACCCGGGCGCGTTCCTGGGCGTGCGTCAGCAGGTGCTCGGACCAGGCGCGCAGCCCGTAGGCCTCGGGTTCGAGGGCGGGCCGCCCGCCGGCGGCGAGGGCCTGGTAGGCGGCGGCGAGTCCGGGCAGCAGGGTGCGCCAGGAGACGCCGTCCACGGCCAGGTGGTGGACGGTCAGCAGCAGCCGGCCGTCCCGGGCGTCGCCCGCGTCGAACCAGACGGCGCGCAGTACCCGGCCGGCGGCGGGGTCGAGCGCGGCGGCGCTCGCGTCGGCCTCCCGGGTCAGCAGCGCGGCGAGGTCGCCGGCGCGGGCGTCGACCCGGCGCAGGGTGTCCGGCTCGGTGGTGGCGGGCGCCTGGGCGGCGGGCAGGATCTCCTGGGTCCACAGGCCGTCGGTCCGGTCGAGGCGCAGCCGCAGCGCCGGGTGGTGGGCGGCCAGCGCGGCCAGGGCGGCGCGCAGCGGCTCCTCCCGCAGGCCGGCCGGGACGGTGACCAGCACCGACTGGTTGAAGCGGTCGACGGGGCCGCCGCGCTCGCGCAGCCAGTGCACCACCGGCAGGGCGGGCAGTTCGCCGTCGGCGGGGGCCGCCGGGGCGGCCGCGGCCGGGGCCCCGCCGGCCGGACGGGCCGTCATCAGGCCCTTGGCCTCGGCCAGGGCGGCCGGGGTGGGGTACTGGAAGACGTCCTTGGCGGCGAGGTCGTAGCCGGCCTTGCGGGCCCGGCTGATCAGCTGGATCGAGACGATGCTGTCCCCGCCGAGGGCGAAGAAGTTCTCGTCCTCGCCGACCTCGGCCAGGCCGAGCACCTCGGCGAAGACCCGGGCCAGGGCCGCGGCCGGGGACGGCCCGGCCGCCGCGGGGGCGCTCTGCCCGGCGTGCCGGCCGGGGGCCGGCAGGGCCTTGCGGTCGAGCTTGCCGTTGACGCTCAGCGGCAGCGCGTCCAGGACGGTGACGGCCACGGGGACCATGTGCTCGGGCAGCACGGTGGCGACGGCCGCGCGGACGGCGTCGCCGCCCACGCTCGCCCCGGCCTGCGGGACGACGTAGCCGAGCAGTTGGCGCGCACCGCCCTCGGTGAGGGCGCGGGCGGTGGCGGCGGCCTGGCCGACGCCGGGGACGGCGGCGAGGGCGGACTCGATCTCGCCGAGCTCGATCCGGAAGCCGCGGACCTTCACCTGGTCGTCGGTGCGGCCGAGGTACTCGACCTCGCCGTCGATCCGCCGGCGCACCAGGTCCCCGGTGCGGTACATCCTCTCCCCGGTCGCGAACGGGTCGGCGACGAAGCGGCTCGCGGTCAGGCCGGGGCGGCCGAGGTAGCCGCGGGCCAGCTGGACCCCGGAGAGGTACAGCTCGCCGGGCACGCCCACCGGGACGGGCCGCAGCCGGGCGTCGAGGACGTGCAGGCGGGTGTTCCAGACCGGGCGGCCGATCGGGACGACGCCGGAGCCGGCCCACGCGCGGTGGTAGGTGACGTCGACGGCGGCCTCGGTGGGCCCGTACAGGTTGTGCAGCCCGATCTGCGGCCACAGGGCGAGGAAGCGGTCGACCGCGGCGGCGGGCAGCGCCTCGCCGGAGCAGAACACCCGGGACACGCCCGCGAAGCCCTGCCGGACCGTCCCGTCCTGCTCGGCGGCGCCGGTGAAGGCGGTGAGCATGGACGGCACGAAGTGGCAGGCGGTGACGGACTCGCGCGCGGCCAGGGCGGCCAGGTACTCCGGCTCGCGGTGGCCGCCGGGGCGGGCCAGCACCACCCGGGCGCCGCTGACCAGCGGCAGGAAGAACTCCCAGACCGACACGTCGAAGCTGGCCGGGGTCTTCTGGAGGATGCGGTCCTCCGCGGTGATGCCGTAGACCTCGCGCATCCAGTCGAGCCGGTTGACGATCGCCCGGTGGGTGACCACGACGCCCTTGGGGCGGCCGGTGGAGCCGGAGGTGAAGATGACGTACGCGGCGTGGTCGGTGTCCGGGGCGGCGGGCGCCACCGGCGCCGGCGCCTGGGCGTCGACGGTGAGCACCGGCACGCCCGGCACGGCGGGCAGGGCGGCCTCCAGGCCGGGGACGGTGAGCACGCACACCGGGGTGGCGTCCTCGACCATGGCGGTGAGGCGCTCGACGGGGTACTCGGTGTCCAGCGGCAGGTAGGCGGCGCCGGCCTTGAGCACGGCGAGCAGGGCGACCATCAGCTCGGCGGAGCGGGGGACGGCGACGGCGACGATCCGGTCGGGGCCGGCGCCGGCGGCGGCCAGCGCCCCGGCGAGCCGGGCGGCCCGCCCGTCCAGCTCGCGGTAGGTCAGTTCGGTGCCCTCGAAGACGACCGCGACGGCGTCGGGGGTGGCGGCGGTGCGCTCGGCGATCCGGTCCACCAGGGTGCCCTCGCGGACCGCGATGGCGGTGGCGTTCCACTCCCCGGCGAGGCCGCGGCGCTCCTGGGCGGCGGTCGGCTCGATCCGGCTCACCGGCCGCTCGGGGGCGGCGAAGGCCTGTTCCATGACCCGCATCAGCCGGGCGCCGAACAGCCGCGCGGTGGCACGGTCGAACAGGTCCTCGGCGTGGATGACGGTCAGGTCGGTGCGGCTGCCGTCGGCGGCCTCCACGAAGGTGAAGGCGAGGTCGAAGCGGGCCGCGTGGACCGGGTCGGGCAGCAGGGTGGTGGCGGCGCCGAGCAGGTGGTCCAGGCCGTCGGCCTCCCGGCGGTGCTGGACCATCACCTGGAACAGCGGGTGGCGGCCGAGCGAGCGCTCGGGGTTGACGATCTCCACCAGCCGGTCGAACGGCAGGTCCTGGTGGGCGAGCGCGCCGAGCACGCTCTCCCGGGAGCGGGCGACCAGCTCGTCGAAGCCCGGGTCGCCGGCCAGGTCGTGGCGCAGCACCAGGGTGTTGACGAAGAAGCCGACCACGGACTCCAGCACCTCGTCGGTGCGGCCCGCGACGGGCGTGCCGAGCACCACGTCGGTGGTGCCGGCCAGCTTGCCGAGCAGCAGCGCGGCGGCGGCCTGGGTGACCATGAACGGGGTCGCCCCGGTGCGCTGCGCGTAGCCGCGCAGGGCGGTGTGCAGCTCGTCGGGCAGCCGCAGCCGGACGGCGCCGCCGCGGCCGCTGGCCTCGGCCGGCCGGGCCCGGTCGGTGGGCAGCGCCAGCTCGGCGGGCAGGCCCGCCAGCCGCTCGGTCCAGTAGCGGCCCTGGTCGGCCGCCGGTCCGTGCTCGGCGGCCAGCAGCTCGCCCTGCCACAGCGCGTGGTCGGCGTACTGCAGCGGCAGCGGCGCGAACCGCGGGGCCTGCCCGGCCCGGCGGGCGGCGTAGGCGAGGTCGAGGTCGCGCAGCAGCACGCCCTCGGACCACTCGTCGCCCGCGATGTGGTGCAGGGCGATGCTGAGCACGTGCCGGGTGGGCCCGGCGGTCAGCAGGGTCGCCCGGACGGGGATCTCGGTGGCCAGGTCGAAGGCGTGCGCGCCGGCCGCGGCGACCTCGGTGTCCAGGCGGTGCCCGGAGGCCTCGGCCGTGGTGAACGGCACCCCGGCGCTCTCCGGGTCGAGGATGCGCTGGAAGGGCCGGCCGTCGTGGTCGGGGAAGACCGTGCGCAGCGCCTCGTGGCGGGCCAGCACGTCGGCGAAGGCGGCGCGCAGCGCGTCCGCGTCCAGCTCGCCGTCGATCCGCAGCGCGCACGGGATGGTGTACGCGGTGCTCGGGCCCTGGAGGCGGTAGAGGAACCAGAGCCGGGCCTGGGCGGCGGACAGCGGGATCCGCTCGGGGCGCGGGCGGGCGGCGGGGGCGGTGCGCCCGGCCGCCGCGCCGTCGAGGCGGGCGGCGAAGGCCGCGGGGGTGCGGGTCTCGAAGAGGTCCCGGACGGCGACCTCGCTGCCGAGGGCGGCGCGCAGTCGGCCGATCACCCGGGTGGCGAGCAGCGAGTGACCGCCGAGCAGGAAGAAGTCGTCGTCGATGCCGACCGCGGGCAGGCCGAGCACGTCGGCGTAGACGCCGCAGACCACGGCCTCGCCCTCGGTGCGCGGGGCCCGCCCGGCCGGGGCGGCGAAGGCGTCGGCGCCGGGCTCCGGCAGGGCCTGCCGGTCGAGCTTGCCGTTGACGTTCAGCGGCAGCGCGGGCAGCGGCACGATCGCGGCCGGGACCATGTACTCGGGCAGCGACTCGGCGAGCGCGGTGCGCAGGGCGGCGGGGTCGGCCGCGGCGCCGGGCACCGCGACGACGTAGCCCACCAGCCGCTTGGCGCCCCCGGTGGCCGTGCGGGCCAGCACGGCGGCCTGCGCGATGCCGGGCAGGGCGGCGAGGGCGGCCTCGACCTCGCCGGGCTCGACGCGGAAGCCGCGGATCTTCACCTGGTCGTCGTCGCGGCCCAGGTAGTCGAGGCTGCCGTCGGGGCGGTGGCGCACCAGGTCGCCGGTGCGGTACATCCGCTCGCCGGGGGCGCCGAACGGGTCGGCGGTGAAGCGGCTCGCGGTGAGCGCGGGCCGGTTGCCGTAGCCGCGGGCCAGGCCGGGACCGGCGATGTACAGCTCGCCGGGCACGCCCGCCGGGACGGGCCGCAGCCGGGCGTCCAGCACGTAGACCCGGGTGTTGCCGATCGGGCG
Source organism: Kitasatospora sp. NPDC058170 (assembly GCF_042883905.1). NCBI lineage: Bacteria > Bacillati > Actinomycetota > Actinomycetes > Kitasatosporales > Streptomycetaceae > Kitasatospora > Kitasatospora sp. NPDC058170. The sequence continues at coordinate 22,509 of NZ_JBHVUV010000036.1, forward strand.
GCCGACGAACGGGGTGGGGCTGTCGTCCAGGGCGGCGCCGAGGGTGTCGACGGTGTACTCGGTGGGGCCGTAGAAGTTGTGGCCGAGCACGCCCTCGGTCTCCCGGATGCGGGTCCACAGGGCGTCGCCGACGGCCTCGCCGCCGACCAGGAAGAGCAGCGGGCGGTGCCGGTCGGAGTCCAGCAGGCCCCACTCGACGAGCTGCTGGCCGAAGGACGGGGTGACGTCCAGGGTGTCGACCCGGTCGGCGAGCAGCCGCTGGACCAGGGCCTGCGGGTCGCGGCGCAGGTCCTCGCCGTAGACGTGCAGCTCGTGGCCCCGGATCAGCCAGAGCAGCTGCTCCCAGGAGGAGTCGAAGGAGAACGAGGCGGTGTGCGCGGCGCGCAGGCGGCGCCCGCCGGCCAGGGCGGCGGCCCGGGCGAAGACGGTGTTGCCGTGGTGCTCCAGCATGTTGGCCAGGCCGCGGTGCGGGACCTGGACGCCCTTGGGGCGGCCGGTGGAACCGGAGGTGTGGATGACGTACGCCAGGTCGTCGGCGTGCGGGCGGACGGGTTCGGCGCTCAGCGTGCCGAGTTCGGCGAGGGTGACGACGCCCTTGCCGTGGGCGGCCAGCACCGGGTGGCGGCCGGCCACCTCGGCCGTGCTGAGGGTGAGCAGCGGGTCGGCGTCCTCCAGCATCAGCGCGATCCGCTCGTCCGGGTGGTCGAGGTCGATCGGCAGGTAGGCGGCGCCGGAGGCGAGGACGCCGAGCAGGGCGGCGACCAGGTCGGCCGAGCGCGGCAGGGCCAGCGCGACGACCCGGCCCGGTCCGGCGCCGAGCGCGGCGAGGTGGCGGGCGGTGCGGTCGACCCGGGCGGCGAGTTCGGCGTAGCCGAGCCGCTGCTCGCCGAAGACGACGGCGGTCTCCTGGGGCATGGCGGCCGCGCGGGCGGCGAAGGCGTCGACGACGGTGCCCTCGGGCACCGGGCGCGCGGTGGCGTTCCACTCCTCCAGCACGGTGCGGCGCTCGGCCGGGGAGAGGATCTCCAGCGCGCCGACGGCGGTGTCCGGCGCGGTGGCGATGGTGGTGAGCAGGCGCAGCAGGCGCTCGCCGACGGCGGCGGCCTGCTCGGCGGTGAACACGTCGGGGCGGTACTCGACGGTCAGCTGCGGGGCCTCGCCGGGGAGGGTGAGGACGGTCAGCGGGTAGTGGGTGGCGCCCCGGTTGCCGATGCCGGCGACCCGCAGGCCGCGGGCGGTGAGGTGGTCGGGGTCGACCGGGTAGTTCTCGAAGACCAGCAGGGTGTCGAACAGGGTGCCGTGGCCGGCCGGCGCCTGGATGTCGGCGAGGCCGAGGTACTGGTGGTCGAGCAGGGCGGACTGCTGGGCCTGGAGGCGGACCAGCATCCGGGCGACCGGCTCGTCCTCGTCCGGTTCGAAGCGCACCGGGACGGTGTTGCTGAACAGGCCGACCATCGACTCCACGCCGGGCAGGTCGCCGGGGCGGCCGGAGACGGTGGCGCCGAAGACCACGTCGGTGCGGCCGGTCAGCCGGCCGAGGAGGACCGCCCAGGCGCCCTGGACGAGGGTGTTGAGGGTCAGTCCGTGCTCGCGGGCGGTCGCGGTGAGGGCGGCGGACAGCTCGGCGGGGATCGGCAGTTCGATCTCCTGCCCGGCGGCGGCCGGTCCGGCGGCGGGGGTGCCGAGGGCGTCGGCGAGCAGGGTCGGCGCGGCGAGGCCGGCCAGGGCCTGCCGCCAGGCGGCGGCGTCGGCGGCGGTGTCGCGGGCGGCCAGCCAGCCGAGGTGGTCGGCGTAGGGGGCGGTGGCGGGCAGCGCGTCGGTGTCGCCGGCGGCACCGTACACGGTGATCAGTTCCCGCAGCAGGACGGGCGTGGACCAGCCGTCCATGACGATGTGGTGGCGGGTCAGGACGAGCCGGTGGTGGTCGGGGCCGAGGGCGACCAGGGCGCAACGCACCAGCGGCGGGCGGGCCAGGTCGAAGCGGCGGGAGGCCTCGGCGTCCTCGATCCGGGCGGTCTCGGCGTGCTGCCGGTCGGCGGGCAGTGCGGTGAGGTCGTGCTCGGTCCACGGCACCCGGACGTGGCCGGCGACCAGCTGGAGCGGCTCCGGCAGGCCGTCGCCGAGGAAGCCGGCGCGCAGGGCGGTGTGCCGGTTGACGACCGCGTCGACGGACCGGACCAGGGCGGCGCGGTCGAGCGGGCCGCGCAGGTCGAGCGAGGTGAGCGAGGTGTAGAGCTCGTCGGCGCCCTGCTCGTCCTGGAGCAGGGTGTGGAAGAGCAGGCCCTCCTGGAGCGGGGAGAGCGGCAGGACGTCCTCGGTGTCCGGGTGCTCCTCGGCCAGGCGGTCCAGGACGGCCTGGGTGACGGGGGCGAGCGGCACGTCGGAGGGGGTCAGGCCGCCCGCGTCGGGGCGTTCGGCGTAGCGGGTGAGCGCGTCGAGGTGGGCGAACCAGCCGTCGGCGATCTCCCGGACGGCGTCGTCGCCGAACACGCCCTGCGGCCAGGAGAGCTGGACGGTCAGCTCGGGGCCGGCGGGGCCGTCGTGGACGAAGGCGCCGATCTCCAGTGCGTGGACGCAGGGCAGGCCGGGGTCGGTGGAGGCGGTGATGGCGTCCCCGGCCTCCGGGGCGACCGCCCAGTCCCCGCCGGTGGCGCCGAAGCGGCCCAGGTAGTTGAAGAGCAGCTGGGGCTCGGGCAGGTCGGCGAGGGCGGCGGCGGACGGCTCGTCGAGCCGGCGCAGCAGGCCGTAGCCGGCGCCCGCGTTGGGCAGGGCGCGCAGCTGCTCCTTGACCAGCGCGAGGGCGCGGCCGGCCGCGGGCCCGCCGGCCAGCGCGGCCTCGGGGTCGACGCCGGTGAGGTCGAGCCGGGCGGGGAACTCGCTGGTGAGCCAGCCGACCGTGCGGGCGGTGTCGGCGCCGGGGACGAGCTGGTCCTCGCGGCCGTGGCCCTCCAGGCGCAGCAGCAGGTCGGGGCGGGCGTCGGCGCCCAGGCGGGCGCGGCGGCGGGCCAGCAGGGCGAGGGTCAGGCCGGTGAGCAGGACGTGGTCGACGCCGGCCCGGTGGGTGGCGGGGACGGCGCCGAGCAGCGGCGCGGTGCGCTCGGCGGACAGGGTGAGCCGCAGGCGGCGGGTGGCGGCGGCGGTGTCGCGGCCGGCGTCCAGTGCCCGCTCGCCCAGCAGCGGTCCGCCGCCCTCGGCCAGCACGGCCTGCCACAGGGGCAGTTCGGCGCGGATCCGGTCGGCGGCGGCGGCCTCGGCGAGGCCGCGGGCCCAGGCGCGCAGCGGGGTGGTGACGGGCTCCAGGGCCCGGCCCTCGTAGGCGGCGCGCAGGTCGGGCAGCAGGATCCGCCAGGAGACGCCGTCGACGGCGAGGTGGTGGACGGCGAGGACGAGCAGGCCGGGGGTGTGGTCGCCGGCGTCGAGGTGGACGGCCTGGAGGACGACGCCCAGTTCGGGGTCGAGGCGGTCGGCGGCGGCCTCGCGCTCCAGGGCGGCGGCGGTGGCCAGCTCCTCGGCGGTGACGGTGATGTGGCGCAGCCGGTCGGCGGCGGGGGCGCTGCCGGCGGGCCGGACCTCCTGGGTCCAGCGGCCGTCCTCGGCGACGTTCAGGCACAGCCGCAGCGCGTCGTGGTGGTCGGTCAGGGTGTCCAGGGCGGCGGCCAGGCGCTGCCGGTCGAGGCCGGCCGGGACGGTGACGACGGTGTGCTGGCCGAACCGGGCGACCGGGCCGCGGCGCTCGCGCAGCCACTCGCTGATCGGGGTGGTGGGCAGCGGGCCGGTGGCGTCGACGGCGTGCGGGGCCGGGCCGCCGACCGCGCGGGTGTCCTCGGCGACGGCGGCGATGCGGGCGACGGTGCGGCGTTCGAACACCACCCGCGGGGTGATCTGGAAGCCGGCCCGGCGGGCCCGGCTGCCGAGCTGGATGGCGGAGATGCTGTCCCCGCCGAGGGAGAAGAAGTTGTCGTCGACGCCGACCTGTTCGCCGGGCAGGCCGAGGACCTCGGCGACCAGCGAGGCGAGGATGCGCTCGGCGTCGGTGCGCGGGGCGCCGCCGCCCTCGCCGCGGCCGGCGGCGGGCGCGGGCAGGGCCTTGCGGTCGAGCTTGCCGTTGAGGCTCAGCGGCAGGGTGTCGAGGCCGACCAGGACGGCCGGGACCATGTGCTCGGGCAGGGTGCGGGCGAGCTCGGAGCGCAGCGCCTCGGGGTCGGCGGGGGCGGGCACCAGGTAGCCGACCAGCCGGCGGGCGCCGCCGGGGGTCAGCTCACGGGCCGTCACGGCGGCCTGGACGACGCCGGGCAGGGCCTCCAGGGCGGCCTCGATCTCGCCGAGCTCGATCCGGAAGCCGCGGACCTTGACCTGGTCGTCGGTGCGGCCGAGGTACTCCACGGTGCCGTCGGGGGCCCAGCGGACCAGGTCGCCGGTGCGGTACATGCGCTCGCCCGGGCCGCCGTGCGGGTCGGCGACGAAGCGCTCGGCGGTCAGGCCGGGGCGGCCGAGGTAGCCGCGGGCCAGCTGGACGCCGGCCAGGTACAGCTCGCCGGGCACGCCGACCGGGGCGGGGCGCAGGGCGGCGTCCAGCACGTACAGGCGGGTGTTCCAGACCGGGCGGCCGATCGGGACGACGCCGGCGGCGGGCGCGGTGTGGTGGTGGGTGACGTCGACGGCGGCCTCGGTGGGGCCGTACAGGTTGTGCAGCGGCACCCCGGGGAGGGTGGCGTACCAGCGGTCGACGACGTCGCCGGGCAGCGCCTCGCCGGAGCAGAAGGCGCGGCGCAGGCCGGCGCAGCGCTCGGCGACCGACGGCTCCTCCAGGAAGGCGCGCAGCATGGAGGGGACGAAGTGCAGGGTGGTGACGTGCTGTTCGGCGATCAGCGCGGCGAGGTAGGCGGGGTCCTTGTGGCCCTCGGGGCGGGCGAGGACGACGGTGGCGCCCTCGCAGAGCGCCCAGAAGAACTCCCAGACGGACACGTCGAAGCTGGCCGGGGTCTTCTGCAGGACGCGGTCGTCGGCGCCGAGCCGGTAGGCGTGCTGCATCCAGGCGAGCCGGTTGACGATGGCGCGGTGGGTGACCACGACGCCCTTGGGGCGGCCGGTGGAGCCGGAGGTGTAGATCAGGTAGGCGGCGTGGTCGGGGCCGGGGAGCTCGGGCGTGCCCTGCGCCTCCGGGGCGGCCTCCGGGGCGTCGACCGGGGCCGGGGCCTCGTCGACCAGCAGGGCGGTGGCGCGGGCGGCCTCGGGCAGCCGCTCCAGCAGCGCGCGGACGGTGACCACGCGCACCGGGGCCGCGTCCTCGACCATGTGGGCGAGCCGCTCGGCCGGGTAGTCGGCGTCCAGCGGCAGGTACGCGGCGCCGGACTTCAGGACGCCGAGCAGGGCGACCATCAGCTCGGCGGAGCGGGGCACGGCGACGCCGACCACCCGGTCCGGGCCGGCGCCGGCGGCGCGCAGGGCCAGGGCCAGGCCGGTGGCGCGGGCGTCGAGCTCGGCGTAGGTCAGGGTGCGGCCCTCGGCGACGACGGCGGTCGCGTCGGGGGTGGCGGCGGCGCGCTCGGCGATCCGGCTGACCAGGGTGCCCTCGCGGACCTCGCGGGCGGTGTCGTTCCAGCCGTGCAGGATGTCCGCGCGCTCGGCGTCGGCGAGCAGCGGCAGGCCGGCCAGCGGCTGCTCGGGGGCGGCGGCGAGACGGGTCAGCAGGCCGGCGAACCGGTCGGCGTGGCGGGCGAGTTCACCGGCGCCGTAGAGCGCGGGGTTGGCGTCGAACTCCAGCACCAGGCGGTCGTCGGGGGTCTTGAGGACGGACAGCGAGAAGTCCTCGACCGGTCCGGAGGCGAGGTTCACGGTGGTGCCGGGGCTGCCCGCGAAGTCGAGGTCGAGGTCGAAGGGCTTGATGTTCAGCATCGGCCCGTGGAAGCGGTCGTCGCCGCCGACCAGTCCGAGGTCGCGGCGGATCTCCTCGCCGCGGTGGAGCTGGTGGCGGCGGACGGCCTTGAGCTCCTGCGCGGAGCGGCGCATCAGGTCGGCGAAGGTGTCCTCGCCGCCGACGGGGAGCCGTACGGGGAGGATGTTGACGGCCATGCCGGGGACCCGCAGGGTGCCGGGGGCGGTGCGGGCCATGAAGTGCATGCCGAGGACGGCGTCCGCGGTGCCGGTCATCCGGTGCAGGTAGGCGGCGAAGGCGGCGTTCACGGCCTCGGCCCAGGTGGCCTTGACGGCGCGGGCGGCGGCGAGCACCTCGGTGGTCGGGCCGGTCGCCAGCTCGACGCGGTGGCGCAGGCCGGCCGGGGAGGCCGCGGCGGCCTGCTCGGTGAGGCTGACGACGGTCGGGCGGTCGGCGAAGCGCTCGCGCCAGTAGGCGCGGTCGGCCTCGGCCCGCTCGGAGGCGAGGTAGTCGCGCTCGGCCTCGGCGAGCAGCGCGGCGGGGCGGAACGGGCTGTCGGGGACGTCCGCCCCGGTGGCGAGCGCGGTGTAGACCTCGGCGACCCGGCGGCTGAACAGGGCGACGCTGTAGCCGTCGACGACCAGGTGGTGGAACCACTGGAACCACAGGTGGTCGGCGGGGCCGACGCGCACCAGCAGCGAGCCGGTGAGCGGGCCCGCGTCCGGGCCCTCCAGCACGGTCGGGACGGCCAGCTGCTCGTGGACGAGGGCGGCGGCCGCGGCGACCGGGTCGGTGGCGCCGCTGGTGTCGAGCCGGTGCAGCCTCCAGGCCCCGGCGTCGAACGCGCCGGGGAGCAGGACCGTGCGGTCGTCCTGCCCGGCGAGCCGGACGTGCAGGCCGTCGGCCTCGGCGAGGGTGCGGCGCAGCGCGGCCTCCAGCAGGCCCTCGTCGAGGTCGCCGGCGATGCGCACGTACTGGCCGACGTTGTAGGCCGGGTTGTCGGGGTCGATCCGTTGCGCGGCGAGGATGCCCGCCTGGGCTGCCGTCGGCTCCTGCGGAGCGTCCTGCTCGGCGTGCTTCGTCGTCGTGCCAGCCATGGGTCGGCCCTTCCCGGGTTCGCGGCCCCGCCGACCGTGCCAGCCCGGGGCGCTCGTGCGCTTGGTGCGATGTGGTGGTGTCCGTCCGGACGGCCGCGCAGGTCGGCGGCCGTCCGGGTCAAGGCCTAGAGGCCCTTGAGGATGGTCTCGATCTGGTCGAGGACGTTGGTCGAGGTGCCGTAGCGGTCGCTGGTGGCGTAGGTGACCGGGACGACCTTGCCGGCCTGGACGGCCTTGAGGTTCTTCCACGACGGCTGCTTGTCGAGGTCCTTGGTGTCCTGGGGGACCTCGCCGGTGGCGGCCGTCCTGGGCACCAGGATGATGTCGGCGTCCGCGAGGACGTCGATCTTCTCGGTGGAGTAGGTGACCTCGTGCTCGGCCGGGTCGGTGGAGGCCTGGGAGAACTTGGCGCCCGCGTCGGCCAGCACCCGGCCGACCCAGGAGCTGCTGGTGTCGACCAGGAACTCGCCGCCGCCGTAGGAGGAGGCGATGGTCCACTTCACGGAGTTGAGCTTGGTCGCGTAGTCCGTCTTGATCTTCGCGGCCTTGGCCTCGTAGTCGGACTTCAGCTTCTTGAACTCCGCCTCCTTGCCGACGGCGGTGGCGATCTTCTCCTGCGCGTTGAGCAGGTCGACCGGCTTGTCGACGCCGAAGTACAGCGTGGGGGCGACGCCCTCGAGCTTCTTGATGCCCCAGTCGAAGGCGCTGGCGCCCTCGACCACGATCAGGTCGGGCTTGAGCGAGGCGACCTTCTCGATGTTGATCTCGATGCCGGAGCCGATCGGCTCGATCTTCTTCGCGGCGTCGGTCTGCGAGGGCAGCAGCTCCATCGGGTTGTTGTCGTCGATGGTGCTGGTGCCGACCGGCTGCACGCCGAGGTCCAGCAGCGCGCCGGTGGCGTAGGAGACGCTGACGATGCGCTTGACGCCGGCCGGGACGGTGATCTTGCCGTTGGTGGCCTCGACCACGACCGGGCCCGACGCGCCGCCCGAGCCGGCCGGGGCCGCGGCGTCCTTGCTGTCGCCGTTCGAGCCGCAGGCCGCGAGGGTGAGCGCGGCGGTGACGGCGGCGGCGCCGACTCTGACGCTGCGGGAGGTCAGGGCACGGGTGTTCATGGTTCTCCTTGGAAGTGGTACGCGGTGCGCGGCGGGTTCGCGGCAGGTCGGGCGAGCCGCCGGAGTTCGGGAGCCCGGTGCGGGCGGTGCCGACGGTTCTGAGGCTGGGGGTGGCTCTCAGACCCGGGTCAGGTACGCCGACCAGGACAGGACGGTGGGTCCGGTGCCGATGTCGGCCAGGTCGGCGAACTCGGCCCGGGCGCCCCGCCCCCGCCAGATCTCGACCAGGTGCATCAGCCGCATCGAGTCGAGGCCCAGGTCGCGCAGGTCCTCGTCGTCTGCGATGTCCTCCGGGCGCTCGCCGAGGATGTCGGCGATGTCCGCCCGGACGGTGTCCGGGTCGAACCCCTTCGGGCCAGGTGCGGTGTCGGTGCTCATGCGGGAGGTCCGTTCGGTTGCGGAGGTGGGCGGTCCGGCGGGATCGGGGCCCGGGGGCCCCTGATCGGTGCTCAGCCGGCGACGCCGAGGCGGTTGTTCTGGGCGCGCAGCTGGTGGCCGGTCTGTCGCAGCAGCAGCGAGTCGCAGATCTCGCCGGAACGGACGGCGAGGGTCGAGAGCAGCGAGGAGGTGATCCCGTGGGTGTGCTCGGTGCCGCCCTGGAGGTAGATGCCCACGTCGACGTGGTCCTCGGTCAGCACCCGGTGGTCGCGGTCGACGCGCAGCCGGCCGGACTCGTCGGTGAGGCAGGCGGGGGCGAGGTCGCCGAGCAGCTCGCGCGGGTCCACGTGGGTGTAGCCGGTGGCGAGCACGACGGCGTCGCAGGCCAGCACCTGCTCCTCGCCCGTGGTCAGCGAGCGGACGCGCGCGCTGACGCCGTCCGCCTCGTGGCCGACACCGGTCAGGCGGTTGGCGTTGAGGATCCGCAGGCGCTCCGTGCCGGCCACCTTCTCCTGGTAGACCGTCCGGTACAGCTGCTCGATCAGGTCGCCGTCGACCACCGAGTAGTTGGTGTTCGCGTGGTAGCCGAGCAGCGCCCGCTTGGCCTCCTCGGACGCCCCGTAGAACTCGTCCACCGCGGAGGGGTCGAAGATCCGGTTGGCGAAGGGGCTGTCGTCCGCCGGGCTGTAGCCGTAGCGGGTGAGGACGGCGCAGATCTCGGCGTCGGGGAAGGTGCGGTGCAGGTACTCGACCGTCTCGGCGGCCGACTGGCCGGCGCCGACGACGGCGATGCGGCGGTGGCGCAGCTGCTGGCGGGCCAGCGCGGGCGCCTTCACCAGCAGGTCCCGGGTGTGCCAGACGCGCTCGCCCACGGTGACGCCCTCGGGCACCCGCGGGGTCAGTCCGGTGCCCACCGCGATGTTCCGGGCCCGGCGGACCTCGCGGTCCCCGCCGGAGACGGCCTCGGAGACGACCTCGACGCTGTCGATCCGGCCGTCCGACTCCACCGGGCGGATCGCCGTGACCCTGCGGCCGTAGCCGGTCTGGTCGGCGAACTCCGCGGCGCACCACTCGAAGTAGTCGTGGAACTCCAGGCGGGTCGGGTAGAAGGACTTCAGGTTGATGAAGTCGACCAGCCGCCCCCGCTCCTGAAGGTAGGTCAGGAAGGTGAAGCGGCTGCGCGGGTCGCGCAGGGTCACCAGGTCCTTGAGGAAGGACACCTGCATCGTGGCGCCGTCGAGCAGCATGCCCCGGTGCCAACCGAAACGTTCCTGCTTCTCCAGGAAGCGGACCTGCATCGACTGCTCGGGGTTGCGCCGGTTGTGGTCGTCGATCGCGATGGCCAGGGCCAGGTTGGCGGGGCCGAAGCCTATGCCGACCAGGTCGTCGGCGCTGCCGCCTCCGTAGATTGCGCCGTTCTCGCGCGACATGACTCGTCCTTCCGTCCACTGCTGCTCGTTCGCGGACCCGGAGATGAGCCTCCGGGACTTGAAACCCCCGGCGAGACCACCGAAGACCGTTTGGTTAGGCTTGCCTAAGTTCCCTTATCGGAGCGGCAGAGTCAAGTTCGGGACCACCGGCCGCACCCCTCCCGCACCCCTCGGGACCTGCCCGAACGGGGTCATGCCAGGCATGGTCGCCCCCGAAGCACCCCGCCCCGGCGGCGGGACGGCCGCTCACCGCAGGGCGAGCTCGCCGGGCACCGGGCTCCGCGACCCGGCGCCCTGAGCCGCCGTCCGCCCGCCCGCCGAGGGGACGCCCGCCGAGGGGACCACCTGCGTCCCCGGGGCCGAGGCGCCGAAGGCCCGCAGCACCGCGTACGGCACCCGGCCGTCCAGCACCCGCACCGCGCCCACCCCCGAGCGCAGCGCCGCCAGACAGGCCTCCATCTTCGGCACCATCCCCCCGGCCAGACCCGGCATCAGGGCCGCCAGCTCGTCGGACGTCAGCCGGGGAATCACCTCGCCGTCCGTGGGCCACTCCCGGTAGAGGCCGGGGACGTCGGTGAGCATCAGGAACATGTCCGCGCGCAGCGCACCCGCCACCGCGGCCGCGGCCGTGTCGGCGTTCACGTTGTAGACGTTCCCGTCCCCGCCCGGAGCCACCGACGACACCACCGGGATCCGGCCGTCCGCGAGCAGGGACTCCAGCAGCGAGGGCCGCACGGACACCACGTCCCCGACGAGCCCGATGTCGACCCGCTCGCCGCCCACCACCGCGAACCGCTTCGCCGCGGTCATCGTGTGCGCGTCCTCACCCGTCATCCCGACCGCGAACGGCCCGTGGGCGTTCAGCAGTCCGACGAGTTCGCGCTGGACCTGACCGGCCAGCACCATCCGCACCACGTCCATGGCCTCGGGCGTGGTCACCCGCAGGCCGCCGGCGAACGAGGAGGCCAGCCCCAGCCGGTCCAGCTGCGCACCGATCTGCGGACCGCCGCCGTGGACGACCACCGGACGCAGCCCCGCGTACCGCAGGAACACCACGTCCCGGGCGAAGGAGGCCTTCAACCGCTCGTCCACCATCGCGTTGCCGCCGAACTTCACGACGACCGTGGAACCCCGGAAGCGCCGCAGGTCCGCCAGACACGTCTGGAGGTCGGGGGGATACCGCTCGGCCCCGGACCGACCCAAGTCGGAAGGGTTCACGCTCTCTCCGCCCACCAGTCCCCCGCGCCAGCGATCTGGACCCGTACGGCGCTGGCTGCGCCGCAACCCGATTCCCCGGTCCGGCAGCCGCACTGGAAGCGGTCCGACCCTCCCGGACAATTAGGCAAGGTTTACCTTACATCCCCTCTCCGACCCCGTCACGACCGCTGCCCCACCGAACCGCCGACGAGGCGGAACAGCGGGGCAGCGGGCGGTGGAGCGGTGGGGCGGTTGGGGCGGTGGTTCGGCCGTCAGCCCCAGTTGCCCACCAGCGGGCGGTCGCCGTAGTTGCCGAACGTCGCGCTGTAGACGGTCAGGTCGCTGCCGACCGCCGCCCCGAAGAAGGTCCGGTCGTCCGGCCGGTAGACGCCGACGGTGTCGATGCCGGTGCCGTCCCAGTCGCCCTTGACCGGGATGTCCCCCGGGTTGCCGTACTTGATGTCCCGGACGTGCTCGGTCCGGTTGGAGTCGTTGAGGTAGAAGTGCTGCGTCGTGGGGTCGTAGACGGCCACCGTCGTCGTGCCGTTGCCGTCCCAGTCACCGACCAGCGGGGTCCAGCCGGGGTTGCCCAGCTTGATCCAGTCGGTGACGGAGGCGTTGTCGTCGCTGAGGTAGAAGGTCTGGTCACTCGGCCGGTAGACGCCGATGGTGGTCCGCCCGTCCCCGTTCCAGTCGCCGGCCAGCGGGGTGTCGCCGATGTCGCCGAACTGCAGCGGGGCGGCCGGGGTGCCGTCGGCGTTCGCCAGCACGAACTCCCGGGTGTCCGGCCGGTAGACGCCGACGGTGTCGGCGCCCGGCCCGTTCCAGTGGCCGGTGAGCGGGCGGTCGCCGGGGCGTCCGAAGGTGGTCTGGGCGATCGTCACCCCGTTGTGGGAGCCCTCGGCGAAGACCTGGTCGGCCGGGCGGTGGACGCCGACCGAGGAGGGGCGCCGGGTGGGTGTGGCGTTGATGATCTCCTTGCCGGTCTTCTCCTGGTGGGCGGCCGTCAGCGGCACCCGGGCCGGGATCGCCGCACCGGTCCAGCGGAAGGGGTGCAGGTAGACGACGCGCGGGTCCTGCGCGGCGGCGGCCCGGTACTCGGCGTTGAGCTGCACCAGCGGCACGTCGGTGACGGCCTCGCAGTTGTCCGAGCCGCCCGGCCCGACGAGGGTCTCGGGGTAGAGCATGAGGTGCTGGTCGGGCGAGGCGAGCTTGGTCTTCATCACGGCCAGCAGGTCCTGGACGTTGCCGCGGCCCAGGCAGTACTGGTTGGCGCTGACGATGTCGACGCCCCGGGGGGCCGGGTTGGTCCCGGGCCCGGCGCGCAGGCTCCCCTGGTCGTAGTCGAAGATGAGCAGCTTGTCGGGGAAGGCCGCCCGGATCTGGTCGGCCTGCGTCTGGACCTGCTGGGGAGTCATCAGCCGCCAGTAGGCCTCGTCGGCCAGGTAGACCGCGCCGATCTTGTCCATGTTGGACCCGATCCTGGCGACCAGCCCGGCGAGGTTCGCCGCGGCGTCCTCCCGCGGCTCGACCCTCCGCCAGTCGACCTTCCTGACGACCTCGTGGTTGACGTCGATCACGCAGGAGGCCGGCAGGCAGCGGTCCAGGAAGTCCAGCCGGGGGTCCTCGTCGCGCAGGTAGCCGTTGAAGTTGGTCCAGGAGGCCACCTCGGCGGTGTGGTCGGCGCCGTTGTCCTCGTTGGGGTCGCGGATGTCGTAGTACCCGTAGTAGCCCAGCCCGCCGAGCATCGACACCCGCAGGTCGTCGACGGTCGTGACCTGGCCGGCCGCCGACTGGTGCGAGCCCAGCACGACGTACCCGTCACGCGGCAGCTCGGCGGCGGTCGGACCGGAGAAGACCGTCACGCCGTTGACCGTCACGGTCGCCCGCTTCGCCGAGCCGCTCGCCACCGCGACGGACACCGCGTAGGAGGGCGCCGCCGGGACGGCCGGCAGCGCGGTCGCGGCGCCGCCCTGGTGGAGCGCCAGCCCGCCGTCGGCCCGCACCCGCAGACCGAGCGCCACGTCGGGCGCGTCCACCGCGCCCGTCCCGTTGGAGGCGCGGCTGACGGCCAGCGAGGCCCAGTCGGCGCTGGTGGTGCTCCCGACCACCGGCGTCAGCACCGCGTGCACGGTGTAGCGGCCGTCGAGGTCCGCGGTGGCGGGCTTGGTGAGGCGCACCGCGGCGGTGCCCCGGGGGAAGGAGAGCACGTTCGGGTGGGCGGGGGTGTTCACCTGCGCCGCGCCCGGGACGGGGTCGGCGACCAGACCGGCGACCCCGGACTCGGGGGTGTAGTTCGCGGAGACCAGGCTCGGCTGGCGCGCGCTGAGGTCCTGGTTGAGCCCGAAGTCCGCGGCCGCGGCGGACGCGCCGTCGAAGGTGTCGACCAGGGGCTTGGCGGTCGCGCCGACGGCGGTGTCGACCCGGCTGACGGACAGCCCGTTCCCGGCGCCGTCACCGAAGGTGGTGACCTTGGAGGGGGCGGCGGCGAGGTACGCGCCGAGGTAGAGGAAGGCGCTGCTCGGCCAGCGGGTGACCCCGGCCGGGGCGGTGGCGGTCAGGGCGGTGCCGTTCACCGTCAGGGCGACCGACCGGTCCGCGCCGGTGGAGACGGTGAGGGAGACCGCGTAGCTGGCGGCCGGGGCGACGGTGCCGGTCCAGAACGGGGTCTCGCCGCCACCGCCGTGGAAGAGGCTCAGCCGGCCGTCCGAGGTGACGGTCAGTCCGAGGTCCACGTCGGCGCCGGTCACGTAGCCGGTGCCGCGGTGGCTGCGGCTGAGCACGATCGAGGCCCACTCGCTGCTGGTGGTGTCGCCCACCGAGGGGTCGACCACCGTGGAGACGGTGTAGTGGCCGCCGGCGTCCGCGACGGCGGGCGCGCCGAGCATGACGGCCGACAGCCCCTTCGCGAAGACCAGCCGGCCGGGGTGGTCCGGGTGGCTGACCTGGACGCACCACGGGTCCGCCGGGGTGGCGGTGTACCACTTGCCGGAGACCCGGGTGTAGGAGATCGGCCGCTGACCGGCCGGCGGCGCCTGCCGGGCCCCGAGGCCGACGTTGAGCCCGTAGAACGGGTCGGTGTCGAGCGAGGGGTCCTGTTGGAAGGTGTCGGTGAAGGCGCGGGCGGTGGTCAGGTCCGCCGGCACCGGTCCGTCAGGCGTGGCGGCCGAGGCGGTACCCGGTCCGGCGGGTATCAGGGCCAGGGTCAGTACCGAGGCCGCGGCGGCGAGCGCGCGGCGGGCACGTTGGGCGAACATCACCGAGTCTGTCTCCCGATCATCGGATCGTCAGGTCGGCGACGCGCGACGCGCCGCCGACAGGGGCGGGCACGCTGGCGCACCACGACGCGCCCCACGACGCGTCCCTCCCCCGCGCCGGATCATAGGGGGTGGATGCGAACGGCCTTTGCGGGTGGCGCGATTCGGGGCCTCAACCCGGGATCTTCGGGGCGGATCGGAGGCTCCCCGTCCACATCCGGCCATCCGGCGGGACCACCCGGACGGGCCTCACGCCGGACGGGGGGCGAGCGCCGGAGTCCGGTCGCGCGCCACCGCCGTCCGTCCGCGCGGGCGGCGGTCAGGACCCGCCGGTCCCCTTCAGGCAGAACTCCTTGTCCGCGTGCTCGCCCAGGTAGCCCGCGCCGATGAGGCCGGCCACGTCGAAGGTCATCAGGTTGTGGTCGACCGGCTTGAGGTCCGGGTCGAGCCACTGCTGGAGGCCGTTGCCCGGCTGGGAGAAGGCGCCCGCGATGTGGCCCTGCTGGACCTTGAACGGCTTCCGCACCTCGAAACAGTGGTAGTTGGCGTCACCGGTGTTCAGCGAGTCCGGCGGAAGGGCGCGCTGGGCGAACGGCGTGCCGCCGGGGGCCAGGAACCTCCCCCGCTCGTTGGACCCGAAGCGGTCGAGCTTCTTCCCCACCGCCAGGGTCACCTCGTTCATGTCGAGGTCGCCGCCGTTGTCGGTGAAGCCGTTGTGGTCCGGGTACTTCCAGCCCCGCCAGTCCCGGTACCAGTCCAGGAACCGCACCGGCGTCACCCCGCCCAACCGGTCGTAGTCCACCAGCAGCCGCTTCACCACCGGGTCCGTCGGCAGCGTGACCGGGCCGAGCTCCGGCCGGGAGCAGAGGTACCTGTCCGCACCGGGGTCGCGGACCGGGGGGACGCCGTCGCATTCACTGATCGGCACCCGCTGGGAGGGGGACGACTGGGCGACGGCGGTACCGGTCGCGGCCAACCCGGTCAGGGGCAGGACGACCGCCATCGAGAAGGCGGCGAGAGCGGGGCTGCGCATGGGCGGTTCCGTTCGGGAGGGGGGTGGGATCACCGTGGCCGGCGGCCCGCACGGCGGGCCCTGCGACGGCGTGCACGCGCACAGTGGCACGCAGCCCTACCGTTTGTGTGCGGATGACCCTTCCGCCCCCACTGCGCCCACTCGTTCGGCCCCACCCGCCGGGCGCGGCCCGCGCGAACGCGAGCACCGCCGGACGGCCACCGCCCACCCGCCGGCCGCACGCCGGCCAGCCGCCGACCGCACGGGGTGCCTCCGGGCCGACGCCCGCTGGCTACGCTCGACGGCACCGGGTGCACGCCGCGAGCGACGTCGTCCGGCCGGCCTCGCGCGAGGCGCCGATGCTCGACACGTCACACTCGACACGCGACAAGGGCGAACGTGAACAACCCACTTCAGGACCCGGGCTTCCTCCGGAACCCGTACCCCGTCTTCGCGGCACTCCGCAGCACCTCGCCGGTCCAGGAGCTCCCCGGAGGCGGAGGACGGTCGAGCTACCTCGTCACCGGCCACGCCGAAGCCAGGGCCGCCTTCACCGACCCCCGGCTGTCCAAGGACACCGCGGCCTTCTTCGCCGGCAAGGACACCGGACGCAACCTGCACCCGGCCGTGTCCCGGAGCATGCTGGCCACCGACCCGCCCCGGCACACGCGGCTGCGGAGCCTGGTGACGAAGGCGTTCACGCCGGGCGCCGTCGCCCGCCTCCGCCCCTACATCGCCCGCGTGACGGACGAGTTGCTCGACGCCTGGGTGCCCGGCGAGCCGACCGACGCCATCGCGGGCCTCGCCGTCCCGCTGCCGGTCACCGTCATCTGCCAGCTCCTGGGAGTCCCCGCCACCGACCGCGCGGCGGTGCGCACCTGGTCCAACGAACTCTTCGCCGCCGGACGGCCCGAACGGATCGACGCCGCCTCGCACGCCGTCGCCGGCTACCTGGCCGAGCTCGTCGAGGCCAAGCGCCGCACCCCCGGTGACAGCCTGCTCGACGACCTGATCCGGGCCCGCGACGGCGGGGACCGGCTCAGCGAGGACGAACTCGTCTCGCTGGCAGTGCTCCTGCTCGTGGCCGGGCACGAGACCACCACCAACCTGATCGGCAACGGCCTGCTGGCCCTGCTGCGGACGCCGGATTCGCTGCACCGTCTGCGGGACGAGCCCGACCTGGTCGACGCGGCCGTGGAGGAACTCCTCCGGTTCGACTCCCCGGTGAGCACGGCCACCTTCCGGTTCGCCACCGAGGACATGACCCTCGGCGGCACCGGGATCCCCGCGGGCTCCCCGGTACTCATCGCACCCGGCGCCGCGAACCGCGACCCCGCCCGCTTCCCCGCCCCGGACCGACTCGACCTCGACCGGGACACCCGGGGCCACCTCGCCTTCGGACACGGCATCCACCACTGCCTCGGCGCACCCCTCGCCCGCGCCGAGGCCGCCATCGCGTTCCGGCGCGTCGCCACCCGCTTCCCCCGGCTCCGCCTGGCCTCACCCGGCGCCGAGCCGCAGTGGCGGCACACCCGCCTGCTGCGAGGCCTTGAGGCACTGCCCGTCCTGCCGTAGGTCCTGTCGCAGGTCCTGCCCGGGATGCACCCGGCCGGCCCTCGGCACCGGCCGTTCCACTGCGTCTGGCGCGGGCGCACTCGACTGGGTGATCATGTCCTGACGCCCTGTCATATTCCTCTGCCGAGAAGGTGTTCGCCATGCTGGTCGACTGGCCCGCCGAGACGTTCGTGCTCCGTCTGCACCGCATTCCCGGCCTGGTGGCGGGTGCCGCACCAGGGAGTCCGGAGGGCACCCCGGTGGTGCTCGCACCCGAGAGCGGCGGCGACGGCGAACAGTGGGTGGCCGAGCGGTTCCGGGTCATCAACCACAGGATCCGGCACGCCGCCACGGGCCTCTACCTGACCGCCGAGGGGACGGGCAGGGGTGCCACGGTCACCCTGCGGCCCAAGTTCCCCGACACCGGCAGCGATTCCTCGTACTGGCGGCAGGCCTGGCGGGCTTTCGTCCAGCGCGACACCGGCCGGCTGATGGCCCTCCACGACTCCTCCAACTGCCTCCTCGGCCTGGCCGACCCGGCCGCCGAGCGCCCGGGCGGACCGCTGATCCTGGAGAAGGGCGCCGGGGCCGAGGACCGGTCCTGCACCGCCTGGGCACCCGCGCCCGTCGCGCCGCCGCAGCCCGCACCCGCCCCGGCGCCGAAGGCCACCGACCTGCCGGTGGGAACGGGCCGGGTCCGGGTGCCGGCCCGCCGCTACGAGAAGGACGTGCGGACCATCGAGCAGATCTTCGATGCGACCACCTTCCGGGAGGTCCCCGGTGAGCTTCTCACTCCGGGCACCCGCATCGAGACCTTCGACTTCGACCAGCACTCCCAGGGCGACTGGTACCGGGAGGGCCGGGAGGGCAGCCTGGTGGCCTTCACCGACAGCTACGAGCGGGCCGGCTCGGTGCGCAAGGCCTTCCACCGGCTGCCGGGGGAGCCCGCCCGCTACGTGGACGCCGACGAGGTCGACGTCCACTACGTCCCGCCGAAGCTCGTCGCCCGCACCAACTTCCCCGCCGCGCTCTTCGACGACTACAGCGGTTCCCTCGTCCGGACGCCGTACCGACTGGCCAACGGACACGGCTTCTACAACCGGCCGTCACGCCGCGAGGGCCTCTACTTCCCCAAGCGTGACGGCGCCGGCACCGTCGTGCAGTGGAACAAGACCTGGATCGCGGACAACGACACCTCGTCCAAGGTCTTCCTCTGCTTCGACGGCCGCTACTTCATCGACCAGATGGACATCACCTGGGCCGACGGCGAGAAGAGCTGACCCGTGTGGTCACTCGCCCTGGCCGGCGCTTCCCATCGGGCCGATCTTCACCGGGGATCCGCTGCCGTCCGTGGCGGGCAGCGTGCCGGCGCCCGGCCAGGGCAGGGTGACCGGCTGGGTCTCGTCCGGCGGGGTCACCACCAGGTGGGTGACCCGGACGCCGGAGCCGCCCGAGGTGTTGGCCGGGTAGCTGATGCCGAAGTACGTCGACTTGCCGTCCTTCACGACGCCCGCGACGACCGGCTCGCCGGAGCGCTTCGCGGACAGCGTGCCCGCGGAGGTCTTCAGGTCGACGCCCGCGTAACCGGAGAGGGTGCAGTCCTTGCCGCTGTGGTTCTTCAGCTCAACCACGACGGTGTTGGCGCCGTCGCCGTCGATGGTGCGGTCCGCGGCGGTGATGGTCAGGTCCGCGGTACGGCACTTGGCGGTCTTCCCGGCCCCGGGGGAGCCGGCCGGTGCGGCGGTGGACGGTGTGCTGCCCTTTCCCGGGGCGGCGGTGGACGGGGCGCCGGACGCCGGTGTGCCGCTGGACGGGGCGCCGCTGGGGGAGGCACTGGTGGACGCGGTCGGGGCGGCACCGGTCGGGGCGGCACCGGTCGGGGCGCCCTGGGCCGTGCCCGCCTCGTCGTCCTGGCAGGCGGCAAGCGAGAGCGCGGCGGCGACGGCCAGAGCGGCGAAGGCGAGCTTGCGGACGCGCATGGTGTTTTCCTCCGAGTGGGACAGCGGTGCCTGGTGCTCGGTGCGAGCGGGTTTCCGAAGACCAGGACCGCCCGCCCGGACGAGCCGTTCCACCTGAACGGGTCTCAGGACAGTGCTGTGACATAAGCGGCCGCGAACCACCCGCGCCCCCGACCGCCGCCCCGGGCCACGCCCCCGCCCGTCGGCCCGTCACCGCCACTCCTCACCGGGCTCCTGCGGCGTGCCCGGCACGTCGGACGGGCTAAGCCGACATGCCGACGGCGCGCACCCGTGGCGATCCTTCTGTGTGAGGTGTCAGCTCACAGCCGCTCGCAGCACAGGAGGTTCCGATGAGCAGTGCGGAGGTGCCGGCGGACGACGCCGGGCGATCGAGCAGCGCCAGGGCTGCGGACGCTGCGCGGGCAACGGCCGGATCACAGAAGATCACCTGGTTGACGCTGGCGCTGATGACGACCAGCTCCGTCGCGAGCCTGCGATCCTCGCCCACCATGGCGGTGTACGGCCTCGCCTGTGTCTTCCTGTACCTGGTGCCGGCCATCGTGTTCCTGCTGCCCACCGCGCTGGTGTCGGCCGAGCTGGCCTCCGGCTGGAGCGGAGGGGTCTACAACTGGGTGGCTGAGGGGCTGTCGAAGCCACTGGCCTTCCTCGCCGTCTGGTGCCAGTTCGCCATGACGATCTTCTACTACCCCAGCCTGCTGGCTTCGTGGCCAGCACGATCTCCTACGTGATCAACCCGGCACTGGCCAGCAACGGCGTCTACACCGCGATCGTCATCGTGGTGCTGTACTGGACCGGCGTCTGGGTGTCCTCCCGCGGCACGAACGCCGTCGCGGGGCTGGCCTCCGGCGGCCTGATCATCGGCACGCTGATCCCCGGCACCTTGCTGGTCCTGCTCGGGTTCGTCTTCCTCGGCCAGGGCAACGCCTCCGCCGCACCGATGAACGCCTCGCACATCCTCCCCGAGTGGACCGGCATCGCCAGCCTGGTGCTCATCGTGAACAACTTCCTCAGCTACTCCGGCATGGAGATGAACGCGGTCCACGTCAACAAGCTCCGCGACCCGGCCAAGGAGTTCCCGAAGTCGATGTTCCTGGCCATGGGCATGGTGCTGCTGATCTTCATCCTGCCGGCCCTGGCCATCAGCTGGGTCATCCCGGCCGACCAGCTCAGCCTCACCGCCGGAGTCATGCAGGCCTTCGACGCCTTCTTCCAGTACTTCCACATCGGCTGGCTGGTCCCGATCGTCGCGTTCGCGCTCTGTGCCGCCTCGCTCGGCGGAATGCTCACCTGGCTGGCCGGCCCGTCCAAGGGCCTGCTGCTGATCTCCCGCCAGGAGGGCTACCTCCCGCCCTACCTGCAGAAGCTCAACAAGCACGGCATCCAGCAGAACATCCTGGTCACCCAGGGCCTGCTCACCACGGTGATCGCCCTGCTGTACGCGCTGATCCCGAACGTGTCCAGCGTCTACTGGATCTTCTCGGTGATCACCACCCAGGTCTACCTGATCATGTATCTGCTGATGTTCCTCGCCGCCATCCAACTGCGCCGCAAGCTGCCGGACCACCCCCGCGGCTACCGCGCGCCGATGCTCACCACGCTCTGCGTGGTCGGCTTCGTCGCCTCCGCGCTGGCCATGGTGATCGGCTTCATCCCGTCCTCCCAGTTCGGCGGCGGCAGCGGCTGGGCGTACGTCGCCATCGTCGGCGGCGGCCTGCTGCTCCTCGGAGTGGTCATCCCCTTCGGCTTCCTGAAGGCACGCAAGCCCAGTTGGCGCCAGCCCGACACGGACGCCGTGCCGGTGGACGGAGGCATCGCATGAGCCCCACCCGGATGTGGTCCCAGCACCGCTGGATCTACATCGGCGCGATCGTGGTGCTGGCCACCATGATGATCATCGGACTGTTCACGTACACCCAGCAGAAGGCCACCAACGAGGCCCACCGAAAGGCGAACCAACTGAACGACGCCCTCGTCGCCGACGGCTTCGCCTCCCGGAACGTCGAGAACATCGCCCTCACCCTCGGCACCAGCGGAGGCGCCGTCTGCGACGACCCCAACTCGGCACTCAGACGCGCCCTCTGGCTGGTCCAGCTCTCCAACGGAGCCGGTGGCCCCGGGATGCGTCCCGTCATCGTCGACCAGCGGATCCTCGAGGCAGGCGCCGAGGTGGTGAAGGTGTACTGCCCGGACCGGCTGGACGACTACCAGAAGAAGATCAGCGACCTCAAGACCTCAGGCGTGGTCAATGACTGAGCCCGGGCCGGCGAGCGACCCGGTCGGCGACCTCGGGACGGTGGAGTGAGCACGGACGCCGCCGGCACCCCCGCCGGGGCACCCGCCCGGGCGTCCACCGGAGTGCTGGCGGCCACCTGCGTCTCCGCCTTCGTCGTGAACGCGAACACCTCCGCGGTCAGCATCCTGCTGCCGGCCATCAGCGAGGACACCGGCGCCTCCCTGGCCACCCTCCAGTGGGCGGTGACCGGTTACTCGCTGGTCGGTGCCGCCGTCATCGTCACCTCCGGCGCCCTGGGCGACATCTTCGGACGGCGCCGCATCTTCCTCGGCGGACTCCTGCTGTTCGTGGCCTCGTGCGTGCTGATCGCGCTCGCCGACGGCGGGGGGCTGGTGATCGCCGGCCGCGCGATCCAGGGCGCGGCCGGCTCGACGATCCTGGCCTGCGGGCTCAGCCTGCTCTCGGCGGGCGTCTCCGGCGAGGCGCAGATGCGCTCGGTGTCGCTGTGGGGCGCGGCCTCGGCCGCCGGGGCCGCCGCCGGGCCACTGCTCGGCGGCGTGCTCGTCGACAGCACCGGCTGGCAGGGGCTGTTCTGGATCGACGCGGGCATCGCCGCCGCCTGCGTGCCGCTGACCCTGCGCACCGTCCCGGAGTCCCGAGACCCGTCGCGCCCGCACTCCGTCGACCTCGCGGGGACGGCCTTGGTCGCCACCATCCTCGTCCCGTTCGTCTTCGCCGTGACCGAGGGCGCCGACTGGGGCTGGCTCAGTGCCCCGACCCTGGTGTGCTTCGCGATCTCGGCCGCCGCCGTGGTCGGGTTCGTCGTCGTCGAGACGCGCGTGCACACCCCGTTGATCGACCTGGCTCTGCTGCGCAACACGTACCTCGTCGGCGCGAGCGTGGCCATCCTCGTGGTGGCCGGCTGCATCAACGCGGTCATGTACATCTGCAGCCTGTACTTCCAGAACCCCGCGGGCCTGGGCATGACCCCGCTGGAAGCGGGATTCGCCACACTGCCCGCGGCGGCGGGCATCGTCGTGACCGCTCCCCTGATCACACCCTTCGTCGACAAGGTGGGCGCCCGGAACGTGATCGCGGTGGGCTTCGGCATCGCGACCGCCGCGTTCGCCGTGCTCGTCTTCGTCCACGCCTCCTGGGCGTACGCGGCCTTCGTCGGACCGCTGGTCGTCCTCGCGGTCGGCCTCGGCCTGGCGAACGGCCCCTCCTCCTCGGTGGCCACCGCCAGCGTCCCGGACGACCAGGTCGGCGCCGCCTCCGGGATCTCCAACATGGGCCGCTACGTCGGCGCGGCGGTCCTCACCGCCGTGACCGCAGCCATCTTCAACTCGGTCTACAGCCGCCACCAGGCGGCAGGCGCGACGGCCTCGGACGCACTGGCGACCGGGTTCGCCCGGGCCTCCATCGGACTCACCCTCTTCTGCGCGTTCGGCATCGCCCTGGCCCTCCTCGTCGGCCGCATCCGCCCTTCCGGCCCCCCGACCGCCGCCCACTACGCCGCGGCCGCCGCCGCGACCTCCCACACAATCCCGACCAGACCGACCACCGCAGCAGCCGAGAACCCTCCGACCGACGCGACGTCATAGCCGCCTCAGCTCCTCTGCCCCGGCAAGGCTTCCCTGCTGCAGCAGGAGCGCGCCCACCCTCGTCTCACGGCAGCCAGCGGGCGGCCTGCTCTTTTGTCACCCGCGCGGCTTCGACGTACCAGAGCCCGTTCGGCTTGTCCCAGCGGGCTTTGAGGAGTGCCTTGGCCTCGGCCTCGTCGCGGCGTTCCGCCCGGATCTCCGCCTGCACGGCGGCCAGCAGCTCGGCCACCGGATAGGGCCTCTCGACCTGTGTCCTACGTATGCGCTCCCCCGGTGCATGCGCACAGCGCTTCGCCCACTGGGCGGAGTTCGCCGGACACCGGCACCGGCTTCCGGGAGTCCAGGGGATCGACCACCGTGCCCGCGCAGGGCTCCCCCCCCTCGATTGACACTGGCAACGCATAGGCTTTGACGCGCACCAGGCCGACGCAGGAGAGGCTTCCCATGTCCCACCCGGACCGCCCCGACTTCCACATCAAGCTTCCCGGCGTGGACCTCGTCGCACGCGGGCGGCTTCTCGACGAGGTCGGCAACAACGGCTCGCCCAAGTTCCTGCTGCTGGAGGGGTCGTCGGTGACAGCCACCGACTGGCCCAAGCTGGGCGACTACGGCCGTCGGCTGCGCGCCGAACTGCGGTCCGACTGGTCGCTCGTGGACGACCGCCCCGGGTACTGGGCGGCGAACCGCGACATCGAGTGCAACTCGCCCTCTGCCGCCGCCACCGTCGTGCTCGGCTACAACGCCGGCGGCCCCGAGACGTGGCGGACCACCGAGGGTCACCCCCTCGCCGACTACCTGCCCGGCAGTTGGCGCATCCCGCACAAGGCGTGGCTGGTGCGCGGCTCCAATGTGTCCGGGCACAACCTGGTGCGGCAGCTCTGGCTGGCCGACGGGATCGTCTCGCTCTCCGGCGCCCACCTCCCGCCGCTCGACGAGGCGGACCCGACCAAGAGCGCCCTGCGCAACTACGTCGAAGAAGGCTACGAGGGCTCCGCCACGTACAACCAGAAGCGCGGTCTGGTCGACGACATCCACGCCTTCCTGACCCAGATGCGGCCCGGCGACACCGTCGTCACCCTCGCCGACGGCGTGCTCCATCTCGGGGAGATCGACGGCCCGGCCGAGCAGACCGACTCCCCGGGCGGCCTGTCCAACCTGCGGCGGAAGACCGTCTGGCAACCGGAGGGCCTCCCGTACGAGGACCTGCCGGAGGAGGTGCAGCAGAAGCTGTCGGTCCAGCACGACGTCGTCGACCTCACCCCGGTCGCGGACGTACTCGCCCGGCTCATCACGCCGGTGACGGTCTCGGTACCCGCCGCCGACGTGGAGCAGCCGAAGGAGCTCTCCCTTCCTCCGGTCACGGCCGCCCTCGCCGAGGACCTGCTCGTCCACGACCTCGCCTGGCTGGAGGAGGTCCGCGAACTCCTCTGGGAGGAGCGGCAGCTGGTCTTCTACGGTCCGCCCGGCACCGGCAAGACCTACCTGGCCATGAAGCTCGCCGAGCACTTCGGCGGTGGCCCGGAGCAGGTGAAGCTGGTCCAGTTCCACCCCTCCTACGCCTATGAGGACTTCTTCGAGGGGTTCCGGCCCACCGAGGACCCGGAGACGCACGACGTCGCCTTCCGGCTCAGCGCCGGGCCGCTGCGCGAACTCGCCGACCTCGCCTCCCTCGAGGGCAACCGTCACCTCCCCCACTTCCTGATCATCGACGAGATCAACCGGGCCAACCTCGCCAAGGTCTTCGGCGAGCTCTACTTCCTGCTCGAATACCGCAAGAAGTCGGTCCGACTGACCTACTCCGGCGACGACTTCGCCCTCCCGCCCAACCTCTTCGTCATCGGCACCATGAACACGGCCGACCGCTCCATCGCCCTCGTCGACGCCGCCATGCGACGCCGCTTCGCCTTCGTGGAGCTCTCCCCGCGCACCGAGCCCACCCGGGGCCTGCTGCACCGCTGGCTGGAGCGCGAGCAGCTGGGCTCCGAGCCCGGCCGTCTCCTCGACGCCCTCAACGACCGGATCGGCGACCCCGACTTCGCCATCGGCCCCTCCTACCTGATGAAGCCGGGCATCCACGCGGACGACCGGCTGCGCCGCGTCTGGCGGACGAAGATCCTGCCGCTGCTGGAGGAGCACCACTACGGCGAGGGCGAGGACATCGAGGGCCGCTACGGACTCGACGCCCTGCGGAAGTCGCTGCCGTGAACCCCGACGGCGGGGCCGCCGCCGACATCTCCCTGCGCGAGCACGCCCCCGCCCGTTCCGTGCCTCTGGACGCCGCCACCGGCCGGGCATTGGCCGCCTCGGGCGTCCTGAAGAGCGCCGTACCGGATCCGTACCAGGATGGGCACTGGCTGCTGCGGGCCGGGAGCCTGGTCGGCGCGGTCCGGATCCCCGTGCCCGGGACCGGGCCCGCGCTCGCCGTCCGGATAGCGCCCAAGACGCCCGTCCAGCGGCTGTTCTTCCTCCTCGGCTTCAGCCTCGACCCGGCGAAGGCCTGGCGGCAGGGCCGGGACGGCACGGTCGACGCGGGGGCGTACGAGGACGTGGTGCCCGCCCTCGCACACGCCGTGGAGCGGCAGATCGACGCGGCACTGCGGCAGGGCGTCCTCCAGGGCTACCGGCGGACGGAGGAGTCGGCGCTCGTCGTGCGCGGCCGGATCCGCGAGGCGGAGCAGATCCGCCGGCACTTCGGCCGCACCCCACCGGTGGAGATCGCCTACGACGCGTACACCGCCGACATCCCGGAGAACCGGATCCTGCGGGCCGCCGCCGAGACCCTGCTGCGGCTGCCGGGCGTGCCCGGCCCGGTGCGGCGGCGCCTGGCGCACCAGCGGGTGCGCCTGGCCGACGCGGAGCCGCTGGTGCGCGGTCACGCCCTGCCGGACTGGACCGCGTCCCGTCTCAACGCCCGCTACCAGCCCGCGCTCCGGCTGGCCGAGGCGCTGCTGGCCGGCACCACGCCGGAGCACCGGCCGGGCGAACTCCGCCTGGACGGCTTCCTGTTCGACATGAACGCGCTCTTCGAGGACTTCGTCACCGGCGCCCTGCGGGAAGCGGTACGCGAGCACGGGCTCTCCGCCCGCCTCCAGGACCGGCACCACCTGGACACCGCCCGCCTCGTCCGGCTGCGCCCCGACCTGGTCGTGTACGCCGCCGACGGCCGGACGCCGGTGGCCGTCGTCGACGCCAAGTACAAGACGGAGAAGGGCGGTGCCCACCCGAACGAGGATCTCTACCAGATGCTGGCCTACTGCACGGCCCTCGGCCTGGACGAAGGCCACCTGGTGTACGCGGCGGGCCGGGTGAGCAGTCGTGTCCACGAGGTGCGCGGCGCCACCGGCCCCGGCGGACGGGGTATCAGGATCCACCAGCACGCCCTCGAACTGGACGCCGCCCCTGCGGAGCTTCTGACGGTCCTCCGCGGCCTGGCGGCACGCGTGGCCGGCGCCGACAGCCGTCTGGGAGCATGACCGGACGAACTCCCCATGCCGGCCCCGTCCGGCACGCTCGCAGTGATTCCGCGGGCAAGGAGGTTGTCGAAGATCACGGTCCCCACCGCACATGGGGTGGGGCGCCGTAGCCCCGGTCCCCGCATCACCGGCACCACCGGCACCGGGTGCGCCCTGGTGCCGGCACTTACCGGCCAGCCGGCACCGGACGGGGTTCCAGAAGCGATGTTTCCGCAGGTCAGCGCACCCGGCCGCGCGGCTTCAGCGGGATGTCGGGGAGTCCGGGGGCGCGCAGGCGTGCGCCGTCGTAGCCGTGGACCTCGCCGAAGCGGGAGGTCTGTTCCCAGTCGTTGCGGGCCTGGAGGATCTCCTCGCCGGAGCGGCCGATGAAGTTCCACCACATGACCAGCTTCTCCTCGAACGGCTCGCCGCCGAGGAGGAGGACGGAGGCGTCCGTGCGGGCCAGCAGGGGGAGTTCGCGGCGGCCGCAGCCGAGGTAGAGCATCGAGCCGGGCTCGACGCGGACGCCGTCGACGTCGACGCTGCCGGACATGGACAGCACCGCGTACTCGAAGCCGGGCTCCAGCGGGAGTCGGAGGTCGGCGCCCTCGGTGAGGGCGAGGTCGGCGCCGGTGAGGGGGGTGTAGGCGGTGCCGGGGGAGGTGGCGGTGTCGAGGGTGCCCATGATGACGGTGCCGCGCAGGCCAGGGGCGGTGACGACGGGCAGCTCGGCGTGGTGCTCGAAGGCGGGGGCGGTGTGCCGGTGGGCGTCCGGGAGGGCGACCCAGAGCTGGGCGCCCTCCAGGAAGCGGGCGTGCGGGCGCGGGGACTCCTCGGAGTGGGAGATCGCCCGGCCGGAGGTCATCAGGCCCAACTCGTAGGGGCGGACGGTCTGCAGGCTGCCGAGGCTGTCGCGGTGCAGCACCTCGCCCTGGTGCAGCCAGCTGACCGTCTGCAGGCCCATGTGCGGGTGCGGCGGGACCTGCATACCGGGCTCGTCGGCGATGTCGTCCGGGCCGTAGTGGTCGACGAAGCACCAGGCGCCGACCATCCGCCGGCCGAGGCTGGGCAGCAGCCGGCGGACGACGGTGCTCTCGCCCAGCGGGACCTGGCGGCCGGTCAGCAGTTCCTTCACCGGGCCGGTGTCGGCCTCGCCGCCGCAGCGGCTGGGTGCGGGCTTGCGGTCGAGGTTGCTCATGGCGCTGGTCCACCACCGTACGGGTCGGGGCCGGCCGGGGGCCGGGGGTCGTTCCCGATCATGCAGTACCGGGCCGCGTTCTGCGAGCCCCGCCGGACCGGGCCCGACCCCTCAGAGCCCCAACCTCCCAGAGCCCATCCGGGCGCTCAGTGCGCGCAGCCCCAGGGCGCGTCCGCCGTGGCCGCGTCGGCGAGCGCACGCAGGTTGCGGACGGCCTCGGCCGGGTCCGCCGCGCCGTACACCGCCGAACCGGCCACGAAGACGTCCGCGCCGGCCTCGGCACAGCGCTCGATGGTGCTCGCGGAGACGCCGCCGTCCACCTGCAGCCACAGCTCCAGGCCGTGCTTGTCGATCAGCTGCCGGGTGCGGCGGATCTTCGGCAGCATGATGTCCAGGAAGGCCTGGCCGCCGAAGCCGGGCTCGACCGTCATGATCAGCAGCATGTCCAGCTCGGGCAGCAGGTCCTCGTACGGCTCGATCGGCGTGGCCGGCTTGAGCGCCATGGACGCGCGGGCGCCCTTGGCCCGGATCTCGCGGGCCAGCCGGACGGGTGCGGCGGCGGCCTCGACGTGGAAGGTGACGGATCCGGCCCCGGCCTCGACGTACTGCGGCGCCCAGCGGTCCGGGTCCGCGATCATCAGGTGGCAGTCGAGCGGGATGTCGGTGGCCCGGGCGAGCGACTCGACGATCGGGACGCCCAGGGTGAGGTTGGGCACGAAGTGGTTGTCCATCACATCGACGTGCAGCCAGTCCGAGCCCCTGACGGCCTCGGCCTCGTCGGCGAGCCGGGCGAAGTCCGCGGACAGGATGCTGGGGTTGATCTGCGCCATTTCCGTTGCCTTCACACGAGGGTCGGGGTGTCCGGGAGCGGGCACCCCGGCCCATCATCTCGCGGGGCGCTGGCGCAAAGTGAACAGTGAGACCTCCCCGTGACCCTCGTCACACCCTATGCGCAGTATCGTGACCGCGCCGTGGCCCCCGCCCGCGCCTCCCCGTCCCTTCGAGGAAGGTCTTCCGTTGGCCGATCTGGTCCACCCCGCCCGGGCCCTGTGGTGGCTCTTCGAGCCGGTGCACGCCGTCACCTACTTCTCCCCCGAGGGCCGTGCGGCCTTCGAGGCGGCCGGACTGCGCGGCGGCTGGCGCGGCTACTTCGCCGGCCGTTCGGCGCCGCTGGGCGCGGTGGACGCGCCGCCGGTGATCGCCGCGTTCTTCAGCTTCGCGCCCTCGACGGTGGAGCGCGCCCTGCCGGACGTCTGGGCGCAGGCCGCGCCCGAGGCCGCTCTGGCCGCCCGGGTCGAGGGCTCCTCGGCGGCGCTCGCCCGGCTGCTGGAACACGTGAAGCCGGAGCAGATCGAGCTGGTGGCGGACCTGTTGGAGCAGGCCGTCGCCCGCCTGGACTGCGGCGGCCGGGTGCTCGCCGCCGCCAACGCCGCCCTCCCCCGCCCGGTCGGCCCGTACGGGCGCCTCTGGCAGGCCGCCACCGTGATGCGCGAGCACCGGGGCGACGGGCACGTGGCCGCGCTGGTCTCGGCCGGGCTGGACGGCTGCGAGGCGCTGGTGGTGCGCTCGGCGCTGGACGTGCGCCGCGAGGTGCTGCAGCCGCTGCGCGGCTGGACGGACGAGGAGTGGGAGGCCGCCACCGCCCGTCTGGTCGAGCGCGGCTGGGTGACCGAGCGCGGCACGATCACCGAGTGCGGCCGGATCCGCCACCAGTCCCTGGAGGCCGCCACC
The DNA here is from genome assembly GCF_042883905.1 of Kitasatospora sp. NPDC058170. NCBI lineage: Bacteria > Bacillati > Actinomycetota > Actinomycetes > Kitasatosporales > Streptomycetaceae > Kitasatospora > Kitasatospora sp. NPDC058170. Next base: position 51,621 of record NZ_JBHVUV010000036.1, read on the forward strand.
GACCTGGCCGCCGCCCGGGTCTGGGAGGGCTACCCGCGCGCCGAGCTCGACCGGCTGGCCGCCGCGCTCAAGCCGATCTCGGCGCTCTGTCGCACCTCGCTGCCGCCCATCAACCCGATCGGCCTGCCCGCCGCGACGGCGTAGCGGGCGCGGGCGCCGTCCGGTCCCGGCGAGGCCCGACGGGTTCCCGACGGGTCCCGCCGGGCGCTCGGCGAGGCTACTGGAGGCCCTGGGCCGGGGGACCGAGCACGATCCCCCGGCCCGCCGAGAACCGTTCGAACCGCCGCCACGGCACGTGCGCGTAGTCCTGCGACTCCCCCGCGAAGCCGGACGGGTTGTGGATCACCAGTCCGGTCCCCGTGGCGCCGACCACCAGCACCAGGTGCCCGCCCCGGCGTTCCGGCTCCGGCCCGCGCGGGTCGCGGATCGCCGGGTGCACCGACACCATTGCCAGCCGCCCCCGGGCCACCTCCGCCGCGGCCTCGGCGGCCGGCAGCTCCGCCCGGGTCTGCGCCGCCAGCCCCCACCGCTGCCGCACGTACCCGGCGAACGGCTCGTGGACGAGCCCCGCGAGCCGGTCCCCGTCCCGTACGTAGGCCCCGGCCTCGACCAGCTCCCCGGCCAGCGCCACCGCCGCCGGCGCGACCCCCCACCAGTAGTCCAGGGCCATCCGCAGGCACGCCACCCCGCACAGCCGCCACGACCAGAACGCGTACTCCTCGGGTGTCCGCGCCCCGGACTCCCCCCACCGCGGGTCGTCCTCGGCGTGCACCGCGCCCTCGATGATCTCCCGTACCAGCCCCGCCGATTCCCACTGCGCGTAGTACGGCACCTCGTGAATGACCGCCTCACCATCCGCCATTCCCCGACGCTCTCACGCCGGACGGGCGGGGCCGGTCCACGACACCTGTTCAGCGGCCGGGCTCGCCGCCCACCGGGCCGTACCGGGACCGGCCGGACCTGACCGGGTCCGCCCCCGGCCGGAGCTGACCGGCTCGGCCCCGCCCGGCGGGACCGGGCGCTCCTTCAGCGCCGGTTGTTGGCCGGACCGGCCTCCGACACCGCCGCGTCCGCCGCCGCCTTCACCCGCGGCGTGCCGCCGGAGTCCTCGCTGAAGTTGATGAACAGCGCCCGCGTGTGGACCAGATAGCGGTGCTGCAGCCCCCGGAAGCCGGAGTCCGTGACACGGCTGATGTCCCGGTCGTCGCAGAGCTGCGACCCCGCGCCCTCCTGGGGGCACCAGAGGCCCCAGTCCCCGGAGGAGGAGTCGTCGAGCGCGTCGTAGGCGGTCTGGGCTGTCGCCTTGTCCGCCATCGGTACGACCCAGACGGAGACCAGGATCTCGTTGGCCTCGTCCACGTAGGACCCGGTGACGACGATGTCGCAGCCGGAGGCGCGCAGGACCCTGCGGACGGCCTCGTCCTGGGAGTCCCGGACGCACGGGTGCGTGCCGGAGGCCTTCCGGGTGTAGCGCACGTTCCGGGAGTCGGTGAAGGAGGCGGGGAGCAGTCCCGCGGGGGTCAGCGGCGTGGTGTCGGTGGACCGGCGGTCGAGACTCGTGGGGTCGAACACCGGCGAGGGCGTGCGGGTGGTGGGGTTCACGGTCACCACCGGCGTGGTCGGCTTCGGGCTGATCGGGTTCGGGGTGGCCACCGCCGGGCCGGGTGACGGCGGTACGACCGGGTCGTCGGTCGGGCCGGGTGCGGGCGCCGCGCCGGAGGACTTCGATGCGACGCAGAGCACCGACGTGCCCGAGCCGCCGGATCCGCGGATGACCGTGCCCCCGGACCGGTTGCAGCCCTGCTCGGTGTAGACGGACGGCAGCACCACGGTGTGGTCGGCGGCGGCGGAGAAGCACGGGACCTGGACCCAGGGGTCGTCCACGCCGGGTCTCGTGTCGTGGTGGAGGCAGTCGCCCTGTTTGGCGGACCAGGCGTCGTCGGCCATCTTCAGGTGCTCCGTGGCGAAGTTCGCGAAGCCCTGGTTCCAGTGGTAGAGCCCCACGGTGAGGGCCGCGGCCAGGGCGAGCACCGTGGCCCACACGGCCCAGTTCGACGTGGTCGTCGACGGCCCGGCGGGTCCCGCGGGCCCCGGCGGCACGGCCGGGCCGCCGGCCGGGCGACCGGCCAGGCGGTCGGTCGGTGCGGCGTTCAGCAGCTCCAGCCCGCCGGAGGCGTCGGGGCGGTCGCCCGGGTCCTTCTCCAGGAGCCCCTCGACCAGCGGTCCGAGCCGCTCGGCGCGCTCCATCGCGGGCGCCTCGTCGTACGCGACCGCGTGCAGCGAGCCGAGCGGGTTGTCGCGCAGGAACGGCGAGACGCCCTCGACCGCGTGGTAGAGCGTGACGCCGAGTGAGAACAGGTCGCTCGCCGCCTCGCCGGCCTCGCCGCGGGCCCGTTCCGGGGCCATGTACTCCGCCGAACCGATGATCATCCCCGACGGTGTCAGCGTGTTGTCCGTGTGGTGGACGGCGATCCCGAAGTCGGTGAGCAGGACGCCGCCGTCGGCGGCCAGCATGATGTTGGCCGGCTTGACGTCGCGGTGCACGACACCCGCCCGGTGGGCCGTGCCGAGCGCGTCCAGCAGCGCCGCGGCGATGTCCACCACGCGCTCCTCCGGCAGCGGGCCGCGCCGCAGGTGCTCGTGCAGTGAGCTCCCCTCGACGAGCTGCATGACGATCCAGGGCACGCCGTCCTGGATCACGACGTCGTGGACGGTGACGATGTTCGGGTGGTCCCGCAGCCTGGCGGCGTTGCGCGCCTCGCGTTCGGCGCGTTCGAGCCGATCGGCACGTTCACCGGACGAGACCGCCTCCGGCAGGCGCAGTTCCTTCAGCGCCACGTCGATGTGCAGCCACAGGTCGTACGCCTTCCAGACCCTCCCGAACCCCCCGGTGCCCAGCACCTCCAGGAGCCGGTAGCGGTCGCCGATCAGCCGATTCCGATGCTCGAATGCCACGCCGCCCCCGGTCACCACCGGCCGCCCGTCCCCATGGGCCGGCCGGAATGATTTCTGGATTCCCCTTCTACCACGGCCCGCGTCCGTGGGTAAGGGTGCGACTACCGATCGCGAGGAGGCGCGGGGGCGGATGTCCGGCAGCCACCACCCCCGCGCCTCGGTCCGTCAGGTCGCTGCGGGACGCAGCCCTTTCGCGGGGCGCGGCCCTTTCGCTGGGCGCGGCCCTTTCGCTGGGCGCGGCCCTTTCGCGGGCCGCACGCCGGTCAGGCCAGCCGCTTCTCCCCGGCCTTCGACGTACCCTCGGCGGACCAACCCTCGGCGGAGCCAGCCGCGGCGGACCCACCGTCGACCGCCCCACCCTCGACCGCCCCACCCTCGACCGCCCCACCCTCGACCGCCCCACCCTCGACCGCCCCGCACTCGGCCGACGCACCCGACCGGAACGCGAGCCGGGCCGCCGCGCTCCTCCCCCGGCGCTCCACCGGCAGCGAGCCGTGGGCCGCCGCCAGCCCGAACGGCGGCATGTCGAAGTAGACCGCCTCGTACGACCCCTCCGGCACCATGTACGTCTCGTGCCACAGCCCCACGTGCTGCCGGAGCTTGCCCTCGCGCAGCTTGCGGTTGGCGATCCCCCAGACGGTGTGGTGGAACCCGTCCGGCGCGGCCGCGTAGGCGTAGAGCTTCTCCTTGGACTCCCAGTACTGCACCACGTAGTACGTGCGCGGCGACGCGGTCAGCAGGATGCGCGAGCGCAGCCCGCGTTCCGGCTGCTTGGCCAGCTCGTACAGCATCCGCAGCATCGCGTAGTACACCGGACCCCAGTGGTGGACGGCCCAGAAGCGGTTGATGCGCATGCCGATCAGCAGGACCACGGCGTCCCCGGTCACGGCCGAGGTGGTGTAGCCCGGAGTCGGTTTGGCGAACATCGCTGCCTCCAGTTGTCTCCATCCACCATGTAAGCGGTGATTACATCAGCGCACAGAGGTCCGGTCAAGGCTCCACACAGCCCCAACGTCCTTGGATTCAGCGGGGGTTGGCGACGCCCTGGCCGAAGGTGTCCAACACCTGCGCGGCCAGCTCCTCCGCCTTCCCGGCCGGCAGGTACCCGTCGATGATCATCTGGGACAGCCCGTACACCAGCGCCTGCCCCGCCAGCCCCACCAGCGCCGGATCCCCCGGCCGCAGCCGGCCGGCCTCCTGGTCGGCCATGATGAACCCCGCGTACGCCTGGTCGATCCCGGACAGGCGCTGCTCCAACTCCGGCTGCCGGGAGGTCGTGAAGACCCTCGACCGGACCAGCTCGAACCGGTGCGGGTGCTGGAGCGCGTACCGGATGAACCCCAGCCCCATCGCCCGCAGCGCCCCGCCCCCGCCCCCGCTGTCCTCGATCTCGACCCGCTGCCACCGCTCGAAGTCCGCCAGCACCCGGTCCGCGACCTCCGTGAGCAGCGCGTCCCGGTCGGCGAAGTGCCGGAACGGAGCCCCCGGCGACACCCCGGCCCGCCGCGCCACCTCCCGCATCGTCACCTTCTGCTGCCCCAGCTCGTCCAGCAGCCCGAGCGCCGCCGCCACCAGCGCCTCGGGCAGCGAACCATGGTGGTAACCACCGCGCTCAACCGGCCTGTCCGTCATGCGTGCAGTGCTACCACAGCACCCTGTGGTGACCGGCGAGTACACCGCGGACCAGCAAGAACCCGTATCTCCCGAACCGCCGGCCCCACCCCCGCCCACCCCGCGCCGCGGGCCCCGCAGTTCGGGCCCGGCCCGGCCCGGCAGCACCCCTTACTGCTGCCGGGCCGCCTCGCCGAGCATGCTCTCCGCGGGCGGGTCCTGGGATTCGACGATGAGCACGGTCATGCCCGAGTCGGTCCAGGTCTCGTGCTCCTCACCCGCGGCCCAACAGGCGGCCTGCCCCGGCACCAGCGCCGCGGGCACACCGTCCGCGCCGCTGGCCCAGCCCCGACCCTCCATGGTGATGAGTACCTGCGGCACCGGCGCGACATGCCGACCGATGCGCCCGCCGGCCGCCAGGCGCATGATGTTCACGCCCGTCGGCCCGCTTCCGCCGTGGACGCGCACGTGGCGGACACCGCTGCTGCCGTAGGCACTCATCTCCGAGCCGGCGATCGCGTCAATGCTGATGATCTTCATGGGACGATTCTGACCCCCACCCGGACCGCCCGTGCACCGCCCGGCCTTGGGACCCGGGGTGGCGGTCCTCGATCCCGGACCGCGGCGACGGCGGCCCTGGGCCGATTCGGCGCCTCTCAGTAGTCTCACACCATGATGTCGGACACGGTCGCCGTGGGCGTTCTCACGTTCGTAGGAACCGGGTTGGCCACCGCGGCCGGCCTGTGGCAGTGGCAGCGAGCCCAGGCCCGTGAGGCACGGGCGAACTTCCGCGCCCAGCGGGTCGAGGCCCTGAGAGAGGTGTGGGAGGCCCTGTCCGATCTCGAGGAGGCCCAGCGCACGTCCGTGGTCCACCCGGATCCCCCCGCCACCGCCGGCACGAGCAGACTGACGCAGGTGAACCTCCTCCTTCTCCGGCGCTCACCGTTCCTCCGGCCGGACGAGCAGGAATGGGCACAGGCCTTCGCGCAGCACGTGACGGAGATCGACACCCTGATCCGGGCACAGCGGCGCGCCGGTCACCTGGAGGAGCCCCGTCCGGATTGGTGGGCAACGAGCCAGGTGCAACCCCCCTCCTCACATATCGCGGCCGTCGCCGCACACCAACTCTCGCTTCTGCGCGTCAAGTTGGGAGATCGCTACGCCGCGGTCATGCGAGGAGACAGCGAATGACGCCGACTTCCTGAAGTCCCACTGCCCGCCCGCCAGGCCTGACCCGATGAGGCGGTCAGGCTCGATGCTGGCCGCGTCCACCCGGTAGCGGCCGGCACCTCCCGGCCGGGAGATACATAAAGAGTTCATATAAATTCGCTATGCTTCAGGCATGAGTCGCCAAGACGCCGCGCACGGCGCTTCCGATGCCATCGGGTCAGCCCTCTACGGCCTGGCCACCAGGGCCGTGAGACGCCTTCCCCGCGACATGAGCCTGACGTCCGCCGCCACCTTGGCCACCTTGGACAAGACCGGCCCGCGACGGATCACCGATCTGGCGGCGGCCGAGGGCGTCACCCAGCCCGCGATGACCGTCCTGGTCCGGGTGATGGAGGAATCCGGGCTGGTCGAGCGGAGGGGCGATCCGTCCGACAAGCGGGTCACGCTGGTGTGCCTGACCGAGGCCGGCGCGTCGTACGTCCGGACGCGGCGTCAGGCGGGCGTCGACGCGTACGCACGGTTGATCGACGAACTCACCGGTGACGAGGTCGAGGCCCTGGCGGCAGCCCTTCCGGCGCTGCTGCACCTGGCGGAGCTCGAAGGCCACGCCCGAGGGGAGTCGGACCGGTGACCGCGGCCCAGGCTCACGACCAGCCCACGGGCGCTGCCCTGATACGTTCCGAGGCACGTCTGCTGGTCCCCGCCCTGGTGTTCATCGCCCTGGTCGTGGCGGCGGTCGCCAGCCTCGGGACGCCGCTCATCACCAGCGTGGCGACCACGTTCCACGTCTCCCTCGACAGCGCGCAGTGGACGCTGACCATCGCCCTGCTCAGCGGCGCCGTCGCCACACCCGTCCTCGGCCGGCTCGGAGCCGGTCCGCACCGGCGGGCCACGATTCTCGCCACGCTGGCGATCGTCGTCGTCGGCAGCGCGCTCACCGTGCTGCCGATGCCGTTCGCCTGGCTGCTCGTGGGCAGAGCGGCCCAGGGCGTCGGACTCGGTCTCACGGCGCTGATGATGGGCGTGGCCCGCGACCATCTTCCCGAGGAGCGCAGCGCGGCCACGATCGCCCTGATCTCAGTGGTCTCCATCATCGGGGCCGGCGTCGGCTACCCGCTGGCCGCGCTGCTCGCCGAGTTCGGCGGACTGCGGGCCGCCTACGGCCTCGGCCTGCTCGTCACCGTCATCGCCTTCGTGACCGCGTGGCGCTCCATGCCCGCAGCTCCCGAAGGCCGTTCCGCTCACGTGAACGTGGCCGGTGCGCTCGTCCTGGCGGGTGGACTGTTCCTCGTCCTGTTCCTGGCCGGCGAGAGGAGCCTGTGGAGCCGACACCTCGCCGTGGCGGTGGCCCTGGCCGTCGCCGCCGTACTCCTGCTCTGCGCCTGGACCGCTTCCGAACTGCGGACCAGGACGCCCCTGGTGGACGTCCGGGCGGTACGGCACCCGGCGGTCGCCGGGGCGAACATCGCCATGTTCGTCGGCGGGAGCGGCATGTACCTCCTGCTCACGCTCATCACCCGCTACGCGCAGACGCCGCACAGCGCCGGCTACGGCTTCGGACTGACCACCTTCGAGGCGGGGCTGGTCCTCATCCCGTTCTCCGTGCTGGGGTTCGTCGCCGGCAGGCTCACGCCACGGGTCCGGATGCGGGTCGACGGCCCCCTGCTCCTGGCCGGCAGCGCTGCCATCGTCGGCGGCGGGTTCGTCCTGTTCGCCACCGCCCGATCCAGCCTGGCCGAACTGCTCGCGGCCATGGGCGTGCTGGGCTTCGGCGTCGGCAGCTTCTCCGCCGCCATGCCCGGCGTCATCCTGGCCGTCACCCCCAAGAGCGAGACGTCGAGCGCCATGAGCTTCAACTACGTCGTCCGCAGCGTCGGGTACTCCCTGGGCAGCGCCGTCGGCGGTCTGGTCCTGGCCGCCGGCACCGCCACGGGACGCCTCTTCCCGAACGACGACGCCTACACGACCGCGGCGCTGGTCGGCGTCGCCGCGATGGCGATCACGACGACGGCCGGCCTCGCCCTCGCCCGCCTGCGCTCACCCGGGACCGATCCGATCACAGCCCCGGTCGGTGCGCCGGGCCCGGGCCGGTCGAGCCGAACCGAAAGCTGAGGATCGAAGCCGTCCGAACCTCGACGCCGTCTCCGTCGGCTCGCCGACCCGCAGCGCGCCGACCCGCAGCGCGCCGGGCGACGGCCGCTGGTCGGGCCGCGACGGACAGGGTTCACGTGCCTGCCACCCCGACGCCATTCCCCGGCCACCGGTTGAGCCGTGGGCAATGGGTGGATGTGCGCCAGCAGCGCTTGCCATCAGCCGCCGACCCGCAGGAGAACCCATGAGCACCGGCCCCGCGCCGTCCCCCCAGCACCGTCGCCCGGGCCGCGGGGTGCTCGCCGCCGCGGCGGCCGGCGTGCTCGCGCTCGGCGGCCTGGCCGGCCTCGCCGCCCCCGCCGGTGCGGCCACCGCTCCCGCCCCGGGTGCGGCGCTGCAGGCCCGGCCCGGCGACCTGCTGGACGTGACCCTCGACCAGGTGCGGCCCACCCAGTCCTCGGTCGGCTACGACGAGGTCTACTACAAGCTCGGCCGCTACACCTCCCCCAAGGACGAGCTGAACGGCTCCGTCAACAAGCGCTTCGACGACTGGTGCGAGACCAACGGCCAGGACGCGGCCGCCACGGTGCAGCCGGGCGCGCGGCTCGCCGACCCGTCGAGCTTCACCTGCAGCATCGCGCTGGGCCAGGAGACCGCGGCCAGCCGCGCCGAGATGAAGACCGTCGTCGTCGGCCCGGGCGGCGCGCTCTACCTGACCGACGGCCACCACACCCTGACCTCCTTCCTGGAGGCCCCGGACGGCGGGCCGCGGCTGCACGTCCGCCTGGTCGTCCAGGCCAACTTCGGCGACCTGTCGCCCGCCGCCTTCTGGCAGGCGATGCAGGCCCGCAACTGGGTCCGCCTGGTCGACGAGGGGAACCGGCCGGTCACCGTCGAGCAGCTGCCGCAGCACCTGGGCCTGGCGTACTTCCACGACGACCCGTACCGCAGCCTGGTCTACTTCACCCGCGACATCGGCTACTCGGTGCCGGACGACGCGGCCGAGTACCTGGAGTTCCTCTGGGGCGACTGGCTGCGCGGCCGGGGCATCGGCCTGCCCGGCTCGTACGGCACCACGGACGCCGCCTCCTACCTGGCCGCGGTCCGGACGGCCTCCCAGGCCATGTCGGCCGTACCCGGGGACACCGTGATAGCCGACGGCCGCACCGCGGACCAGTTGGGCCGGCTGACCCCGTGGAACGCGGGCAAGAAGCCCACCGGCGGCGAGTTCGGCAAGCTGAGCGCGCCGATCACCGAGGCCAAGCCCGGCAAGCTCGCCTACGCCCTGGACTTCCGCGCCAAGGTCCCGACCGGTCCGGCCTGCACCGCCACCGTGTCCGGCCGCCACACCGGCCCGCTGGTGGTCGCCGCCGGCACCACCTGCCTGACCGGCGCCCAGCAGACCGGGCCGGTCGTGGTCCGCGCCGGGGCGAGCCTGGTCGTCAGGGGCTCGGACATCACCGGCCCGGTCCAGGCGGTGGGCGCCGGCACGGTGCAGTTCTGCGGCACCGTCCTGACCGGCCCGCTGAGTGTGGTCAACACCCGCGACCACCTGACCCTCACCGGCCCGGGCTGCACGCCCAACACCCTGAACGGCCCGCTCCAGCTGGTCGGCAACCCGGCCTCCTGAGCGCACCGGCACGGCCCACCCGGTGGCCGCCCCCGACGCGGGGACGGCCACCGGACCTGCGGCTGCCGGGCCTACGGCTGCAGGCCGGAAGAGCCTCCTACCAGGCGTAGTCCTCCGGGGCCGGCTGGTGGCCGGGGAAGATCTCGTCGAGGCGGTCGAGGGTCTTCTGGTCGAGCGTCACGTCGAGGGCGCGCAGGGCGCCGTCGAGGTGGGCGAGGGTGCGCGGGCCGACGATGGGGGCGGTGACGGCGGGGCGGGTGAGCAGCCAGGCGAGGGCGATGTCGGCCGGGTCCTCGCCGAGTTCGGCGGCGAAGTCCTCGTAGGCCTGGATGCGTTCGCGGTTGGCGGTCAGGATCTCGGTGGCGTGGCCCATCGCGCCGCGGACGCCGGTGCCCTCGCGCTCCTTGCGCAGGACGCCACCGAGCAGGCCGCTGCGGAGCGGGGACCACGGGAGCAGTCCGAGGCCGTAGTGCTGGAGGGCGGGGATGACCTCCAGTTCGATGGCGCGGTCCAGCAGGTTGTAGAGCGACTGCTCGCTCACCAGACCGAGGAAGTGCCGGGACCGGGCGGCCTCCTGGGCCTGGGCGATGTGCCAGCCGGCGAAGTTGCTGGAGCCGACATAGATGATCTTGCCCTGGGCGACCAGGACCTCCATCGCCTGCCACGCCTCCTCCCACGGCGTGTCCCGGTCGATGTGGTGCATCTGGTAGAGGTCGATGTAGTCCGTGCCCAGGCGGCGCAGGCTGGCGTCCACCGCGCGCCGGATGGCGAGTGCCGAGAGCCGGCCCTCGTTGGGCCAGTCGCCCATCGGGGCGTAGGCCTTGGTGGCGAGCACGGTGCGCTCGCGGCGGCCGCCGCCCTGCGCGAACCATCTGCCGATGATCTCCTCGGTACGGCCCTTGAGGTTGCCCTCGGGGTCGCGGCCGTACGCGTTGGCGGTGTCGAAGAAGTTGATGCCCCGCTCGTGGGCGGTGTCCATGATCAGATGGGCGTCGGACTCCTCGGTGTGCGGACCGAAGTTCATGGTGCCCAGGCAGAGTCGGGAGACGGTCAGGCCGGTACGGCCGAGATGGGTGAACTCCATGCCGCTCACCCTCTGCCGCACCGGCCCCGGTGTCCAGCACATTTCGCCTGCGGCGCAAGGTCGCGGCGCGGACCGGTCCTGGCGTGCGGGCGGTCACCGCCCGTGTGTGGCGAACTTCCTTACCGCCAGCGGCCCGAAGACGGCCGTCAGCACCGCGCACCAGAGCAGCGCGGCGGGCAGCGCGTGCTGCATCGGCCACGCCGGTCCGGCCGCCGCCGGGTTGTCGAACAGCTCGCGGCAGGCCTGCACCACCGCGCTCACCGGGTTCCAGTCGGCGGCCGCGCGCAGCCAGCCCGGCATCCCGCCGGTCGGCGTGTACGCGTTGGTGACCATCGCCAAGGGGAAGACCATGACGGCGAGTTGACCGGCCGTCTCCTCCTTGCCGACGATCAGGCCGAGGCAGGTGCCGACCCAGGTCATCGTGAAGCGGAACAGCAGCAGCAGCGCGAACGCGCCTGCCGCGTCGGCGACTCCGCCCCTGATCCGCCAGCCGGCCGCCAGCCCGACCCCGACCAGCAGCGCCAGGACGCAGACGCTGACCAGGAGGTCCGCCAGGGACTGGCCGAGCAGCAGGCCGGTGCGGGACACCGGCATCGAGCGCAGCCGGTCGCTCACACCGCGCCCGATGTCCCGGGCGGTGCCGACCATCGTCGGCATGATGCCGTTGACGGCCACCATCGCGAACAGTCCGGGCATCAGGAACTCCCGGTAGTTCCCGCCGCCGGGCACCTGCATGGCACTGCCGAAGACGTATCCGAAGACCACCACCATCACCACCGGGACCGCCAGCGAGGCGGCGATCAGACCGGGCGAGTGGCGGTAGGCGAGCAGCACCCGGAGCACCGAGGAGCAGGTGTCCGCGACCAGTCGGCCGAGCCCGCCGTCGGCCTTGGAAACGGGACCGGGAGCAGGACCGGAAGCAGGGCCGGAACCGGTGTCGGGAGCAGAACCGGTGCCGGTGAAGCGGCCGGCGGCGGGACCGGAGGAGGAACCGGCGGGCGGGGCGGTGTGAGCGGCCATCAGGCAGCCCTCCTCGGGGAGTTGTTGTCGGCGGTGAGGGCGAGAAAGACGTCGTCGAGCGACGGCGGCCGCAGCGCGACGTCCTGCGCGACCACCCCGACCGCGTCCAACTCCCTGACCAGCGCAGGGAGCAGGATGGTCGATCCGGGCTGCGACACCACCGAGACGGTCCGCTCGAACGGGTCCACCGTGGCGTCCCCGCCCGCCAGGCGCGACAACACCACGACGGCCGAGCCGAGTTGCTCCGCGTCCGCGAGTGTGACCGAGAGCCGGGTGCCGATCGCCGCCTTGAGCCGGTGCGGCGGTCCGGTGGCGATGGCGGCGCCCTGGTCGACCACGACGATGTCGTCGGCCAGTTGGTCCGCCTCCTCCAGGTACTGGGTGGTGAGCAGCACGGTCGTGCCGCTCTCGGCCAACTCCCGGACGGTGGACCAGATGTCCTGGCGACTGCGCGGGTCCAGCCCGGTGGTCGGCTCGTCCAGGAAGAGCACGGGCGGGCTGGTGACCAGGCTGGCGATCAGGTCGAGCCTGCGCCGCATGCCGCCGGAGTAGGTGCGCACCAGGCGGTCGCCGGCCTCGACGAGGTCGAAGCGCTCCAGCAGTTCGTCCGCCCGCGACCGGGCGCCGCGGGCGCCGAGCCGGTGCAGCCGCCCGAACAGTCGGAGGTTGTCGCGGCCGGTGATGCCCTCGTCCACGGCCGCGTGCTGCCCGGCGAGGCCGATCCGGCGGCGGACGGCCTCGGCCTCGCGCACCACGTCGTACCCGGCGACCCGGGCGGTGCCGCGGTCGGGGGCGGCGAGCGTGGCGAGCACGCGGACGGCGGTGGTCTTGCCTGCGCCGTTCGGGCCCAGCAGGCCGCAGACGGTGCCCGCCGGGACGGCGAGGTCGAGGCCGCGCAGCGCCTCGGTGGCGCCGAACCTCTTCTCCACGCCCGCCATCTCGATGGCGGGCCGACCGGTGTCGGACATGGGCATTCCCCTCTCTAGGTACAGCGTACGTAGAAGTGCACGCAGGCGCATCGTACTACGTACGGCGTACGTATCTAAGATGGGGGCGAGGTGATCGTTCCGTGCCGTCCAAGAAGCCCCCAGCCACACAGCCCCCTGCGCCCGAGCCCGGCGCCACGCCCGAACCGGCTACACCCGCGTCGGCCACACCCGAGTTGGCGGCGCCCGCTCCGGCCGCGTCCGGCCCCGCCACGGCCGGACCAGGGCTGCCCAGGCCCGCCGCCCCCGAGGCGCCCGAGCTGATCTGGCTGCGCCCGGAGCGCACCGGCCGCGGCCCCAAGCCGGCCCACAGCCGCGCCTCGATCGCCGCGGCCGCCATCGCCATCGCGGACGCCGAGGGCCTGGAGGCGGCCTCCATGCGGCGGGTGGCCGCGGCGCTCGGAGCAGGCACGATGTCGCTCTACAACTACGTCCCGAAGAAGGAGCACCTGCTCGACCTGATGCTTGACGCGGCCGCCGCCGAGTACGAGTTCCCCGCCGAGCCCACCGGCGACTGCCGCGAGGACCTGCGCCGACTCGCGCACCAGCAGCTGACCGTGCTGCGCCGTCACCCCTGGCTGCCCGCCCTGGTGGTCGCCCGGCCGGGCATCGGCCCGAACGGCCTGCGCTACACCGAGCACTTCCTCGCCGTCACCGCGTCCAGCGGCCTGGACGGCGCCGCCCGGATGGAGGCGATGTCACTGCTCAACGGGTTCGTCTGCCAGTACGCGCAGTACGAGCAGACCGCTGCCGCCGGGGCCAAGTGGCAGGCAGAGCTGGTGGGTTACCTGTACAAGGCGGCCATGAGCGGCGACTTCCCCCATCTCGCCGACGCGTTCGCCACGTCCGGCCCGCCGCGCGATCCGGACGCCACCTTCGACCGCGCGCTGGACCGCCTCCTCACGGCGGCACTCACCCCCTGAGCGGCGCGGGGCCGCGCGGGGCCGCACCTCGGGTGGCGGGGGTGGCGGATGGCGGATGGCGGGTGATAGATGGCGGGTGACGGCTACGGCCGCCACCACCGGAGCGGCCTGATAAATCGTTCGTAACAGGACCGCCCACCCCCGTAGCGTGACCCGGTCAACCGGCGCGGGCCACGGCCCGGCCCCCGCACGCCAGGAAGCGAACGAGACAGCCATGCAGCAGCACAGCGGATGGGCCGACGAACGATTCGGGGCCGTCGCCGACGCGTTCGCGCAGAACTTCGCCGACTTCCCCGAACTCGGCTCCGCCGTCACCGTCTTCGCCGACGGACGCAAGGTCGTGGAGCTGTGGGGCGGAGTCGCGGACGAGCGCACCGGCCGGCCCTGGAAGCAGGACACCGTCGTCCCGGTCTTCTCCTGCGCCAAGGGCATCGTCAGCCTCTGCGTCCACCTGCTCGCCCAGCAGGGCCGGCTCGACCTCGACGCCCCGGTGAGCCACTACTGGCCGGAGTTCGGGCAGCACGGCAAGGAGGCGATCACCTCCCGCATGGTGCTCGGCCACCGCGCGGGGATCCCCGCCCTCGACCGGGTCCTCACCTTCGAGGAGATCGCCGCCTGGACCCCGGTGGTCCGCGCCATCGAGGAGCAGAAGCCGATCTGGGAGCCCGGCGCCACCCACGAGTACCACGGCCACGTCTTCGGCTTCCTGCTCGGCGAGGTCGTCCGCCGCCTCACCGGCCTCACCCCGGGGGCCTACTTCCGCCAGGCCGCCGGCGACCCGCTGGGCCTGCGGGCCTGGCTGGGGCTGCCCGCCGCCGAGTCCGACCGGCTCGCCCGCCTGGCCGAGGCCGAGGGCCGCCGCCCGATGCCGGGCCCCGAGCACCTGCTGACCCGCATCGTCACGATGAACGGCGCGCTGGTCTTCCCCGGCCTGGACGAGCCGCACGGCTGGAACGACCCGGCGCTGCACGCGATCGAGCTGCCCGGCGCCGGTGCGGTCGCCTCCGCGAGCGGCCTGGCGGGCGTCTACGCGGCGGCCGTCACCGGCATCGACGGCCGGGAGCGGCTGCTGAGCCCGGAGACCGTGACGGACGCCGTCCGCGAGCTGTCCTCCGGCCCGGGCTGGCTCGGCTTCGACCTGGGCGCCCGCTGGGGCTCGGGGGTGCTGCTCGACTCGGCCGCGTTCCGCCCGCTGCTGGGCTCCCGGAGCTTCGGCAACGACGGCGCGGGCGGCCAGTTCGCTTTCGGTGACGACGAGTTCGGCATCGGCTTCGGGTACGTCGCCAACCGGATGATCGGCCACGGTGACGCCCGCGCCAACCGCCTGATCGCGGCGGTCCGCGACTGCCTGGGCGGCTGACACCTTCCGCGGGGCCGGCACCGCGCCGGTCCCGCGCCGACTCCACGTCTGCAGCCCCCTGACCCCGCGGACGACCCGCCACGGCCGGGAGCCGGGACCTTTGCCCCATTGTTTGATGGCATGGACATGCCTAGGCTGGCGCCCAGCAGCCGTCGAAGTGAAAGGGTAGCCATGCACAGAAGACCGAGCCCCTCCCCCGCCGCCTTCCGCTCCCCCGCCTCCCCTGACCCTGCAGGGGCGCCGCGCGCCACCGGCCCCGGCCCCGACCCCGACCCCGGCCCCGGCCCCGGCCCCGGCCCCGACAAGCCCTAGCCACCGCGCCGACGCGCCACCAGCCCCGCCACCGACTCCCCGGAGCGGTCCCGGCAGCCGGCGTGGGAAGTCGGCCGGTCCGACTTCCCACGCCGTACCGGATCCACACGGGCCTCCACCAGGGCGCGCGCCGCAGGCTTCACGCCCCCATCCCCAGGTCACGCCCCCTCGCACTCCACAACACCCCCCGCGCCCGGGGCCGCAACCACACCGCCACCCCGTCACCCTGCGTCACCAGATCCCCTGGGGCCGGCCGCCACCCGGCCTCCACCCACCTCCGCCCGGCCCCCTCCCCACCGTCACCCATCGGTGGAACCGTCCGATCATCCGACGAGCACCTCTGTAGGCTCATCCGCATGTCAAGAGTGACCCGTGACGACGTGGCCAGGCTGGCCGGCACCTCCACCGCCGTGGTCAGTTATGTGATCAACAACGGCCCGCGCCCCGTAGCCGCCACGACCCGGGCGAAGGTCCTGGCCGCGGTCGAGGAGCTGGGCTACCGACCGAACGGCGTCGCCCAGGCCATGGCCCGGCGCCGGAGCAACCTGATCGGCATGGTCGTCCCGGACGCCCGGCAGCCCTTCTTCGCCGGGCTCGCGCACATGGTGGAGCAGGCCGCCACCGAGCGCGGGCGACTCCTGCTGATCGGCAACTCCGACTACGCCAACGAACGCGAGGCGCACTACATCCGCGCCTTCCTCGGCATGCAGGTCGACGGCCTGATCCTGGTCACCCAGGACCCGTCCGCCCCCGGTATCACCGGCTTCGACGCCACCGACGGCACCCGCGTCGTGCTGCTGCACCACCGCGCGGAGAGCCCCGACGGCGTCGCGGTGGTCGCCGACGACGAGGGCGGCGCCCGACAGGCCGTCCGCCACCTGCTCGACCACGGGCACGCCGAGGTGCACTGCTTCGGCGGCACCTTCGCCCTCAGCCCGAGCGACCCGGTCACCTCCCGCACCGCCGGCTGGGCCGCCGCCCTGGCCGACGCCGGCCTCCCCGCCGGGGGCCGCCCCATCGAGGAGCAGCTGACCACCGCGCCGTTCGACCGGGTCCGCGCCCACGCCGTGGCACGCACCCTGCTCGCGCGCCCCGACCGGCCCACGGCCGTCTTCTGCGCGACCGACGACCAGGCGATCGGCCTGCTCAGGGCCGCCGACGACCTGGGCATCCGCGTCCCGGAGGACCTGGCGGTCGCCGCGTTCGACGACATCGCCGAGGCCGTCATCGCCGGGCCGGCGCTCACCACGGTGGGCTCCCCCCAGGACGCGATGGCCCGCACCGCCGTCGACCTGGTCCTGGGCAACGAGCCCGAGGCCGGGGCCGGTGCCCGGACCTTCCCCGCCCACCTGGTCGTCCGCCGCTCCTGCGGCTGCGGCAAGCCCCGCCCGGCCGCCGTCCGCCGCTGACCCCACCCGCCACCCGGGCCCGGGTCACCGCAGACCCGGACCGCCGAAGACCCGGACAACCGAACGCCCCAACCACCGAACGCCCGGTGCCGCCACCTCTCCCCGGTGGCAGCACCGGGCCTTTTCGTGCCCGCGCGGGCCCGCCCCTCCCCCCGAAGAACCACATGGTGCTATCTTCACTAGCACCATGTTGCTGAAGCTGGACACCACCGACACCCGCCCCCTGCACGAGCAGGTGGCAGGAGCGATCCGGCGCGCCATCGCCGAGGGCGAATGCGCACCGGGCGACCGGCTGCCCCCCGCCCGGGACCTCTCCCGGGCGCTGGGCGTCAACGCCAACACCGTCCTGCGCGGCCTGCGCACCCTGCGCGACGAAGGGGTGCTGGAGTTCCGTCGCGGCCGCGGCGTGACCGTCGCCGAGGGGGCCGACCAGCGGTCCGAGCTCCTCGCCCGGGTCCGCCTGCTGGTCGACGACGCAGCGCTCCAGGGCTACAGCAGGGCCGATCTCATCGAAATGATCAGGGGGACAGCGTGAACGACCGACCGGTACCCACCACCCGCGCCCGGTGGGGCGCCGCCGCCTGGGCGGTCGGGGTGACGGCCATCCTGGCCGTGCTGCCCTGGACGGCCGCCGACCGACTGCCCGATCCGCTCGCCACCCACTGGAGCGGAAGCTCCCCCGACGGCTCGATGCCGCTCTGGGCGGCCTCGCTGGCCCCCGCCGCGATCTGGGCGGTCCTCGTCCTCGCGATCGAGGTCACCAGCTGGAGCACCAACCGGGGCGCCCCGCCGACCACCGACCGCCGCCCGGGGTCCACCCGGCTCCCCTGGACCGCGCCCGCCCTGGTCGCCACCGGCGTGATCCTGATGGGCGCCCAGGTGTCCATCGTCCGCGCCAACCTCGACCGCGCCACCTGGCACGACGCCGGCTCGGTCGGCCTGGCCGTCGTACTCGCCCTGGTGGCGGCGGCCGTTGCCAGCGTGCTCGCCTGGCTGGTCACCCGCCGCACCACCACATCCTCCCCCGCCGGTCCCCGACCCGACGGCACCTCGTTCGACAGCACCTCTCCGGCCGGCGCCTCGCCCGGCGACCCCCGGCTCGACATCCCCGCGGGTGAGCGCTTCGCCTGGCTCTCCCGCACCGCGAACCCCTGGGTCGCCCTGATCGCCGCGCTCACCGGCCTCACGGCCGTGGCCGGCCTCCTCGCCGCCGTCGGCGGCCTGACCGACCTCCCCTGGGGGCTGGTCCTCCCCACCGCGTTCGCCTCCGTGGCGATGCTCGTCTGCTCCTCGGTCCAGGCCCTCGTCACACCGGACGGCCTCTCCGTCGCCTTCGGTCCGCTCGGCTGGCCGGTCCGCCGCTGGTCCGCCGAGGACATCGCCTCGGCCCGCGCCGAACACCGCACCGCCGCCCAGGCCGGCGGCTGGGGCTACCGGATGAACGGCCTGGGCACGACGGTGATGCTCCGCAGCGGCGAGTGCCTGGTGATCCGCACCCGCAAGGGCACCGAGTTCGCCGTGAGCGTCGGGGACGCGGAGCGCGGCGCGGCCCTGCTGAACTCCCTGGTCGCCCGCCAGCCGAGCTGACCGAGCCGAGCCGGACCGGGTCGGGCCTGGGCGGAACAGCCCCGGGCCTGACCCGACCCCGCCCGCTACCCCTGCCGCCCGAGCGCGCGCGGCAGGACGACGCGCACCCACTGCTCCGGCTGCGAGAGGTGCGGAGCGTGACCGGCCCCGGTGTACAGGTGACGCTCCGCCTTCGGCAGCGCCAGGTCGATCAGGTCCAGCACCTCGCCGTACATCGGCGCACTGTCGTCGCTCTGCGTCAGCAGGGCCGGTTCGCCGTACCCGCTCAGCAGGTTGAGGTCCAGGTCCAGCGCATCCGGGTCGCGCAGCTCGTCCAGGTACGTGGGCGCGTTCCGGACGTAGGTGTGCCGGATCGGCGCGGGCAGCTGCGCCCACGCCCCCGGGCCGAAGGCGAGCGACTCCACGAACAGCTCGGCGGCCGCCGCCGACTCCGCGTCCTCCAGCAGTTCCCGGACCGCGGAGATCCGGCCGGCGAAGGCGGTGCCGATCGGCCGCAGGTCCGGGTCGGCGAGCAGTATCGCCGTCCCGGGCGGCTCGTGGACGGCCAGGCCCCGGAAGAGGTCGGGGCGGGCGGCGGCGAGACGGAGCGTGACCAGCGAGCCGTAGGAGTCCCCGCAGACGAACACCGGGGCCAGCCCCAGCCCCTCGATCAGGCCGGCCAGGTCGGCGGCGTCCTCGTACACCGAACCCTGGGTGAGCAGGTCCTCGCTGCGGCTGTGCCCGCGCCGGTCGTACGCGACCACGGTGGCCTCCTCGGCCAGTCCTGGCATCACGCGCGACCAGCTGTCGGCGTCGCTCCACGAGCCGTGCACCAGCACCACGCCGGGCCCGGCGCCCTGGGCCTCGTAGTACAGCGACACCCCGTTCACCCTGATCTCGGCCATCTCGGGGCCTCCCGACCTCGGTCGCTCCCCCGCTCTGCTCCCCACCGCCTTCCCATCCAGACTGACACATCCGGGCGCTCTCGGACCTGCCGCGCCCGGCCCGCCCGGACGGGACGGTTCAGACCAGCGGCCCGAACACCCCGCGCTCCCAGTGGCCGAGCCAGGAGGCGGTGTCGGACGGTTCGGCCTGGCCCTCGGTCGACTCGTCGTACGGCAGGACGGCCGTCGGCGCGAGGAACCCCTCCCCGGGCTCGATCCGCAGCCGCAGGACCCGCAGCGGGCGGCGCAGGATGACGAAGAACCGCAGGTCCTCGGTGTCCGGGTGGCGGTTGTCGTACCGCTCGTGGATGGTGCGGCAGACGGACTTGATGTCGGTGTCGGCGAGCAGCAGGTAGCGGGTGCCGGGGCCGAGGTTGACGCAGAGTCGTCGGCGGGCGGTCTCCCGGGCCGCGTACGGCAGTTTCTGGTGGTTGTCGACGTGCAGGCCGAGCCGGCGGCCGGTATCGGGGGCGGTGTGGGTGGTGAGCGCCTCGGCGGGGTCGCTGGTCTCACCGAGGGTGACGGGGTACGGGTCGCCGAGGCCCGCGACGAACCCGGCCAGCGCGGCCCGGCTGTCGATGGCGACGGGCAGCCGGAACAGTTCGACGAGGCCGCTGTCACGGTTGAAGATGCCGGGCGTGAACCGCTCGACGTAGCCGTCGGGGGCGGGCTGCCAGCGGCCGTCGGGGATCACGGCGGTGTTCTCGTACTGGGGGTCGAGGTCGGTCGTCCAGCGGACGCCCGTGACCTCGCAGCGTGCCTGGAGCGCGGCGGCGTCGCGGTGGGCGATGGCGGCGGGATGCATGTCGGGTTCCTCCCGGGTGGAGCCTGGAGCCTGGGCTGTCACTACTCGTTACTCGTTACTCGTTCTCGTCGGCGGAATCTCGACGGCGGTGCCAGCGGTCGACGGCGCGGTCCGACCAGCCGACGCCCCGCATCAGGGCGGCGGCGAGGGTCGTCCACCAGACCACCCGGGCGGCGGCCGGCTCCCCGGGGTCGACCAGCGCGGCGGCGACGAAGGCGAGGGCGAGGCTCACCGCGAACACGATCGCCGCGGCGACCAGCTCGGCGACGGTGGGGCGGTTGGCGGAGCGGTTGGGCCTCTCGACCGGATGACCTTCGCGCGGGGCGTGATCACGTCCGGCCGTACGGCGGCAGACCATGTGTCTCAACTCCTCAGGGGTACGGGCTGGTTGTCCGCGGCGAGCAGGACGCGCACCCACACGCGTTTGCCCGCACCTCGCCGTATGACCACACCGAAGTCGAACGCCAGCTCCCGGACCAGCTCGATCCCGCGCCCGCCCTCGCCGAACCGGCGGGGCAGACGCTCCTGCAACGGCAGGTCGAAACGCGGGTCCCACACCTCCAGGCGGCAGTCACCGCCGAACTCCTGGAGGTAGAGCCGCACTTCGCCATCGCCCCGACAGGCGTGGACGACGGCGTTGGTGACGAGCTCGGAGGTGATCAGGACGAGATCGTCGACACGCTCGCCCTGCCACCCCCACTCGGTGAGTCGCTGGCGGACCTGGTGACGGGCGGTACGCACCGAGCGGTCGTGCTCGGTGAGGATCGCTTCCCAGGAATGGAGGACAGGCCTGCTCACAGTGGACATGGTTCGCCCCTCTTCGCATCTCGACGCCCCGTCAGGAGCGTGTCTGTGCGGTCACGTTGAGTGTGGAGGGTCTGGATTCGAATTTGCAACCCGAACGCCGCAAGACAAAAATAAATTAGTTGATCTTGGCTACGGCTTGAGCCTCACAGCCCGTCTGGAGAGACTGGTCGCCTACATCCAGAGGGAGGGCAGCCGGTGAGCATGGACCGGTCGACGCTCAGGCGCATCCAGCTCGGCGAGGAGCTGCGCGCCTGGCGGGTGGAGAACAACAGGACCCAGACCGACATGACCACTGGCCTGAAGGGATGGAACCCGGCTCGCCTCAGCAGAGTCGAGCACGGCAAACTTCCAGTCAGCGCTGCTGATTTGGCAAGGCTCTTGGACCACTGCGGGATCAGCGGGGCGGACCGGGCCGAGCTGGAGAACCTCGTCGGAGACGGTCCCTCCAAGAACTGGTGGCAAGACCATGAGTTCGCTGACACGATCAGCGCCGCATTCGCCGAGTTTCTCGGCCTCGAAGCCGCTGCAACAGACCTCTGGGAATACTTTCCCTCAGCGTTTCCAGGGCTTCTCCAGACCGAGGGCTATGCCCGCGAGGTAATCGCCGCTGGGCTCGATGGTCTCAGCGAGGATCAGAACGAAGCCGCCGCCGAGGTCCGAGTGCTGCGCCAGCGACGGCTGACCGATGAACCTCGCATCAACCTGGAGCTCTACTTCGGCGAGGTCACGCTGCTGGTCGGGGGCGATCGCGAGGTCTTGGCAGGTCAGATCCGGCACGCGATCGAGGTTGCGCAGTATCCGAACGTGGCGCTTCGCCTGGTCCCATTGAGCGCCGGACGGCACGCGATCCTCTCCTCTGGTCTCTCGCTCATGCGCTTCCCTGGCGAGCCCATAGAGGGCTTTGTCTTCATCGAAGCCGTCGGCGGTATGCTCCCGCGTAGATCAGGACGCGACGTACGACGAGCCGAGCGGGCTTTTGCACGGCTGAAGCGCTACTCGCTGTCACCGGAGGACACGATCGCCGCCCTTGAGCACAAGTTGGAAGAGCTAACGTGATTAACAAGCACGACCCCTACGATCACGATCCCACCGACGCCGACTGGGCCAAGTCCCCTTTCTCCGGCGACTCCAACGGCAGCTGCGTGATCATCGCCCGCTTCCCCAACGGCGATGTCTGGCTCGGCGACGACAAGGACCTCACCCGTCCCCACCTCGCCTTCGACCAGGCCGAATGGACCGCCTTCGTCCAAGCCATCGAAGCCCGCGACCCCCGCTTCACCGCCTGACGTCGAACGGCCCTGCCCCACAAGGCGCAGGAGCGTTCCACCAGTTGGAGGAGAGCACGTGAGTCAGAAACACGACCCCTACAACCACGACCCCACCGACGCTGACTGGGCCAAATCACCCTTCTCCGCCGATGACAATGGCAGCTGCGTGCTCATCGCCCGGTTCCCCAACGGCGACGTCTGGCTCGGCGACGACAAGGACCTCACCCGTCCCCACCTCGCCTTCGACCAGGCCGAATGGACCGCCTTCGTCCAAGCCATCGAAGCCCGCGAC
>NZ_JBHVUV010000036.1:73949-98416 GCF_042883905.1 Kitasatospora sp. NPDC058170
CGACCCCCGCTTCACCGCCTGACGTCGAACGGCCCTGCCCCGACCGTCCCCCGGGCAGGGCCGCTTCACCACCGCGGCACCGCGTACGGGACGATCACGGTATGCGAATCACCGCCCGAGAGCTCAACCGCTCCACACTCGCCCGGCAGTTACTCCTCCAACGGGAGCCTCTCGGCGTCGCCGACGCGGTGCGGCGCGTGGTCGCGTTGCAGGCCCAACAGGCCGCCTCCCCCTACCTCGCGCTGTGGAACCGGGTCGCCGGCTTCGACCCGGCCGACCTCGACACCGCCTTCACCACCCAGACCGTCGTCAAGTCGACCCTGATGCGCATCACCCTGCATGCCGTCCACGCCGACGACTACCCGGTATTCCACGAGGCCGTTCAGCCATCGGTCCGCGCCTCCAGACTCGGCGACCGCTTCACCGCATCAGGGCTGACCGCCGAGGACGCCGACGCACTGGTCCCGGAACTCCTGGCGTTCTCCGACCAGCCCCGCACGAACGCGGACTACGAGGCCTGGCTCGTACAACGCCTGGGCGCGCCCGCCCAGCCCGGCGCCTGGTGGGGACTGCGGCACATCACGCCGCTCCTCCACGCCCCCACCACCCCGCCCTGGTCCTTCGGCCACCGCCCCGCGTACATCGCGCCCCGGACCCGCCCGACCCTCGCCGACGCAGAGGTGTCCGCCGCATCCCTCCAAACCCTCGTCCGGCGCTACCTCGAAGGCTTCGGCCCGGCCTCGGTGGCGGACGTCGCCCAGTTCGCCCTGGTCCAGCGAACCAGGGCCCGGCAGGCACTCGCCGCACTGGCCGGCGAACTCGAACAGCTCGAAGGCCCGAACGGCGAGGAACTGTTCGACATCCCGGGGGCTCCGCGCCCGGCCGAGGACACCCCGGCACCACCCCGCCTGATGGCCATGTGGGACAGCGTCCTCCTCGCCTACGCCGACCGCAGCCGCGTCATCCCACCCGACTACCGCACCCTCGTCATCCGCCGAAACGGCGACGTCCTGCCCACCCTCCTGGTCGACGGCCACGTCGCCGGCGTCTGGCGCCCCACCGAACAGGGCATCGAGGCAACCGCGTTCCACGATCTCCCCGACGACACCTGGGTCCAACTCGCCGCCGAGGCCCACTCCCTGACCACCCTCCTCGCCGACCGCGAACCCACCGTCTACCGCCGCTACAACCACTGGTGGGCCAAACTCCCAGCCGCCACAACCCGCTTGCTCCCCGGGACCTGAGTGCCCGGGCCCCGCCGTCCCGCCGGGGGGCGCGAAACGACCGTCCGGGCGGTGCGGATCCGGCCGTTCAAGGCCGCAACACGAGCTGTTCACGTGCGTTCCGTGACGACGGTTAGTCGTGTGAACGGTCAAAATCTGTCACCGGCCCAGCCGTTCGAAGGTGCGGGCACGCCACTGTCACATGCCATCAGCTGCCGTGCAGCATCGGACGCCGACGATGGTTGGTGTCCGCCCGAGTGGCATCCGGAACCCGGCCGCGTGCCGCCGGGGCACCGGTGGCGGAATGTGCTGCGGCGCGCGTGCGCCCCCGTTGGCCGGTGTGCGGCCGCGCTGGTTGGATGACGCCCGGCCGGCAAGCAAGGCCATACGTCCCCGCCAAGCGAGAGGAACTGCCATGAGTGACATCTACGAGCCCCCGATGCTGATCGAGCTGGGCGACTTCGCCGAGCTGACCCGAGGCTTCATCATCGGCGACGTCTTCGACGGCCACGGCTTCTACCTCATCTGAGCAGGCCGGACGATGAGCGGTCACCCGAGGACCTGGTTCGTGGTCCTGCCGGACACCGAAGCTCCCTCGGCCGTGGCCGCGGTGCAGGACACGGGCGCCGCCCGTGTCCTGCACCACCCGTCGGGCCGGCCCTGGATCATCGGGGACTGGCCCGCCGCGGAGCTCGTCACCGCACGGGCCGGCGAGGTGCGCCTGGCCGTCCTCGGCCACAGCAGCGCCGACACCGCCACCCTGCGCCGCCACGCCGGACGGCCGGACGGCGCCGACCTCACCGCACTGGCCGACCGCCTGGACGGCAGCTTCCACCTGCTGGTCAGCGCGCACGGCACGGTCCGCGCCCAGGGCACCCTGTCCGGACTGCGCCGACTGCACCACGCGCGGGTGAACGGCCTGCCCGTCCTCGCCGACCGCGCGGACGTCCTCGCCGAGCTGACCGGGCAGCCCGTCGCGACCGAACGACTGGCCCTGCGCCTGCTGCACCCGCTGCCCCACCCGCTGGCCCTGCTGTCCCTGTGGACCGGCGTCGAGTCCGTACCCCACGACCACAGCGCGGTGCTGGCACCGGACGGACCCGTTCGCACCGTGCGCCGCTGGCGGCCGCCCGCGACCCGGCGCCCACCCGCCGAAGCCGCCGAGGCGGTCGGGGCGGCGCTTCGACTCGCCGTCGCGGCCCGCACCGCCCCCGGCGGACTGATCGCCTGCGACCTGTCCGGCGGCCTGGACTCCACGCCGCTGAGCTTCCTCGCCGCACGCGGTCCGGGCGACCTCCTGACCGTGACCTTCGGCTCGGTCGACCAGCTGCACGGCGACGCCCCGTGGGCGGCGGCCGCCGCCGCCGAACTGCCCGGCGCCCGACTCCTGGTAGGGGCGGAGACGCTCCCCGCGATGTTCGCCGGCCTGGAGCATCCGGGCGAACAGGGCGACGAACCGTTCGCCTGGACCAGGACCCGGGCCCGCGACGAGCACGTGGCCCGCGAACTGGGTGCCCGCGGCGCCCGGCTCCGGATCAGCGGCGAGGGCGGCGACGAGGTGCTGCAGCTCATGCCCGCCTACCTGCGCGCGATCGCACGCCGCCACCCGGTGCTCGCCGCGCGGCACCTGCACGGCCACCGGGCCCGGCTGCGCTGGCGGCTGGGGCCCTCGCTGCGGGCACTCGCCGACCGGCGGAGCTACCGGGACTGGCTGGCCCACGCGGCCGGGCACATCGCGACCACCACGCCTCCGCACGGGACGACGCTGCTGGGCTGGGGCGTGCCGCCGCGCCTTCCCCCGTGGGCGGGCCCCGAGGCGATCCGCACCGTCCGGGCCCAACTGCTCACCGCCGCCACCGGCGCCGAGCCGCTGGCTCCCGAGCACGCGCAGCACCAACTGCTGCACATGGTGCAGCACAGCGCCGGTGCGATGCGGCAGGCCGTCGAACTCACCGCCCGGGTCGGCACGCCCTACACCGTGCCGTTCCTGGACGACCACGTCATCGAGGCCTGCCTGGCCGCCGACCCCGCACTGCTCGGCACCCCCTTCGCCTACAAGCCGCTGCTGACCCTCGCGATGGCCGAAGTGGTGCCCGCGCACCTGCTCCGCCGATCGGGCAAGGGCGACTTCAGCCCCGACGCGTACGAGGGCCTGGCCCGCCACCGCCGCCAACTCGCCGACCTCACCGAACGAAGCGCACTGGCCGAGGCCGGACTGATCGACGCCGCCGCACTGCGCCGGGCCTGCGTCGGCCTCTACCCGCCCGGCACCTCCTACGCCGCGCTGGACGCCACGCTCGGCTGCGAGCAGTGGCTCCGCGCGCGGGCCACCCACCGCACGGCCCCCGCCGCCGCGGACGGCGGACACCGCAACACCGGCACCTCACCGACCCCTGGAGGGCACTGATGGCAGCGAAGCTGCGCGCGGACGTGACGCTGACCGAGACCGAGGCGGGGGGCGTCCTGCTCGACGAACGGGCCGGCCGCTACTTCCAGTTGAACCGCACGGGCGTCCTGATCCTGCGCACGCTGATCGACGGACGCTCGGTGGAACAGGCCGCCGGCGTCCTGGCCGAGCGCTACCCGGTCACCGCCGACCAGGCCCGCACCGACGTGGAGAGCCTGCACCGGAGCCTCACCGCCGCCGGGTTGATCACCGAATGAGCCTGCCGCACGCGGAACCCGTCGCCCGGCCGCCCTGGCGCAGCCGCCCTGCCGCGCTCACCGCGATCGCGCTGGCCCGGCTCCTCGAAACGCTGCCACCGCACCGGATCCGCCGCCTCCTCCTGCACCTGCGCCGCGGCGCACGGCCCGCCACCCCGGCACAGGCCGCCGCGGCCCGGCAGACCGTGGTCGCGCTCAGCGTCCGCTGCGCCGGCCAGGGATGTCTGCAACGCTCACTGGCCGCCACCCTGCTCTGCCGACTGCACGGCAGCTGGCCGACCTGGCGCACCGGCGTGCGACTCGCCCCCTTCCGGGCACACGCCTGGATCGAGGCCGACGGCACCCCGGTGGGCGAACCGGCCGAACTCGCCCACTTCCAGCCCGTGATCACCGTCGCCCCGGTGGGCCACCGCACCGGCTGACAGCCGGCGGCCAGGATTCAGGGGGCACCGGGGCCTGGATAAGGTCGAAATGGTCTCGGGGTTGTGGTTGCCGCTGCGGCAACTCCTACCGTCGTGACCAGGGCCGGAGACACCGGCCCGGCGACACACGTGCAGGAGTCGTGATGGACTGGCCGATCTCAGAGGTGGCCCGGATGTCCGGCGTGACCGCCCGGACACTGCGCCACTACGACGAGACCGGCCTGCTCCCGCCGGCCCGGATCGGCGCCAACGGGTACCGCTACTACGAGGAGCACCAGCTTCTGCTGCTGCAACAGATCCTCGTGCTGCGGGCGCTGGGCCTCGGACTGCCGGCAATCGGCCGGATCCTTGCGGCGCAGGTCGACGAGGTGGCTGCCCTGCGGGACCACCACCGGCGGCTGCTCGCGGAACGGGACCGGCTCGACGCCCTGGCCGACACCGTCTCCCGCACGATCGCCGAACTGGAGCAGTCCAGGAAGGACGGCGACCCCATGACCGTCAACCGACCGGAGAACCTCTTCGAGGGCATCCGGCCCACCCAGTACGAGGAAAGCCTGCGCGACTTCCCCGAGCTGGCCGAGGAGGCCAGGCGGCGCACCTCGGCGATGAGCGAGGCCGAGATCGAGGCCGGACAGCGCGAGCGCACCGCACAGATGATCCGGCTGGCCGAGCTGCTGGCCGCCGGCACCCCCGCCGACGCCGACCCGGTCCAGGCCGAGATCGACGCCCAGTACCGAGCCGTGTCCGAACTCCGAGCGGTCACCGCCGAGGAGTACCGCACAATCGGCCGCTCCTGCGTGGAGAACGAGCACTGGCGCGCCGCATACGAGGCAATCACTCCCGGGCTAGCCGCATACCAGCGCGACGCCATCGACACCTACGCCACCACCAGGCTCACCTGACCCACCACCCGCTCACCATCGCGGGCCAGCCCCGCGATGGCAAACGGCCTGCCGCGAGGCGCCGCCGACACCCTCAAGCCCCGGCTCCACCCGCACCCGATCCCTCACAGCAGCTCCGCCACACCCGCTGGTGACCCCGAGCGGGCAGCAATGCGCCACTCCAGCCGCTCGCCACAGTTCGGCCACTCCTCCGCCGTGATCGAGAAGATCGCCGAGTCCCGCAGCCGGTCGACCTCCCCCCAACGCCCACGACCGGAACCAGTTACCCAGCACGCCCTTGAACCGTGCACCCACCACACCGAGGCGGCCCGGTTCCTCGAAACGCTGCAGCCGCACCGGATCCGCCGCCTCCTCCTGCACCCCGCGGCGCGGCGCACGGCCGCCAACTCGGCACGGCCACCGCGGCCTGGACAGGCGTGGGTCACGCTCAGCGCGCGCTGCGCCAACCAGGGGACTGGCTGACTGTTTATCAGTCTCCTCTCTATGCCCCTGATATCAACACCTGCCGGCCGCGGCGATGACGACGATCCACCCGGATGTGGGTTCTTCGTCCCCAAGAACTGACGTCAACTGGCGATGTCAAACGACCAAGAGGCCCCGCCGGAGTCCTGCGGGGCCACACCGATTTTTCACCAAGCTCACTGTGAGCGGACTAGATACATCCACCAGAGTCCGTAGATGATTTCACAGAAATGCGGAGATCTTTGATATGCCAGACCATCGATATGACCCTTAAGGTTCGATCATCTGTGGACCCCCGGAGGCCCTGCAGCAGCGAAACCCCACTAATCAGCGATCACTGTACGGACGCGTCTGTATTCTAGATCGGGGCTGGGCCTCGCCGTCATCAACGAGCCGTTGGGCGACGCACACATCGACGTCATATGGAGCCCTGGACCGAAGTCCCTCCGTCCAGGGCTCCATACTCATTTGGTCGATGGCCAGCGTCTGTAGCAGATAAGGACGCTACTCGCCAGACGGTAGATCGGAGATGTTCAATCCAATCAACTCCGACCGCCTCTCTTGAGAGCCCCAGTCCAAGATCTCGCGAAGCTTCCTGGCGAGATTCACGCTATCGACTCCCGAGTCACGGAAGTCCACTACCACTGGAGTCGAGATTTCAAGAATCTCCGCATCCTCGGCCGTGAATTCGAAGGTGAGCAGAGTGCCGGCACGCCGGACGCTCCTCAGGCAGCCGTAAACCGTGAAGCCCCGCTCGGTCGAAATGTTATAGGAATCCATTCCGGACTGAATTTCCTGCCCGTCAGGCTCATATGTGGATCGCTGAATCGAGAATGACCTCCGAACACCGGAATCATCAACCCCGGCGATCCCCACTTCAAGAGCCTCCTCATCCTCGTAGTCCCCAAAAAACCCGACCTCTACGGCACTCAATCCAAGGCCCAACCACGGCCACCGGAGCGGAGGCCGACGAACTCGCCTCGCTCCTCGTGGAGATCGACACCGAACTCGCCGAGACCGGCGTCCGCGGCTCCCTCGCCCCCGCCCCCGTCGCCCGCCGGGTCCGCTCCACCCGACGCCGGCAGGACACCAGTAACCTGCCCCGCCGCCCGGTCGAGAACCGCACCCTCGGCAAGGCGTACACCACGCCCGACGGCCGGACCTTCCGCCCCTCGCTGTTCCTGACCCTCACCCTGCCCTCGTACGGACGCGTCCGCTCCGACGGCACCCCCGTCGACCCGACCACCTACGACTACCGCCGGGCCGCCCGGGACGCCCTCCACTTCCCCAAGCTCATCGACCGGTTCGTCCAGAACCTGCGCCGCTTCGTCGGCCACGAGGTCCAGTACTTCGCCGTCGTCGAACCTCAGCGCCGCCTCGCTCCACACCTGCACCTCGCCCTGCGGGGCACCGTCTCCCGCG
The DNA here is from genome assembly GCF_042883905.1 of Kitasatospora sp. NPDC058170. Lineage (NCBI taxonomy): Bacteria > Bacillati > Actinomycetota > Actinomycetes > Kitasatosporales > Streptomycetaceae > Kitasatospora > Kitasatospora sp. NPDC058170. The sequence goes on from NZ_JBHVUV010000036.1 coordinate 81,045, forward strand.
CCGAACTGCGCCAGGTCGTCGCCGCCACCTACCACCAGGTCTGGTGGCCGCCAGCCGACCACCCGGTCCACGCTCCCGACGCGCCGCCGCACTGGTCACCCGAACACGGCGCCTTCCTCGACCCGGCCACCCACGAACCGCTGCCCACCTGGGACGAAGCCCTCGACCGCCTCGACGACGAACCCGACGCCCAGCCCGCGCACGTGCTCCGCTTCGGCCCTCAGCTCGACGCCCAGGGCGTGCTCGTCGGCTCCCCGCAGGCCGCCCGCTGCGTCCGCTACCTGACCAAGTACCTCACCAAGTCCGTCGCCGAGTGCCACACCCCGACCGGCACCACTGAGAGCGACCACGTCGACCGCCTCGCCGCCGAACTCCGCCACGAACCCTGCTCGCCCACCTGCGCCAACTGGCTCCTCCACGGCATCCAGCCCAAGAACGCACACCCCGCCCTGTGCCCCGGCGCCTGCCGCTCCCGCGCCCACAAACGCGAACACCTCGGCTACGGCGGCCGACGGGTCCTCGTCTCCCGCAAATGGTCCGGCAAGACCCTCACCGACCACCGCACCGAACGCCGGACCTGGGTCCTGGAAGTCCTCGGCGACACCGCCGGCCGTGTTGAGCCCAATCGCTATGTCTGGGAGCCCGTGCGCCCCGGGGACCCCGACATGTCGCCCCTTGCGACCCGGCTGCTGCGCGCGGTCGCCGAACGGGTGCGCTGGCGCGCGGCGCTCGATGTGGCCCTCGAACGAGCAGGAGGCGAGCCGTGTCCGACGACGACCTGATGACCGTTCCCGAGGTCATGGCCCGGCTGCGGCTCGGCCGCTCGGCGGTCTACGACCTGATCCGTACCAACCGGCTGTCATCGATCACCATCGGCCGCTCCCGCCGCATCCCGTACGGCTCGTACCGCTCGTTCGTGGCCTCCCGACTGGAGGAGGCAGCCTGATGGCAGCCCAGAAGAAGAACCGCGCCGACGGCGAAGGAACCGTGTTCCAGCGCAAGGACGGCCGCTGGGAAGCCGCCGCCTACGTCCTGGCGGCCAATGGCAACCGACAGCGCCTCCACGTCTACGGCAGGACCCGCCAACAGGCGACGGACAAACTCACCGATGCCAAGGCCGCCAGTAACCGCGGCACCCCGGTCGTCCACGCGCAAGGCACCGTCGGTAACTGGATCACCTACTGGCTCGACACCGTCGCGGTGTACCACGTGCGCGAGACCACGCACACCCGCCACACGGCCGTCGCCCGCCTGTACATCATCCCCGGCCTCGGTGCGAAGAAGCTCTCCAAACTCACCGCCAGGGACATCCGCACCTGGCTCGACGGCCTACGCACCCGCTGCCAGTGCTGCGCCCGCCGCACCGACCACCAGCGAACGCCGGCGAAGCAGCGGTGCTGCGCCGTGGGTGACTGCTGCCGCCGGGTGTTGAGTGCGCTCACGCTCACCTACATCCACACGGTGCTCAAGACCGCCCTGGAACACGCCGTCCAGGAAGAGGAGATCCCTCGAAACGTCGCCCGCAACGTCCGGCTTGGTACACCCCGGCCGCGACGGTTCGAGCCCCTCACCGTGGAAGAGGCCCGTCGCCTGATCGACACCACCCGCGACCACCCGCTCCACCCCGTGGTGCACCTCGCCCTCCACACCGGCCTGCGCAGGGGCGAACTGCGGGGCCTCACCTGGGAGGACGTCGACCTCAACACTGGCACGGCTGTGATCCGACGCTCACTCCAACGCACCAGCGACAACGGCCTCGTGCTCTTTCCCACCAAGACCAAAGCCTCCGAACGACGCATCGCCCTGCCCGCCGCCTGCGTCCAGGCCCTGCACGCGCACCGGACCCGCCAGCAGACCGACCATGAGGCGGCAGGACTGCGTCGGAACCCTCGCGGCTACGTCTTCACCGCGCCCAGCAGTGCGCTTCCGGTAGAACCCAGCACCCTCAACCGACGCTTCGCCACACTGCTTCATCAAGCCGGCCTCCGCCGGATCCGCTTCCACGACCTCCGACACACCACCGCCACCCTCCTCCTGGACCAGGGCGTCGAACTCGTCGTCATCAAAGAACTCCTCGGCCACGCCCACATCGGCGTCACCGCCACCGTCTACACCCACGTCAGACTTCGCATCCAACGCAACGCCATCGACCTTCTCGGCAACGCCCCCAGCCACCCCGACACGGGGCCTGACAGCCGCCGCGACGGCGACGATCCACCGAGAAGTGGGATCTTGGACCCCACCCGGTGACGTCAACCGGTGACGTCAAACGATCAGGAGGCCCTACCGGGAAGATCTGGTAGGGCCTCCTGTGTTCTTGGGTCAGGTCGATGCGCTCCCATTTTGGTGACGCATCAGATTTCATGTCTCAAGCGCCTGAGCGCCGGGATGAACCGCCCGGATCTTGCCGATCCTGAACTTAGAAGTCGGAGCATCAACGATCACCGAGGGCGTATCCGGAGCGCTTCCCTGGAAGTCAAGGAAGCCCCCGGCAGCTCCACCAAGATGGAATCGGAGGGGCTGCCGGGAAGCTTTCTAGAAGGGAGAAACTATTTCCTTCGGGGCAATTCCCGTGATGAGGTTCTCCAGGGCCAGCTCTGCTTTCCCGTGCCGTTTTGAACCGGCGCCAAGGAGATAGATAACGCCCTCCTCGTCGATTGCCAAGAAGAATTCGCCTCTCCCTATTTCTCCCAGGGGGAAGAAATTATGACCAAGCGACTCGGAGAGCTCTGCGAATCTGCCCCCCTCTCCGATGGCAAGCTCCGGGTCAAACTCGAACGGCTCTCGTGCGCATGTAACTCCAGGTCCACTGATATCGACTCTAAGTCCACCGAACTCGCTAAGGAAGTTCTCCGCCGCAGCGTGCCAAATGAATTCTCGTACCGATGTCTTCCAGTCGGAAAGGTCAACTCGTCGCCCCGGAGTCCAGCCGGCGCACAAAAGGACGCTCTCCGTCTCCGGGGAGAATCGAGGCATCTACTTTGCCCTCCTGAAATTGATGTCGTAATGATCGACCAGGACTTGGCAGCTTTCGCAAGGCCCAATGAGCTTTTGGAAGCTCTTATTTGTTCTGGTTCGCCCCACTGTCGCTGCAGCGGTGGCCCCAGTCGGGTCCAGTCCAGCATCTAGGGCTTCAGTCAAACACTGAACCAAACCGCAACCTCCGTGATTAACTCCACGTTGATCAGCCGGGATGGAGTCGAGGAGTCCTCGAATGGCTGGATGAACCCGCCGAACTCCTGCCCCTCCATCGCTATAAGCGACGATCGGGGCATTTCCGGGAATTTGCAGAGCTTCAATTACCTGCGGGCGCTTAGATCCCGAAAGGTCAGCAACTGCTTCTGCTTCCGAAAGTACCGCAGCAACAACGTCACAGTTATGAACGAGGACCGGCGTAGCCCCCGCCAGCACATAGTACGTGTGGACGTCAGCGATGGTCAGGTTGTCGGCGCGCTGAGGCTGGGTGGTGTAGGTCCTGGCCCCAACAATGACGAGGTGACCCTGGTCCGGGATGCTCAGACGGTGGCCAGGTTCGAGAGACGAGGCCTCGACCCAGCGACTGGCCGTGCTGTCCCAGTAGGGGTGGTGAGAAGTGGAGACCAGCGTTGTCGCCGCACCGGGCTCTTGCTCCTGGCCGGGAGCGGCGAGAGTGAGCTCGGTGAAGCTGGCATCGTCAGGGGTGACGATTTTCGCGGTCACCGGCTTGGCGCCGGTCTCACCGGTTTGTGGGTCGGTTGCCGTGACAACGTCGCCGGGCTCGATCTCCCCGATCGGCTTCGTGCTGCCGTCGGACATCAGCACTCGGGTGCTGGGGAGGAAGCTGTCGCACTTCGTGGGAACGTTCGGCGTGCTCTTCGGCTGCGGGACATCCGGAGCCTTCCGGATGTCCCTGAGCACGACCTCGCCCAGGCCCTTGAGCCACCTTGTCTTGAAGAATGAGGTGGCAGCAAAACCACAGGCAACCCCGTCCCCGTCCCAGCAGTCCTTGAAGTCACCTGCCGAGGTGAACTCTGCGGCCGCGAAGAGCGCAGCCTGGCCGAGCTTCTTGAGGGCGGCCATCGTCGTCTTCGGGCGACGGTCGACGACCTTGCCGTTCTTCAGGATCTGCGAGTAGACGTACTCACGGTCCGCGGAGTATCCGGAGTCCTTCGTTTCGGCGTAGTAGCGCTGTTGGGCACTGACGCTGACGTATTCGCTGGTCTCCTGGGTGTTGTTCTTGGTGATCGTTCCACCGTGGCAGTCGTAGAGCTTTCCGCACTCCTCTGAGGCGAGGCCACTGGCGTCGCTGAGGTTGATCGGATCGTTCTCGCTGTAGGCGTAGCCGTTCCACTGCTGCGGAATGCCCGGATCAAGAAGCGGGTCCGGACTGATGAACCGGCCCGTGGCCGGGTCGTACTGGCGCGCCCCCAGGTTGGTGAGGCCGGTGTTGTCGTCCCTGCTGCCGCCGACGAAGCCCTTGGTGCCGGCCCATGCCGAGGCGGCGGGCTGGGCTCCACGGGGGTTGCCGAAGGGGTCGGTGGCCCGCCGGGTGACCGACTGGGCCGCGTCGGTGGTGATCTGAACGCCGTTGGTGCCGTGCGGGTCGGCGGTCTGGACGACGATGTTGCCGCCGCCGATCGGGGCGGTGACGCGGGTGTAGGTGAGGCCGCCGCCTGTGCCGATGGAGCGAACGTTGCTCATCGAGCCGCTGGCGGTGTCGAGGGTGAGCTCGTCCGTGGGCAGGTTGACGGTGGTCTTGCCGGGGCTGCGGCGGATGAGCTGGTTGCCGTCGGCGTCGTACAGGTAGGTGGTGGCCCCGGCCTGACCGGTCTTGGCGAGCGACGTGAGCTTGTCCTCGCCGTTCCAGGTCAGGGTGGCGGTGCCGCCGGTGTCGGTGATGGCTGTCGTCCGGCCCTTGGCGTCGTACTGGTAGCCGACGGCCTTGGTGCCGCTCGACGAGGTGGTCGTCGAGGTCAGAAGGGCATGGGGCCCTCCGGTCCCACCGCCGGTGTTGGGCGCGTTGGTGGGGGTGTTGGTGCTCCCGTTCGGACGGAAGGTCTGCGTGGTGGTGCTGCTCGCGCCGCTGGCGGTCGCGATCTGGGACCAGGCGGACCAGTTCTTGGTGCTGTCGCGCGTGGTCTGGCTGATCCTGCCCGCACCGGACACCAGGACCTTGAGATCGGAACCCGATCCGGCCGCACTCACTGAGGCGGGTATGGCGACCTGACCGGCGGCACCGGTGATGTCGCCCCACTGGGACCACGAGCCGGCACTGTTGCGCACGACGTGCCAGGGCTTGCCCTGGGCGAGGGCGACGGCCTGAAGGCCGTCACTGGTGTTGGCGAGGGCAAGCTGACCCTGGCCGGTCTGGGCGCCGGACAGGGCGCCGGTGACGCTGTAGACGTCGCCCCAGCCCTGCGCCTGCCACTGGCCGTCGGGGGTGCGCACGGTGTGCCAGAGCTTGCCGCCGGCACCGACCATGATCTCCAAGCCGGAGGCGGTGGCGGAGGCTGCGACCTGGGAGGCCGAGCCGAGAGCTCCGGTGACGCTGTAGACGTCACCCCAGCCCTGCGCCTGCCACTGTCCATTGCCCATACGGACGGTGTGCCGCAGCCTGCCCTCCGAGAAGGTGAGGACCTCAAGGCCCGAGGCAGTGGCGGTCAGGGAGAGTTGGCTGGGCTGGGAGAGCGAACCGACGACATCGAAGACACTTCGCCACTTCTGCCAGCCGTCACCGTCCTGGACGGTGTGCCAGATCTGGCCTCCGGCGATCGCCATGACCTGGAGCTTGCCGTTGCTCACCGCGGCCGACACGGCAGTAACGGCCGGCAGGGTGCCGGCCTGCGCCATGAAGTCGGTGAACTGGGACCAGGCACCGTCCTGGGACTGCGAGCCGAGCCACAGCGCGCCACCCGCAAGAACGACGGACCAGGTGCGGCCGCCGTCCGCGGCGGTTGCCACCTGGGTGACCTGGGCGGGGTCGAGCGCCGTCGAGGAGGCGGGCCCGTGCTGGACGAGGCTGGTGCGGTTGCCGGTGGCGTCGTAGGTGTAGTCCTGCCAGTACGGTGCCGGGCCACCGACGCTGTCGGTGCCGGGGCCGGTGGCGACCGGGCCGGCGGCGTTGTTGCAGCCTCCGACGCCGGGAACGACCGAGGAACTGCCGGTGCCGTGCTTCACACCGTTGGTGTCGGTCCAGTCGGCGGTCGTGTGGGTACCCGCGACGTCGGTCCACGCGCGGGTGAGGCGACCGAGGTAGTCGTAGGTGAAGCACTGGTTGTCGCGGGCGGTGGCGTTCTGCAGGTCGGTCACTGAGGTGATCCGGCCGGACGAGGTGTAGGTGTAGCTCGTCTGGTCGAGGGAGACGGTGCCGAGCTGGCGCTCGATGAACGAGTTGATGACCCGCCCGGTGGCCCAGTCGTACTGCTGGGTCGAAACCACCTGCTTCCCGTACTCGCCGACCGTCGTCCGGACGGGCCGGGCAAGGGCGTCGTAGAGCACCTGCGCGACCACCGGCTTGCCGAGGCTGGCAGTGGAGGTGACCAGCCCGGTGATGGTTCGGCCGTAGTTCACGGATTCGGCCGGCAACCCTCCGGCCGCAGGGATGTCCACCTGGCTCAGGGCGCCGAGGACGGGAGTGTAGGTGTTGGTGGTGGTGTAGGTCCCACCCAGGGCGTCCTCACCCGCAGGGACGGTGCCGACGGGCACGTCCTTGGACTTGGGCAGCGTGATGGACGTGCCAAGTGGGCGGTAGGCGGTGTCGTAGCCAGTCACGGCCTTCTTGTAGGCGGCGCCGGCTGCTCCGCCGACGAAGCGGGTCGAGGAGGTCGGCTGACCCTTGAGAAGACTGTCGTAGGTCCACTCCGCCAGCTGGTTCACCGGGGCGACGCTCCCGCTGTACATCCCGGTCTTCCGGCCGAGCCGGTCGTAGGTGTAGGCGAGCGTGCTGCCGTTGGCGTCGGTGGTGTGGTCGACCTGCGAGTCGACGTTGTAGAAGGTCCGGGTCACGCCCGTGTCCGGGTCGGAGGCGGAAGTCTGCCGCCCGCGCAGGTCGTACTCGTAGGTCCAGCTGTTGCCGCTGCTGTCGGTGTGACCGGCGGGCTGGCCTGCGGGAGTGAAGCTGTACCTGGTGACGTCCGCGTCGGCCGGGTTGCCCGTCGCGGTTGGCGTGCGGTACTGCCAGCCTGCGACGGCCCGTCCGAGAGCGTCGGTCACGGTCGAGGTCGGGGTCGCACCGGACGGGGGCGTGACGTCGATGCGGTCCGCACCCGGGTAGGCCGTCGTGGTGGCCCACTGGACGTTTCCGTAGGAGAGGAACTCCGAGCGGATGACCCGGCCGTTGCCGTCGTAGGTGTTCGCGGTCTGCCCGGGTATCTGACCGTCCTGCGGGGCGAAGATCGACTCCTTCGGGAAGGAGCCCGCCTCGTAGTACGGGTCGGACGTACTGATCACCCAGCCGTGCGTGTCGTACTTGGTGTCGGTGATCAGTCGCCCGATCGGCCTGGCGTCGCTGGTGCGCTGGCTCTGCCGCGGTCGGCCCAGGCCGTCGAGGATGTCGACGGTGGCGGAGTAGGTGGCCTTGTCGTCGTTGAGCGATTCGGTGGTGACGGCGGAGGGCCCGGCCGAGCCCTTCAGGGAGTACTTGAACTTCCGGCTCGGGAGGGCCGTGGTCGGCCGGTCCGGCGCCCACACTGCCGTCGTACGGCCCAGGGCGTCGTACTGCGCCGTGGTGACACGGCCGTTGATGTCCTCACTGGTCAGAGGTGAGCCGCGGGCCGGATCCACCTTGGTCGTGGTGGTCCAGCCGGCTCCCATCGGACCGGTCGTCCGGACCTCGGTGGGCAGCTCTCCTGATGTCGGGGTCAGCACGATGGTCGTGACGGCGGGTGTCACCGACGGGCCGCTCAGCTGAGCACCGGCTCGGTTGTAGGTGGAGCCGTCGGTGGTGGCGCTCGTCAGACTCCGACCGTAGCCGTCGAAGGTCGCGCTGCCGTTGTGCACGTAGACGGGGTTGCCGCCCTGGTCGAAGCGGTCCAGGACCTGGCTCCGCGTCGGGTCACCGGTTGCCCTGGCCTGGCCGAACGCCTTGTCGTCGTAGAGGACGCGGCTGCCGGAGATCGTGTTGGCGGCCGTGGGCTCGGAACCGCAGGACCCCTTGATGGTGACCTGCTCGGAAACCAGGGTGACCAGCTGCGGGTTGTCGCTGGTCGCGTACTTGGTCGTCGTGCAGGTCTCGGGGGTGGCAGCGGTGCCGTCGCCCTTGTCGTTGGTCTGGACGACGCGGTTGCCCTGGGCCGGATCGGTGGTCGTGATCGCGGTGGCGGTACGCCAACTGCCGTCCGCGAGCGTGACCCTGGAGATCGCCGTGACCTGCGACTCCGGGTAGCGGGCGAAGATCTTCGGCGCGCCGCCCGTCTTCTGCTCGTGGGTGGCGGTGGGAGCCGTCGCCCCGTTGTACGTGCTGCCGGAGACCGCCTTGACGGTGCCCCCGGCCCGGTCGTACACCTCGGTGGCGACGACCCGCCCGCTCAGCCAGTCGCTGTCGGCCGCTGTGCCGCCGAGGGGGTTGCCGACCTCGGTCTCCTGCTTCGTGCGCTGGGTCTGGCCGTCGGCGAGATAGTCACCCTCCATGCCACGCAGGTAGGTGACCTTCTGCTGCGTCTTCGGCGCCTTCTCCGAGGCGTCGCCGCTGCCGGTGGTGGTGATCACCGACGTGTAGCCGCGGAACTGGTCCCAGGTACGGGTCTTGGGGTCGGCGAACTCGGCGTCGTTGCGGTGCCAGGCGACACCACCGTCATCGTAGGTGTACTCGGTGATCTTGCTGACGGACGGGCTGCTGACCAGGTCCTGTTCGGTGACGGTCTTGACGATCGGCTTGTGGAACCAGTCGTTCACCGGGTTCGCCGAGGACTGGCCGGGCAGGTACCACTTGACCGGCATGCAGGCCATCGAGTTGTGGTCCTCGGAAGCCGGCATGTGGTGGTTGACCCGGGAGCACTCGGGGTCCTTGTAGATGACGTTGATGCGCCCACCGGTTTCGGTGGTGATCCCCTTCAGACGAGGACGCATGAACATCGGGGAGGCCGGGACGAGGCCGTCCACCCGGTTGGCCAGCATGTCGTACTCGAAGAGCGCCGACGGCAGGTTCTCGACCGCCGTTTGGCCGTTGCTCGGGACGCGCTGGACCGAGTCGAGCTGAAGCGTCTTCTTGGTGCCATCACCGGGATCGGCGAGCCTCTGGTTCAGCTTCCAGGTGTCGACGGTCCGGTACGCGGAGTTCACCAGGACCTGGGTGGTGATGGCGGTCAGGCGCTTGGTGGTGAAGAACGTCGCCGCCGAGTTGACACAGGAGTTGTCGGTGCAGATCTGGTCGATCGGAACGTCCGGCCAGAAGTCCTGGTTGGCGCTGGTGCGCTGGTTCTCGGCACAGGTGACCGCACCGGACGGCGTGCAGCGCTCCTCGACACCGAAGAGGATCTTCGCCGCCGGGTTGAGGGTGCCCTTGGCCGCCTTCTGGGCGTCCAGGCGCAGACCGTAGCCGATCTCCTTGAGGTAGCCGGCCCGCTGGTAGTCGGTCGGGCTGCCGTTGCCGCCGTTCTGGGCGCGGCCGCGGCTGTACTTGTTGCCCTCGGTGGCGTACTTGTACGTCGCGAGATTGCCGTGGGCGTCGACGACGTAGTCGAGCTGCCAGCGCCACGCCATCTGGCACCAGGAACCGGCACCGGAAGCGGAGTTGTAGCAGGGCCCGGAGGTGTCCGGCGAGTACACCGGCGAGGTCAGAACCGAGTTGGCCGCCGGGTCCGTACCATCGCCGTCCGGGAGGTGGTTGCGGCCGAAGTAGTACTGGGTACCGTCGCCGGTGGTGATCCGCCAGTACTCCATGTCCCGGTAGTCGGCGTCACCGGCCGCCTTGGGCGCACCCGTGAGCTGTTCGACCTTCGAGCCGTCGTCGTTCTGCAGGTGCCAGACACCGCTGGCGTCGTCCCGCACGATCGTGCCGGAACGGCCACCCAGGGAGAGCGTGGCGTTCTGCCCGCCCCAGCACTGGTCGGACGAGCCTGCGATGCCCGCCTTGTCGCAGTTCTTGTAGGAGCGCTCGATGTAGCCGGGCTCGTAGGTCCAGCCGTCGCCGATCCACGAGGACTGCGAGTTCGTAGCCGACGTCTTGCCGTCGACCGCGGCCGAGTTGTAGCCGAGGGCCACGGGCGGAGCCACGCCGCCGAGCGACGGCGGGACCTGGATCGGGTAGTTGTAGGTGAAGTTGCCCGCGTTGGATCCCGAGCTCCACGCGCCCGAAGGGGAGAGCGGGGTCGCGGTGTAGGAGCCCAGGGAGCCTGACGGCGAAGGGTCCGCCGCCAGCACCAGGGACGCGCTCGCACCACCGGCCGTCCGCGCAGCGGCACGGGTGTCCTCGGAGGCGAGCGAGGACTTCACCGGGCTGTCCTGGCCGTTGCCGGAGGCAGGCTGGCCGGCCCCGGCAGGGGGCAGCGTGATGTCGGCGGTGATCTTGCCCTGGCCGTCGAACCTGGACGGCACGGGGGTCTTGGTACGACACTCGGACCGCCCAGGGGTCGTCAGTGCGCACGCCGGAAGCGAGACGAGGACGGCGCGGTCGGACCAGCCCACGGCCTGCAGACCCTTGAGGTCGAGTGTGACGGTCGCGGAGCGCCCGTCGGCTCCGGCCGCCGCTTCGGCGTCGGACAGGGAGATCAGCGGCGTGGTGACGCCCGCGGCCTTGCTCTTCTCCTGACCGACCACCTCGACGGTGACCGTGTGCGCACTCTCGCCCGCGCCGGCCCCCGGAGCAACCTTCACCGCGAGGGGTCCGGCCTGGGAACCGGTCGCACCTCCCGACGCGGGTGAGGAACCACCGGTCGCGGAGCGCGCAGCCTTCGCCTCGGCGCTGTCGGCCCCGACCGTGACCGTCGCGGTCCCGGTGGCGACCGGCGCCGCGACTTCAGGCTTCCGATCAGCCGGCTTGGCGGCCTGACCGGTCGCCGGCGGCTGAATGTCACGCCCCACGACCGGCACGGTCCCCGAGCCCAGCGGCGTCGGGGGGGTCCAGATCTGACCCTGCGGTTCGGGAATCGTCCACGCCACCGCGGGCGGTACCGCGACTCCTGTCATCGTCAGGGCCACCATGGCCGCTATCGCGGGTGACCGCCAGCGGACACCTCCTGGTCTCCCGACCCGAATACGGGCAGGCCAAAGCCTCACTGTGGCGTCTCCTCAGAAATTGTCGACACGGCGTCATATGGACAGAGTTGTCCCATGGTCGAGGTGACGATAGGTGACCTCCTGATTGCGCCGCCAGATCGTTCGGCCACTATGCATGTGATGTTTATGAATTCTTGATCTGCCCATCCAGCACTATCCGGACATGTCCACTCAAGTCGTCAGCGGGTTTGACCTACTTACAGGTCAGGCCGCATCGTTCCGACCCGAACGACGACCCCACGAGTGGCGTCGCACACCGGGAGGGAACCGCAAGACCGACATGTCCGACACATCTCGCTCCTATGCGAACACGTCACCGCCGCCGTCCCCACGCACGCGCGCCATCCGCCTCACCGCACTCGGCGCGAGCTGCATCCTCAGCCTGGGCCTGCTGACGACACCGGCGGCCATCGCGGCCGACACCACGACCCCGTCCACCCACGGGCCGGTCGGCGGTGTGCCCCCGCTCGTCCCCTCCTCGCCCGCCCCTCCCCGCACGCCGGTACAGCAGGCGATGGTCGACGCCCTCGCCAAGGCCAAGTCGACCGGCAAGCAGGTCGTCGTGGAGGCGATGACCGACGAAGCGTCGAGGACGATCGCGAACCCGAACGGCACGCTGACGACCACGGACCACGCACTGCCCGTCCGCACCAAGCGCGACGGGGCCTGGGCCGACATCGACGCCACTCTTCGGCCCAACGCGGACGGCAGCCTCAGTCCCACCGTCGCCAGCACCGCCCTGAGGTTCTCCGGTGGGGGCAACGGCCCGATGGCCACCCTGTCCACCGCCGACGGCAAGAAGCTCTCCCTGGACGCTCCGTTCGCCCTCCCCAAGCCTGCGCTCAACGGGCCCACCGCCACCTACGTGGACGTCCTGCCCGGTGTCGACCTCCAGCTGACAGCACTTCCGGTCGGCGGATGGCGCGACGTGATCGTCGTTCGCACACCCCAGGCTGCCGCCAACCCCTCGCTCAAGTCCCTGCGCTTCCCGATCACCGCGCAGGGCCTGACGGTCACCTCGGACGACCACGGGCGGATCGACGTCAAGGACGACACGGGCGCCCTGCGGTTCCGGTCACCCGCGCCCCTGCAGTGGGACTCCTCCAGCCCTGCAGCCCAATCGCCCACCGCTGCCGGCAAATCGGCCAAGCTCGCCGCGGCCGCAGTTGCAGCTGACACCGCTCCGCAGCCGGCCAACGGTGCCCCGTCCACCGCCGAGGCACCGGGCGACGGTGCGAATGTCGCCGCGATCGGCAGCAAGGTCACCGGTAACGCCGTCGAACTGACACCCGACCAGCACGCGCTCGGATCCGGCACCGGGCCCTGGTACCTGGACCCGACACTCACCGCCGTCACCAGCTACACCCAGAGCTCGGTCGAGGTCCAGGAGAACCACGAGACCGCCCCCAACTACAACAAGAAGTCCAACCTGTCCACCGGCTTCTGCGGCTACCACAGCTCCGACCCCAACCTGGACTGCGGCAAGGAGGGCCGCCAGCGCGCCTACTTCCAGTTCAACGTCAACCCGGCCATCTACACCGTCGCCGGCGGTGCGGAGTCCCCGCCGACACTCTTCAGCTCCACCCTGAACGGCCAGGTCACCGGAGCCTCCAGCCCCGGCACCCCGACCGACCTCGGCGTCTACTGGGCTCCGAGCGGCATCAGTGAGGGCACCACCTGGATCAACCAGCCGTGCGGCAAGAACGGCACCGTGGTCATGGAGGGCTGCTCCTTCGTCAACGGCCAATCGATCACCGGCACCGGTCCCCTCGCGATCGACGTCACCGACATCATGAAGCGGGCCGCTGCCGGACGGTGGCCCACCTGGACCATCGCGATCGGCCCCCAGGCCACCGAGTGGGAGAAGCTCTACCGCCACGCCATCGCCAACAACCCCAGCGTCACCACCACATACGACATCACCCCCACCATCTGGCACCCCCGCACCAGCCCCAGTCCCGGCTTCGCGGCCAACGGCCGTACGGCCGAATGCAACAGCGGCGGCTCGTACGCCTGGGACAACCCCGGGTGGGTCGGCAACAACCTGAACCTCTACCTCACCGCCGACAGCTACTCCCCCGCCGGACAGTCGCTCTACACCGGCTACATCATGTGGGACGACAACGACCCCAACTTCCGTATTGAGAACGGTAGCTGGGGCGGCTCCTACAACAGCCCCGGGCCGGCGCTGAGTGTCGGCTCGCTGTCCGACGGCCACCAGTACGGATGGCTCGCCCGCTCGACCGACACCATCCTCACCTCGCCCAACAGCGCCTGGTGCTACTTCCGCGTCGACAGGACCAACCCCCGGCTGAGCATCAGCTCCGGCGACTTCCCGCCCTCCGGCACGCCCAACGACCACCCGGCCAAGTACGCCGGCGAGTGGGGCGCCTTCACCATCAACGCCGAGGACCCGGCCCCCGCCAACGGCCTCCAGGCCTCCGGTGTCGCCTGCGTCCGTGTCAGCAGCGACCCCACTCCGATCGTCGGTTGGCAGTGCGACCGGTCCGACGCCCACGGGCCCAACGAGACCGTCCACCTGAAGCCCGGCAACTGGGGCACCAACTTCGTCTACGCCTGGGCGATGGACAACGCCGGCAACTACAGCCAGCCGACCGTCTACAGCTTCTACGCCCCATGGAAGCCCGGGACCCAGCCCCTGTTCGGCGACGTCGACAACGACCAGAAGCCCGACATCGTCACCGCCGACGCCAAGGGCGATCTGCGCATCATCGGCGGCACCTCCGACCCGATCAACTCGCAAGCCGCGCCGGCAGCTGCGACCCCTGGCGGCAGGGAGTACGGCACCACCTGGTCGGACTTCCAGATCAGCCACCACGGCACCCTCGCCTCCGGGCAAGCCGTCGACCAGATCGTCGCCCACTACACCAAGGCGACGCCTGCCGCACTCAACGAGGCCCTTTACCTGATCAACAACGACGGCACGGGAAACTACGCCGACCTGACGTCGTCTCCTCTGCCCCGCCCCGTCGTCTGCACGACCTACGGCACCGGCACCCCGTGCCCCAACTACACGCCGAACGTCTGGAGCAAGGTTTCCCAGGTCACCGCCATCGGCACCCCCGAAGGCGAGGCCATCGGCGGAAGTCCGAAGGATCCGAACCGCACGATCATCATGAGCCAGACCTCCGTTCTCACCCTTGAGAAGGAGAACCCGAACAACTCCCCCAGCCTCTACCTCTTCCAAGCCGGAGGGCTCACCGACAAGCTCACCTCCGCGACCCTGATCCCCACGGTGAGCGGCAGCTGGGCGGACTACGAACTGCTCAGCCCGGGAGCCGCCAACGGCGCCACCACCAGCCCAGTCGCCGGATCCTCGGCCGTCAACCAGACCACCGTCTGGGCCCGTCACCGCACCAACGGCAACATCTACTCCTACGCCCTGGGCTGGAAGGCAGACGGAAAGGTCGACTACTCGTCCCTCACCAGGCCCGACCAGGGATTCCTCATCCTCTCCGGCGCCGACTGGACCGCCGCCGCCCAGCCCCGGGTCGGCGCGGCGGACCTCAACAACGACGGCCTCCCCGACGTCTGGGCCATCGACAACAACAACGCCATCACCGTCTACCCCGGCATCAGCAAGACCGGCAGGCCCAACAAGGTCGACGGCTTCAATCCGGTCCAGTACCTCGGCTACGCCAACGCCAGTGTGTCCATCCGCTCCAACCTCACCGGCCTCTGCGCCGACGCCGAAGGCGGGCCCCGCAACGGGGCGGACGTGGCCGTCTACGGCTGCTGGCAGACCGTCAACCAGCGCTTCAACTTCGTCACCGACGGTACCGTCCGGGCCGGCATCCACTGCCTCTCCACCAAGGACAACTCACTCGAGAACGGGACCCGCGTCATCCTCTCCCCCTGCGATGACGACAGGGCGGCCGGCCAGAAGTGGAGCATGCGCCCCGACGGCCGCATCTTCCTCCCCGCCACCGTCAACCCGGGCAGCCCCACCGGGAAGTGCCTCGAACTCCCCGCCTGGGCCACCGCCCAGGGGACCCGTCTCGGCATCTACGACTGCCCGGGGCTCCAGGCCAATCAGCAGTGGACGCTGCAGCCCGAACTCACTCCCTGACACCGGCGCCACCCGCTCATTGCCGGATTGATCAACACGAGAGGTAGGCGGTGCCCGCACCACGCGGGCCCCGCCTACCTCTCGCGTTACCCGCCACGCGGGCGTCCGCTGGTGGCCGCCCGCGAGCCCGCGACGGCCGCCGCACTACCGCCCCGAGCGGGCAGCGATGCGCTGCTCCAGCCGCTCCCGGCAGGTCGGCCACTCCTCAGCGGTGATCGAGAAGATCGCCGAGTCCCGCAGCCGGTCGGCCTCGCCCGGCGCCCACGAGCGGGACCAGTTGCGCAGCACTCCCTCGAACTGTGCGCCCACGGCCTGTGCGCCCACGGCACCGAGCGCGGCCCGGGAACGGCTGTTGCGCGCATCCGTCTTCAAGTCCAGACGCGCCACACCCCAGCTCTCGAAGGCGTGCCGGAACAACAGCAGCTTGGACTCGGAGTTCGCCCCCGTGCCCTGGGCCGATGCCGCGAGCCAGGTGTAGCCGACCTCGACCGCGAACAGTCCCTCGCCGCCCCCCGGCGGCCAGTACCGCGGATCCAGGTAGGCCGTGGCACCGATCACCCGGCCTGTCGCCCGCTCCACCTGTGCGTACGGGACCACCGTTCCGTCGGCGGCCTTGGCCAGTTGGGACTCGATGTACTCGCCGACCTCGGCCGCGCCGGGCACCCAGGTGAAGCGGTACCCGCCCCGGTCCTCCTCCGCCGCCTCGGCCAGACCAGCCGCGTGGCGGCGGTCCAGTGGCTCCAGGCGCACGAGGGCGCCTTCAAGTACTGGTCCCTCAAAGGTGAAAGCCATCGTTCCCCGCTCCGTGCCGGTCCGAACCGTCCGTGGTCACGGCCCGTACGCTGCCAGAGCCGTCCCGGCGCGTCATGCGAATTTCACGCCCCCACGCGCCACGGCGGTCCCCACCCACCACGGCACTCAGACGTACAGGCAACGCAAAGGCGAGACACGCGCAACCACTCAGGCCGACTTGGGGAAGTCCTTGCGCTTGATCTTGGCCCGCCGCCCGTCCGGGTGGTGGAACACGATCCCCTCGGCCAGGCTTCCGGGTGCATACCGGCTCTCCAACTCGGCGAGGTAGCCGCGCAGTTCCCGGTAGCTGCGGGGCACCTCCTCGTACGCCGGGATCTCCAGGTTGAACGGCACACAGCGGTACTCGTCCAACTGGAGCGGGTTGCCCTGGATCCGGGGCCCGAGCGCCTCGCAGGCGTGCTCGCCGTCCGGCCACGCGGCGACGTCGGTGTTGCGGGCCGCGTTCAGGATCCACTTGTCCTCGGGTCCGTGCTCGTCCGTGTCGACGTACCAGCCGTCCGTGATGCCCTGCTGCTTCTGCGCCTTGCTCGGGTTGCGCCGCTTCTCCACCCGTACCAACCGGCCCGCGCGGGTGGTCAGTCGGACGTTCGTCCCGTCGAGCTTCTCGGTCGGCGTGCCCTCGCCGTCGAACACCCAGGCGCACTCGGCGCGGGGGCGGTCCACCACCCGGAAGTCGCCGTCCCGCTCGAACAGTGTGGGGATCTTCTCCATGACCTGTATGCCCTTTCTGACATGGCCGACGAGTTCCTCGTGGGTGATCGCCCCGCCGGCCAGCCCGGCGGCCAGGGCGCGGACCAGGTCCGCGACCGAGACCTCGGCCTCGACGGCGACGCGCTTCAGCGCCTTCTTCTCCTCGGGTGACACCCAGGCGACCAGCCGGGACCACCCCTCGGGCGGAGTCCACCGGGCGAGCCGCTCCGGATCCTTGCGTGGGCGTCCGCGGCCCCTGACCTCATCCATGCCGGTCAGCGTAGGGACGGCTTTGATGTTGTGTCAATTGGCATAACAGAAAATCGAAGCCCTCTCGGAGCCGCTCCCTTCCCGTCCGCGCCCGGCTTCCCCGGTGCGAGAATGGCCGTCACTGCATCGAACAACTTCTCCTCGGGGTGGACCTGTTGAGCGACACACCGGCCGTCACAGCGTCCGGGGCCCGATCGGCGGCCGCCCAGCACATCGGCACTGCCTTCACCGGCGACACCCACATCGTGCTGCCCGTCGACGCCCTCAACGCGGCCCGCACCATCGGCACCGAGCGCGGCACCGGCAACCTCGCCCC
>NZ_JBHVUV010000037.1:0-97994 GCF_042883905.1 Kitasatospora sp. NPDC058170
GGGCCCACCCGGTGGTTTTTTACCCCGCCCCGGGGCGGGGGCAGGCCGCGGGGCGCGCCCTGCAGGTGGGGGGGGGGCCCCCCGGGGGGGCCCCCCCCCACCTGGTGGCGCCCCGGCCTACCGGGCCGGGGCGGCCTGGACCTCCTGCAGCGCGGACACCAGGGCGTCGACGTCCTGCACGGTGTTGTAGAGGGCCAGCGAGGCCCGTACCGCGCTCTGCAGGCCGAACGCGGCGAGGGCCGGCTGCGCGCAGTGGTGCCCGGCGCGCACCGCGATGCCCTCCTGGTCGAGCGCCCCGGCGAGGGCGGTCGGGTCGGTGCCCGGGAGCAGGAAGGTCAGCACGCCGATCTTCCCCGGCGCGTCGCCGATCAGCTGCAGCCCGGGCACGGTCGCCAGCGCGCCCATGGCGTACGCGGTGAGCTGCTCCTCGTACGCGGCCGCGGCCGGACGGTCCAGCCCGGACAGGTACCGCAGGGCCGCCCGCAGCCCGGCGACCCCGGCGATGTGGCCGGTGCCCGCCTCCAGCCGGTGCGGGACGGGGGCGTAGGTGGTCTCCTCGAAGCCCACCGAGTCGATCATGTTGCCGCCGCCCTGCCACGGGGGCATGGCCTCCAGCAGCTCGCGCTTGCCGAAGAGCACGCCGATACCGGTCGGGGCGAAGACCTTGTGCCCCGAGAAGGCGTAGAAGTCGGCGTCCAACGCGGCGACGTCCACCGGGAAGTGGCTCACCGCCTGCGCGCCGTCCACCAGGACCCGGGCGCCGTACCGGTGCGCCAGCGCGGTCATCTCGGCCACCGGTGGGACCGTCCCCAGCACGTTCGAGGCGTGGGTGAGCGCGACGAGCTTCGTCCGCGAGCCGAGCAGGTCCCGGTAGGCGTCCTGGTCCAGTCGGCCGTCGGGGAGCAGCGGGATCGGCCGGATCCGCGCCCGGCGCTCCTTGGCGATCAGCTGCCAGGGCACCAGGTTGGAGTGGTGCTCGGCCGCCGAGACCAGGATCTCGTCGCCCACGCCGAGGTTGGCGCGGCCCCAGGACTGCGCCACCAGGTTGACGGCCTCGGTGGTGCCCCGGACGAAGACGATCTCGCCGGCGTCCTGCGTGCCGAGCAGCTTGGCGGCCTCCTCGCGGCCCTCCTCGTAGACCTGGGTGGCCTGCCTGGCGAGGGTGTGCGCACCGCGGTGGACGTTGGAGGTGCCGGTCGAGTAGTGCTCGGCGACCGCCTCGACCACCTGGCGCGGTTTGAGCGTGGTGGCGCCGTTGTCGAGCCAGACCAGCGGGCGGCCGTTCACCTCCCGGTGCAGCTGGGGGAAGTCCCGCCGGACGGCCTCGACGTCGAACCCGCCCGCGGAAGCGTGTGGTGGGGCTGCCGGTGGGGCGGCAGCTGGTGTGGAGAGCGGGGCGGCGGGCGCGGTCCCGGCCGCCGCGTCCGGCTGCGGGGGGATCCAGTACCGGGGACCGCCCGCCGCGTGGGCGAGCGCTTCGGGCACCGGGACCTGTCCCGCCACCGGGCCGGTCGAGTACCGGGCGCCGGGCGGTGGTTGGGCGCCGGGCGGGGGTTGGGCCACCCCGGCGACCCCGGTGCCGCGCCCGAATCCGTCAGGAGTAGTCATGGTAGTTCGACACCTCGACGTTCTGGAGCACGGCGATGGCGTCGTCCACCAGCGCGGCGGCCGAGAAGTAACTGGTCACCAGGTACGAGGTGATGGCCTGCCGGTCGACGCCCATCGCCCGCACCGAGAGGCCCGGCTCGACCTCGTCCGGGACCTTCGACGGGCGCAGGCCCACCACGCCCTGGCGGTCCTCGCCGACCCGCATCAGCAGCACGTTGGTGGTGCCGGGCGCCGAGTTCGCCGAGCCCTTCAGGTCGAGCTTGTCGGAGGGCAGCAGGGGCACGCCGCGCCAGGTCAGGAACGGGCTGCCGAAGAGCTCCACGATCTGCGGCGGCACCCCGCGCCGGGTGCACTCGCGACCGAACGCGGCGATCGCCTTCGGGTGGGCGAGGAAGAAGGCCGGCTGCTTCCAGACCCGGGCGAGCAGCTCGTCCATGTCGTCCGGGGTCGGCGCGCCGTTGCGGGTGCGCACGCGCTGGCCCGGCACGACGTTGTTGAGCAGCCCGTACTCGGGGTGGTTGAGCATCTCCCACTCCTGGCGCTCGCGGAGCGCCTCGGTGGTCAGCCGCAGCTGCGCCTGGACCTGGTCGATCGAGGAGTTGTAGACGTCGGAGACCCGGGTGTGCACCTTGAGGACGGTCTGCGCGATGCTCAACTCGTACTCGCGGGGGCCCTCCTCGTAGTCCACGAAGGTCTCCGGCAGGTAGGGCTCGCCGCTGTGGCCCGAGGTGAGGTCGATCGGGTGCTCGCGGTCGGCGGGCTGCCGGCCGTCGACGTGGAAGGCGTCCAGCTGGGCGCGCAGCGACGGCTCGCGGTCGGCGAGTTCGACGAGCATCCGGCGGTCGAGGGAGAGCACGGTACACGTGCTGACCGCCCTGACCCGGTAGGGCATCGGGGTGCCGCCGGCCCACGCGGTGGCATCGAAGTAGTCGCCGTCGCCGAGGACGGCGAGCAGGGCGTCCGCGCCGTACTCCCCGGTGGCGCGCTTCTCGGCGCGACCGGACGCGAGGATGTGCAGCTGCTCGCCGGGGGCGTCGGCGTCGACGATCATCTCGCCGGGCGCCACCTCGCGCACGACGAAGCCGTCGGCGAGCGCGGTGAGCAGCGGGCTGTCGACCTGGCTGAGGAAGGGCAGTTCGCGCAGGTCCTCGGCGACCACCCGGGAGGTGCTGTCGCCGTCGACGTAGGTGCCGATCAGCCCGTCGCCGAGGATGAACCCCCGGCGCCGGTTGACCCGGTAGACGCCGGCCTCCAGGTCCACCCAGGGCAGGGCGCGCAGCAGGTAGCGGGGGGTGATCCCGAGCATCTGCGGCGCGGTCTTGGTGGTGGTGGCGAGGTTCCTGGCGGCGGAGGTGCTGAGACTCTGCCGGTTCTGCTGACTCTGCTGGACGGACTCGGTCGTCATGGCTGGTCCCTGTTCTGGTCGGGAGAACTGAGTGGACGTCAAATCCACTACGGGGGAGGGGAGATCGGCCTTCACCGATTCACCGGCGACGATTGTTCCGGCCGTTTCGAGGCGGCGTGAGCATGTTCGAAGAGGGGCCATTGGTTCCTGTGCAGAACATCGGTGGTGGGCCCTCATCAAACTCACTCGAACGAATGAACCTATCCATAAGCTGCTGTGAGATGTTCGAAAGTCGGGCTTGGGAAGCGACGGGTCCGGGGCGATTCTGCCGGGCGGGTCGACCACTGTGCGGGGACCGTCCGGACCCTGCCCGGTCATCTGGTCCGCTCGTTGACCTGGGACCAGGGCTCCGACCTGTCCGTCCACGGCCCGGAACACCTGACCGCCGTCGCCGCCGAAGTCAACGGCCGCCCACGCAAAACGCTCGGCTGGGAAACCCCAGCCGAGCGTCTGGCTAAACTCCTCGCAGCCTGAACAACCAACCACGTGTTGCCGCGACCACTGGAAACCGACCTCTCGCTGGGACAGGGCGGGGCCTTTTTCGCGCTATCAGTCGCTCGACGGTGCTATCTGTAGGCGCATTCCCTCATAGACCTCTCTGAGGTCCCGCGCATCGGAAATCTTTCGCACTTCTACTGCTTCGACGACTTCGAGGGCGCGCCAATGGTTAGACGGCGCGACTCGACCGGACAGCATGGCGCGCTGTGCCGAATCACATGCTTCGTCCAATCGATTAGTGGCCACCAGCGAGAGTGCCAGGTCGATATTGGCCGATGCCACCCGGCGAGGCCATTTGCTCACGTCCGCCGAGGGCGAGAGCCGCGAAATTACTTCTCGCGCAAATGCTTCGGCCGCCGGGTCGCCGAGCCATGCAAGTGTGGTCGCCGCGTAGGCGAGTGACTTGGCTGGATCGTATTGGAAATGATGTTCCGGCCGGATCGGAGTGCCCATCGCCGCGGAAAGCTCCTGCACTCGATCTATTGCGGCATAGGTCTCGGTGGAATAGCCCAGGCGTGCAAACGCTCGCCCTTGCTGTGCCAGGGACTGGATTTCGACCGAGCTTCCGGTAGGCGCCAACTGATGGGAGGTCGCACTGAGTTCCACTGCCCTGGAGTAGTCGCCGTCACTGAGAACCCGCCAGGTCAGTTTCAAAGCACCAAGCCTGAATTTCTGAATTATCAGAATGCTGGGCCAGAGTCATCGCCGTTCGCAGCCTCGCCGTTGCTGCGTCTTGCTGATTAAGGTCAATGTGCAGCGTTGCGCCGAGGAGAGAGAACCAGCCACCTATCACGAGTAGCTGCCGGTGCTCGGTGAGAGTCTTTTTTGCATCCATGAGCCTGGCTATATAGAGTCCATATCTCCGCACCTGTCCCAAGAGTTCCTGGGGGGCTACGGTTGGATATTTGGTCGCCAGATCATGAAAAGTCAGCTCAAGCCGTTCAAGCGTTTCCTTGCCTACGTCGCTGGCGGAGACTCTGCGTGCAAGCTCCAACGCTTCGATCTCATCGTCATATTCCAGCGTAACGACGGCGACATTTTCGTCTCGTGAGGGCTTCGGGGCCGCTGGGGCTCGCAGGAGCGAGCCGAGCTCAATCAGCGTTACTCGCAAGACCTTGGCCAGGGCCGGGCGCTGCCAGTCCTGGGGGTCTACCTTTCCGCTCTCCCATCGCGCCACGGTTGAGCGATCCACACCCAGATCCCGGGCCAAGGACTCCTGAGTGAATCCAAGGTCCTTTCGCCTTTCGACAAGGGCCCTGCGCCGCTCTGCCATGCCGCCTCCCGGTGCTTCCGCTTCGGGCCTCGGCCCCGAGGGGCAGCGGCTCACCTTGGAGTAGTCGCTCCGCGGTAAGGTCCGCCCCGGGTGCGGGCCGTCGACTTCAACCGACGATCCAATGCCTTCCCGCACCCCGCCTCGCCTCGCTGGTGAACTCCGGCAGGGCGGGGCCTACTGCCCCCCGCGCTCGCTCGGGTGGGTCACGAAGCTGCCCATGCCGGTACGGGTGATTACCAGGCGGTCAGCCCGGAGCGCAGCAACCGCCTTCCGAACCGTCTTTCGGTCTACGCCGAATTCCTCGGTCAACTCGACCTCGGACAGTTTGTCGTCCGGGTGAAACTCACCGGACTTGACCCGCTCGGCGACGGTCTCGGCGATCTGTTCCCACTTTGAGCGGGTTGGGCTGAACTCGAACACCTCCTGACCGGAGTAATTGTCAAATCCTGTGGATCAGTCGGGTAGTTGTCCGTCGTGATGCCGGGTGGATTCCTTGGATTCCTTGTAGATGCATCCAGGACGCGGCCATCTTGCGCGGATTGCGGATGCGGCTACTCGGAGTTGCCTCTGGTCTGGGCGGGAAGCCACCGCTCGACTTCCGACCAGGCAGGAGGTCCTCCCATCACCCAGTCAAGAGGCCCCTGCGAGCTGTCGAGAGAGCGCCTTGCGGCGTTCACGAATGCGATCTGGCCATGACTTAGAGCTTCATGGACCAGCTGGTACTCGCGGGCGATCTTCGGCTCACGGACGATCAAGACGCATAGTTCTCCGAGTGCTTCGAGGATCGGCCGGACGGCCGCGCTGACCTCCTGGGGGGCGACGAGGCTGAGGGCTACCAGCGCTCCGTTGAACGAGTCCCAGTCGACAGTGTTGGGCCGATTGGCCGTGTACGCCTCCCGGAGGTCGATCTCGGCTTTGGCGTATTCCCGCAGAAACGTGGCGTAGGCCGCCGACCGTGTGTCCAGAACCCTCTGCCGGTCCTGACTCCGCCGCCCCACAAACCCGCCGATCACGATGCCGAGCACCGTGGTGGCCGCACCCAGACCAGTTGTCGCCAAGGTGTCCCAGTCGACCGCCACCCCACACCCTCCTCGATCAACGCCCCCACCCGCAGCTAACCCTACGGGCCTGCCTCCGTTCACCGCCTCGGGATTACTGACCTCGCATAGCCTGCGAGGGCTCGGCCACCTCAGCATTCGAGGACGCCAGCGCCCCGGTGGGTGTTCAGGCTGCGGCGACTTCGTCGCGTTCGACCAGGAGTCCACGCTCGAATCGGGCGCCGGAGCGGACCAGGGCGACGAGGGAGGCTCCAGTGATCGCGCGCCATCGGTCCTGGGCGGACTCGACGAGCTTGAACACCATCGCGAGGGCCGCGGCGGGGCTGTCGGCTCCGCGGGTGACCTTGGTCCGCAGTTTGACCGTGGAGAACGTGGACTCGATGGGGTTCGTGGTCCGCAGGTGGATCCAGTGCTCGGCGGGGAAGTCGTAGAACGCCAGCAGTTCCTCCCGGTCCTCGGTGATCTTCGCGACGGCCTTGGGCCACTTGGCGCCACAAGTCTTCGCGAACGCCTCGATCGCCTTCTCGGCGTGCGCGCGGTCCTCGGCGTTGTAGATCTCCTGCATCGCCTTCGTCGCGCCCGGCTGGGCGGACTTCGGCAGGGTGTTCGTGACATTTCGCGCCTTGTGGACCCAGCAGCGCTGGTGTCGGGCGGCCGGGAACACCTCAGCCAGGGCCTTCCACAACCCCATCGCGCCGTCGCCGATGACCAGCTCGGGGTCGCGCATGCCCCGGCGGCGGCAGTCGCGCAGCAGGTCCGCCCAGGACTCGGTGGACTCCCGCAGCCCCTCGGCCAGCGCGATCAGCTCCTTGGTGCCGTCCAGTCGCACCCCGAGCAGCACCAACACGCAGGAGTGGGCCTGCCCGAGCCGCACCTTGGGGTGAACGCCGTCGGCCTACACGTAGACGAAGTCGCGGTCCGCGAGGTCGCGCTGCTGGAAGGCAGCGTGGTCGTCGTTCCACTGCTTCGTCAGTCGGGTCACCGTGGCCGGCGACAGCCCGGCCGCCGAGCCGAGGAACTGCTCCAGCTCGGGCACGAAGTCCCCCGAGGATAGGCCGTGCAGGTAGAGCAGCGGCAGGACCTCGGAGATCTTCGGGGACTTGCGGCACCACGGGGCCAGGATCTTCGAGGAGAAGCGCTTGCGCTCGCCGGTCTCGTCGTCTACGCGGCGGTCGTTCACCCGGGGCGCGGTGACCTCGACGGACCCTGCCGCGGTCACGACGGTGCGGGGCCGGTGGTGGCCGTTTCGGGCCACCTGGCGGTACCCGAACTCGTCCCGCTAGGCCGCCAACTCGGCTATGTACTGGTTGACTTCCGCCTCCAGCGCGGCGGCGAGCATCCGGCGGGCGCCCTCGCGGACGATCTCGTCGATCAGGGAACCAGTCTCGGTGGAACCGTCGGCATTCACTACGCTGAGCATGGGCGTGCCTTCCCGACCCGCGCTGCAATGCGGGCCTACTCGGTGACCATCACAGGATCAGTCGGGAAGGTACGCCCTCCGCGTCCCCGCCGGGGCTGATCCACAAGTCTTGAGCATTGCGCCCTGACCGTAGCCGTAGGGGCCTACCTACCAGACATAGCCAGGGATGGCCATGGATAGGTATGACAGGTTGAGTGCCGTCGTCAACGAAATGTGCTCTTCGATCACGCGGGCGGCTCCTGCCGCAGTGGGCGGGCCCGTCCGGTGGTGGTTCGGACGGGCCCGCCCGGGTCAGTTGACGTGGACCGCGGGGTTGCCGGGCAGGGTGGTGTCGGTGACGGGGCCGTAGGTGGCGGAGAAGTAGCCGTCGGCGGGGCAGAGGGACGAGCCGCCGCTCCTGGCGAAGTGCTCGGTGCGGAAGGCCAGGCTGTGGGCGGCGTTGTCGGCGTTGCCGGTGAACGCGCCGCTGAGCTGGTAGGTACAGGTGATGGTGTCGAACCAGCTGTTGAGTACGGCGGTGGCCTGGATCGGCCCGGCGGCTGCGCCGGTGAGGGTGACGGGGAGGCCGGGGCCGTCGTCGACGGCGAGGCCGTAGGGGAGGTTGCCGACGGTCAGGCTGCGGACCGAGGTGACGCCGGTGATGTTGCTGGTGCACGAGCCGAAGGTGAGCCCGGTCAGGGACTCGGTCGCCGTGCCGGGCGCCGCCGGGTTGCCCAGCACCTTGGCCGAGAGCTGGGAGGCGGCGCAGGTGACGCCGGTCGTGCTGGTCGCGGTCGAGTAGAAGGTGGCACGGGTGTTCGCGGCGAGCGGTGCGGCGAGCGCGTCGCCCGCCGCGACGGGGGCGCCGCCCGCGCTGCCGGCGGTCAGTACCGGGGTGGCGACGGGCCCCGGCGCCGCGGACGCGGGGACGGCGCCCAGTGCGAGGGCGGCGAGGGTGATGGCGGCGGAGGCGACGGCGGTGAGGCGGTTCAGACGCATGGGAAAGCCTCTTCCTCGGTGAGGGGGGATCGAGAAGGCGAACTTCCACTGCTCCCGGGGGTGGGGGATCGGGGAGCTGACTACGTTGTAGAACCGTGTCCGTGTACCGTCAATACACAGGGCGGAACTTGCTGACTTTTCGTCAGCAGGGCGACGGGGGTGGCGGGGTGTCCGTCCCCGCCGTGCGCGATGCCGTCGCCGGCCCGTCGTCGGTCTGCCGCCGGCTCACCGGGAGGTGACGGCCTGCTCCAGCAGTCCGCGGAGGACGCCCTGCTCCTGCGGGGTGAGGCCGGACAGCGGGGAGCCCAGGGCGAGCAGTTCGAGCAGGCGCTCGCGCAGGGCGGCGCCCTCGGCGGTGAGGACGAGGTGCTTGGCGCGGCGGTCGGTGGGGTGCGGGTGGCGCTCGACCAGGCTCTGCTTCTCCAGCTTGTCGACGACGAAGGTGGTGTTGGAGGGCTCGCAGCTCATGCGCTCGGAGAGCTCCCGCATGGTCATCGGCTCGCTCATCTCCCGCAGTGCGGTCGCCTGGGGCGCGGTGAGGCCCAGGGAGGCGGCGCGCTCGCGGACGTGCTCGGCGATCCGCTGGGCCAGTCCGTTCACCAGACCGCACAGCTGTCGCTCGGCGATGGCCTGCGGCTCGGGGGACGTCGTCATGCCATCACTCTAGCAAATCCGTCAAGACAAAATAATTGCAGCTTGAATGATTCGAACTTGATGCTTATGGTTGGCGTCGTCGCCGGGGGAAGCGCCCGGCGGCGACCGGATGACGACTCACAGGAGAGATCTCATGGCTGACTTGACGGTGGTTCAGGACGGACGACTGCGCCGGCCGGCGGGAATCCGCTCGATACGGCTGGGCGAAACGAAGGTGTCGTACGTGCCGGACGGCGATGTCCGGATGCGGCCGCTGCCGCTGCTCCAGGACACCACCGACGAGGTGTGGGCCGCGCATCCGGAGTACCTGGACGCCACGGGGCACCTGGTGGGGAGCGTCGGCGGTCTGCTGGTCGAGCACGGCGGCCGCGCGCTGCTGATCGACGCGGGCTTCGGCCCGCAGAGGCTGGCGGCCGAGGAGGGACCCCTCGGCGTGATCCACGGCGGTGCGCTCCTGCAGAGCCTGGCCGAACTCGGCCGCCGCCCCGAGGACATCGAGGCCGTGGCCTTCACCCACCTCCACTCCGACCACCTCGGCTGGGCCTGCGATCCCGCCCCCGGCAGCGACCGGCCCGCGTTCGCGCACGCCGACTACCTGGTCGCCGAGCCGGAGTGGGAGCGGCGCGACATCCTGGTGGACCAGGGCATGACCGCGCAGGTCGCGGCCCTCGAACCGCGCGTACGCACGATCACGGACGGCCAGGAGGTCTTCCCCGGTGTGCACGTGCGGATCACCCCCGGCCACACCGTCGGGCACGCCGAGTACGTCATCACCGGGGGCGGACGGCGGCTGATCGCCTTCGGCGACGCCGTCCACTCGCCGATCCAGATCGACCACCCCGAGTGGTCCTCGGCCTTCGACCGCGACCTCGTCCGGACCGCCGAGCACCGCCGCCGCCTCGTCGCCGAGCTGGCGGAGCCCGGCACGATCGGCTTCGGCGTCCACTTCGCCGACGTGGTGTTCGGACACGTCCGGCAGGACGGCGACGGCCCGGCCTGGAAGCCCCTGGACGCCTGACCCCCGGGCCGTGCCGGGCGGCTGTGCCGTGCCACGCGGGCTGCGCCCGGCACGACACCGCCCGGCACGACACCGCCCGGCACGAAGCCGCCCGGCACGAAACCGCCCGGCTGTCCTCAGTCCATCAGCTCGGGCGCGAAGTAGTCGCGCAGCCGAGCGATCCTCCCGTCGCGGATGCGGAAGATCTGCACCAGCGAGACGGTCACGTCGTCCGCGTCCCCGTCCCCGTCGAAGACCGTGTCGATCTCGGCGATGAACACGTCGGGGTCCGAGGTGGTGTGCAGCACGAATCCGGTCTTCTCGAGGTTCGGCGGGCGGGCGCCCTCCGCCGGTCGCGCGTAGTACGCCGCCATCGCCTTGCGGATCTCCTCCCGGCCCACCAGCCTCCGGGGGAAGGCGGCACCGTCGGACAGGAGCGGCATCTCGATGACACCGTCCTCGGTGAAGTTCTCGGCCAGCGCGTCGGCGTTCCGGGACAGGGAACCGGCGTGGACGTAGCTCTGGAAGATCTCCTGCGGCGTTCGGGACACGGCGGCCTCCCTGGACTCGGACACGGGAAACCACCCAATCACGGCGGCGACCGCGGGGAGGCGGCTTCCGGGACAACGCCTCGCCCGGCCGTGCCCCGGGCGGCGGCCAGACGGGTCCGGTCGGCGTGGCCTCGCGACGGCCGGGGAAGGTGGGCAGGATGGGAGGGACGGGGGCCGCCCGCGGTCGATGCGAGGTGCAGACAGCCGATGCCCGAGGACGCCCCGCCGCCCGCGCCGCCACCCCGCGGCCCGGTCGAGGCGCTGCGCCGGGCCGCCGGCGGGCTGCGCGGCGGAAGCGGGACGGCGGCCGTCACCGCCCGGCGGGCCCTGCGGGTCACGCTGGCCGCCTCCACCGGGTTCCTCGTCTGCCTCTACGGCCTCGACCAGCCGGTCGCCGCGCTCTACGCACTGTTCTCCTCGGTCGCGATGGCGGCGCTGTCGCGCATCCCCGGGACCGGCCGGCAGCGGGCCGAGGTGCTGGCCCGGGTGCTGCCGGCCGCCTGGGTGCTGGTGGCCGCCGGCACCGCCCTCGCGGTCCGGACCTGGACGGCCGTCGCGGGCATGCTGGTGGTCGGCTTCGTCCTGGCCTTCGCCGCCGTGGCCGGACCGCGCCTCGGCGGCGCCGCCCCCGGTCTGCAACTGATGTACATCCTCCCGTGCTTCCCCCCGTACGCGCCGGACGACCTGGCGGCCCGGCTGGCCGGGACGGCGGTCGGGTTCGTGCTGCTCATCGCCGCCGAGGCGGCGCTGCTGCCCGACCCGCGGGCCCGGCCGTACCGGCTGCTCACCGCGGACGCCGCCGCCACCGCCGCCCGGACGGCGGCCGAGCTGGCCCGCACCCCGGGCCCGGTGTCCGGCGCGCTGGCGCGGACGGCGGCCGGGGCCGGTGACTCGCTGCGCGCCAGGAGGGTCCCCGCGGCGGAGCGCCCGGCCGGTCCGGGCCTGCGGGACCGCGCCCAGGCCCACGCCGGCTGGGCGGCCCGCGCCCTGCTCGCGCGGCTCACCGCCGCGCCCCGGCTGCCGGCCGGAGCCGGACCGGTACCGGCGGCCGAGGCCCGGCTGCTGGCGGAGGTCGGCCGGAGCGCCGGGCGGACGGCACGCCTGCTGGCCACCGGCGAGGAGCCGGCCCCGCAGCGCCTGGAGGGCCTGCTCCGGGAGTTCCGAAGCGCGCCGGCGGACCTGTCGGCCGGAGACGCCGGGGCCGTCGGCGGCGCGGACGGCGTGACCGCCGCGCTGCGCCGTCGCGCGGCCCTCGCGGAGGCCGGCGAGGCGGCGGTGGTGCTGTCGACGGCGGCCCGCCTCGCCGTGGGCGGCCGGGAGGCGGTGCGGGCCGGGTGGGTCCGGGGGACGGCCTTCGACTACGCGGGGCTGAGCGCCGGCCGGCTGTACTGGCGCCGGATCGTCGGGCATGTCAGCCCCCGGTCGGTGTACTTCCAGAACGCGCTGCGGATCAGCCTGGCCCTGGCGGTGGCCCGGGCGGTCGCGGGCGTGGTCTCGCTCCCGCACGGCTTCTGGGCGATGCTGGCCGCGCTCAGCCTGACCCGGACCACGGTCGTGCAGACCGGGCGGACCATCCGCCTCGCGCTCACCGGGACCCTGGTCGGGGCCTTCGCGGCCGCGGTGCTGCTGGAGGCGGTCGGCCGCCACGGCGTGGTGTACGCGGCGCTGCTGCCGCCCCTGATGGCGCTGACCTTCTTCTTCGGGCCGCTGCTCGGGGTCGGCTGGGCGCAGGCGCTGTTCACGGTGGTGGTGGCCACGGTCTTCGCCCAGCTGGCCCCGGCCGACTGGCAGCTCGCGGAGATCCGTCTACTCGACGTCCTCACCGGCAGCCTGATCGGCCTGGTGTGCGGCCTGTTCGCCTGGCCGCACGGGGCGCGGACGGCGCTGCGGCGGGACGCGGCGATGCTGCTCGACGCCATCGCGGGGACGGTGTCGGCCACCACCGAGGCCCTCGCGTGGCCCGCTGCCTCCGCGTCGTACGGCGAACCGCGCCCGCCCGGAGCGGCGGCCCCGAGCGCGGCGCTGGCCCGCGCCCTGCCGGTCGTGGAGTCGGCGTACGCGCAGTTCCAGGAGGAGCCGCAACCGGCGGCCGACCTGCCCGGGGAGGACTGGCAGGCGGCCCTGATCGCCGGCCACCACGCCAGACGTGGCAGCGCCCGCCTGCTGGACCGGCCGCCGCCGCCCCGGCTGGACCCGGTCGAGCGGGCGTGGCTGCTGCGGTCCGGCGAGCGACTGGCCGGGGCGTACACGGCGATGGCGGCGTGGCTGGCGGACGGCCGCGGGCCGCGGCCGGTGCCGCAGCCGGTGCCGGTGCGGACGCCGCCGGGGACGTCACCACCGGGAGCGGGCGCCGCCGCGTGGTTCGGCCGCCCGGAGCCGCCGCCCGGGCGCCGGCCGGTCCTGTACGACGTGGCGGCCTGGCTCGAAGGCCTGGCCCACGACCTCGCGCGCCTGGACCCGGCCCCCGACCCGGGCCCGGACCCGGATTCTGGCCCTGGCACCGGCCCTGGCACCGGCCCTGGCACCGGCCCGGATTCGGGCCCCGACCCGGCCGGGCCGCCGCCGTCGCCGCTGCCGACGACCTGAGCGTTCGGGCGATCCGCCGGACGGATGACATCCCGCCACCGCCACGCGGCGTTGCGCCACGCCGGGGCACCACCCGGGCAGGGTCGACGGGTGGACCGGGCGGAGCCCGGCGGGCCCGGTCGGACGGCCGGGGCACCGCGCGTGGAGCCCGGTCCGACCACCAGGCGCGCGGCCCCGGGTGCCGGGACGCCCGAAGGACGGAAGGACGGAACGGATGGCAAGCCAGCAGCCCGATCGCACCCCGGAGGGCGCCGCGCCCGTCGCGGCCAGCCAGTCGCTGACGCTCGCGGCCATGCTGTTCGCGGTCTCGATGACCTTCATCGACCAGACGATCGTCTCGATCGCCGCGCCCGACATCATTCGCGAGCTGGGCCTGTCGGCCGTCGGCATGCAGTGGGTGGTCAACGCCTACCTGCTGTCGCTCGCCGCGTTCTTCGCCCTCGGCGGCCGGCTCGCGGACGTCCTCGGCCACAAGCGGATGATGCTGGTCGGGACGCTCACCTTCGTGATCTCCTCCGCGCTGTGCGGCGCGGTGCCGTCCGGCGGGGCCGCCGAGGCCTGGCTGATCTGCTTCCGGGCGGTGCAGGGCCTCGGTGCGGCACTGATGTTCCCGGCGGCGCTCGCGGTGGTGGTGGAGGTGTTCCCGGTCGAGCGGCGCGGCCGGGCGCTGGCGCTGTTCTTCGGGGTGGCCGGCGGCCTGACGGCGCTCGGCCCGATCCTCGGCGGCTGGCTGACCACGTGGACCTGGCGGGCGATCTTCTGGGTCAACGTGCCGGTGGCGGTCGTCGCGGTGGTGCTGACGGTGCTGGCCCGGATCCGCAACACCCCCCGCCGCGAGCCGGTCGACTGGACGGGCGCGGTCCTGGTGGCCGTCGGCATGGGACTGAGCGTGCTCGGCCTGCAGCAGGCGGCGGCCTGGGGCTGGGGCAGCTGGGCGACCTGGCTGTGCATCATCGGCGGGCTGGCGGTGCTGGCGGTGTTCGTCATGGTCGAGCTGCGCACCGAGCACCCGCTGATCAAGATGCGGGTCTTCGCCGACCGCGCCTTCGCGGTGGACAACGCCGTGCTGTTCTTCGCCATGATCGCCTTCGTCCCGGTGTTCTTCTTCGCCTCCGTCTACGCCCAGGTGGCACTGGACCAGTCGCCCAACGAGGCGGCCCTCTACCTGCTGGTCTTCTTCCTCGGCTTCGCCCCCGGCTCGCAGCTCGGCGGGCGGATGCTGGACCGGCGCGGGGCGCGCCCGCCGATGGTGCTGGGCACGGCGCTGTCCGCGGTCGGCTTCGCGCTCTGGGCCTCGAAGATCACCGACCTGTCGCTCAACGCCCAGTGGCCGTACATCGTGATGGCGGGCGCGGGGATCGGGCTCCTGCTGACGCCCGCCTCGACGGACGCCGTCAACCGCTCGATCAACGCCTCCTACGGCGAGGTCACCGGGATCACCCAGACCGTGCGCAACTACTCGGCGAGCCTGGGCCTGGCCGTGCTGGGCACCGTCCTGCTGCACAACACGACCAGGAACGTGCAGAACACCCTGATCGCCAACGGCGTCCCCGAGGACGCCGCGCCCGGCGTCGCCGACACCGTCACCCAGGGCATCACCGGCCACGGCGCGGGCGGCCAGACCCCCACCGGCATCGGGTCCAACCTGCTGGACGCGATCCGGCAGGACTTCGCGGAGGCGAACGGGCCCGTGCTGTACGGCATGGCGGCGGCCCTCGCGGTCGCCTTCCTGTGCGCCCTGCGGCACCCCGGGACGCGGGTCACCGCGGAGGCCGCCCCGGCCGCGGACACCACCAGCCGCCAGGTCGACGGGCCGGCCTGACCGGTCCGGGGCGCTGCCCGCCCGCCCCGCTGTTCCGGCGCTGCCCGGCGACCGCGGGTGCGCCGCCCCCGAGCGGGGTGGCGCACCCGCGGAGGGCCCGGGGTCAGGGGGTGGTGCGGCGGAGCAGGTAGGTGTCCATGATCCAGCCCTTGCGGGCGCGGGCCTCGTCCCGGAGGTCGCGGATGCGGGGGGCGGCCTCGGAGAGGGGGCCGGCGGTGAGGATCTCGTCGGGGGTCCCGAGGTAGGCGCCGTAGAGGATCTCCACGCCGTCGGGGTCGATCCCGGCGAAGGCGGCCTGGCCGTCGAGCATCACCACCACGTCGTCGACGCCCTCGGGCAGGCCCTCGGCGAGACGGCGGCCGGTGGTGATCTGCAGGGGGCGGCCGACCCGGGTCAGGGTGGTGCGGTGGCGGGCGGCGAGTGCGGAGACGCTGCTGATGCCCGGGATGACCTCGTACCCGAAGGACGTGTCGCCGCGCGCCAGCACCTCGTCCACCACGGCGATCACGCTGTCGTAGAGGCTCGGGTCGCCCCAGACCAGGAAGGCGCCGGTCTCGTCGGGGCCGAGGTGCTCGGCGATCAGCTGCTCGACCAGGTCCGCCCGGCGGTGGCGCCAGTCGTCCACGGCCGCCGTGTAGGCGGGGGTGGTGCGGTCCCGCTCGGCGTCGGGGACCCCGACCACCCGGTGGCCGGGGCGGCCGTGCTCGGTCAGGATCTGCCGGCGGAGCCGGATCATGTCCTGGCGTTCCTCGGTCTTGTCGAGGATGAAGAAGACGTCGGTGCGGGCGAGGGCCTTGGCCGCCTGCAGGGTCAGGTGGTCGGGGTCGCCGGCCCCGATGCCGATGACGAGGATGTGCTGCATGGCAGTGATTGTGCCGTCTGTCCGGATCACGTGTCGCAGCGCCCCTCAGCCGGGCGGCAGGGCGCGCCGGCCGGGGCCGGTGTAGGCGCCGAGCGGGCGGATCAGCACGTTGGTCCCGAGCTGCTCGGTGATGTGGGCGGTCCAGCCGGTGATCCGGCTCGGCACGCCGGTGCCCCGGCCCTCCGCGACGGAGGCCGGGGCACCGGTGGATCAGGGCCGGGCTACCCGGCCCGGTGGGGGTGGAAGCCGCGTCCGGTCTTGCGGCCGAGCAGCCCCGCCTCGACCATCCGGGACAGCAGCGGCGGCGGCGCGTAGAGCGGCTCCTTGTACTCCTCGTACAGGGACTGCGCGATCGCCAGCACGGTGTCCAGTCCGATCAGGTCGGCGAGTTGCAGCGGTCCCATCGGGTGGGCGCAGCCGTGGACCATGCCGTCGTCGATGTCGGCGGCGGTGGCGTGGCCGGCCTCGGCCATCCGGATTGCCGACAGCAGGTACGGCACCAGCAGGGCGTTGACGACGAACCCCGCCCGGTCGCGGGAGCGGATGACGTGCTTGCCGAGGGTGTCCCCGGCGAAGCCCTCCACCCGGTCGAGGACGGCCGGGTCGGTGTGCAGCGAGGACACCAGCTCCACCAGCGGCATGACCGGCGCGGGGTTGAAGAAGTGCAGGCCCAGCACGTGCGAGGCGCGCGAGGTGGCGATGGCGAGGCGGGTGACGGGGATCGCGGAGGTGTTGGTGGCGAGGACGGCCTGCTCGTCGGCGAGGACCTTGTCCAGGGTGGCGAGCACGTCCGTCTTGACCCGCTCGTCCTCGACCACCGCCTCCACCACCAGCTGACGGTCGGCCAGCGCCTCCAGGTCGTCGGCGAACAGCAGGTGGGCCCACGCGTCCTCGCGCCCGCCCGGGCTGAGCCGGTCCCGGTCGACCGCGTGGTGCAGCGAGCGGTCGATCCGGGCGCGGGCCGCGCGCAGCGCGTCCGGGCTCCGCTCGCAGACGACGGTGTCCAGCCCGGCGCGGGCGAAGACCTCGGCGATGCCGGAGCCCATCTGCCCCGCGCCGACCACCGCCACCCGACGGATCTCGTTCATGGCACTCTTCTCCTTGCTGGGGGTCGGCCGGGGCCGGATCTCCGGCGTGCGGCTCAGGCCGCTGTGGTGCGGACGCGGACCAGGTGGCGGGCGTAGGCGTCGACGGTGAGGAAGGCCGGGAGCCGGTCGCCGAGCGCGGTCTCCTCCAGGATGCGGACGGCGGCGTCGACGGTCTGCGGGTCGTTGCCCTGCTGCTGCAGGACCGTGCGCTCCTGGGTGATCAGCGCCCGGACCAGCTCGGGGGTGACGGCGTCGCCGCCGACCAGGCGGGAACGGTGGTGCAGCCACTGCCAGATCTGGCAGCGGGCGATCTCCGCGGTGGCGACGTCCTCCATCAGCCCGAAGACGGCGACCGCCCCGGAGCCGTTCAGCCAGGCGACCAGGTAGCGCAGCGCTACGGCGATGTTGGAGCGCAGACCGGTCGGGGTCGGGTTGCCGAAGGTGCGGTGGACGGCGAGCAGGTCGGCGGCGGTCACCGCGACATCCTCGCGGGTCCGGTCGAGCTGGTGCGGACGCGAGCCGAGCGCCTGGTCGAAGACCTCGCG
The DNA here is from genome assembly GCF_042883905.1 of Kitasatospora sp. NPDC058170. Lineage (NCBI taxonomy): Bacteria > Bacillati > Actinomycetota > Actinomycetes > Kitasatosporales > Streptomycetaceae > Kitasatospora > Kitasatospora sp. NPDC058170. The sequence continues at coordinate 17,346 of NZ_JBHVUV010000037.1, forward strand.
GCAGGTGGCGACCAGGCCGGGGTGGGCGACCCAGGAGCCGTCGAAGCCGTCGCCGGCCTCGCGCTCCTTGTCCAGGCGGACCTTGGCGAGGGCCGCGGCGGTGGCCTCCGGGTCCTTGCCGGGGACGGCCGCGGCCATCCCGCCGATGGCGTGGGCGCCGCGCCGGTGGCAGGTGCGCACCAGCAGCTCGGTGTAGGCGCGCAGGAACGGCTGCGTCATGGTGACCTGCGCGCGGTCCGGCAGCACGTAGTTGCGCCCGTGCGCGGCGAAGTTCTTGATCAGGCTGAAGAGGTAGTCCCAGCGGCCGGCGTTGAGCCCGGCGGCGTGCTCGCGCAGCTCGTAGAGGATCTCGTCCATCTCGAACGCGGCGGTGACGGTCTCGATCAGCACCGTCGCCCGGACGGTGCCGTGCGCAATGCCCAACTCGCCCTGGGCGAAGGTGAAGACGTCGTTCCACAGGCGCGCTTCGAGGTGGTTCTCCAGCTTGGGCAGGTAGAAGTACGGTCCGCCGCCCCGCTCGATCTGCCGCCGCCCGCAGTGGAACAGGTAGAGGCCGAAGTCGACCAGGGCGGCGGCCATCGGGCGGCCGTCGACCAGCAGGTGCTGCTCGGGCAGGTGCCAGCCGCGCGGGCGGACCACGATGGTGGCGGGGGAGTCGCCGACCCGGTAGCGCCGTCCCTGCGGGGTGGTCTCGTCGATCCGGCCCTCGATCGCGTCGAGCAGGTTGAGCTGGCCGGAGACGATGTTGTGCCAGGTGGGGGAGGTGGCGTCCTCGAAGTCGGCGAGCCAGACCCGGGCACCGGAGTTGAGCGCGTTGACGGTCATCCGGCGCTCCGGCGGGCCGGTGATCTCCACCCGGCGGTCGTGCAGGCCGGGGCCGGCGCCGGCCACCCGCCAGCTGTCGTCCGCCCGGACGGCGCGGGTCTCCGGGAGGAAGTCCAGGGTGCCGGTGGCGGCGAGGACGGCGGCCCGGCGCTCGCGTTCGGCGAGGAGCCCGGTGCGGCGGCCCTCGAAGGCGGCGTCCAGACGGGCGAGGAAGTCCAGGGCCTCGGGGGTCAGGATCTCCTCGAAGCGGTCCTCGTGGCCGCCGAGGACGGTGATGCGGCTGGTCGGGGTCATCTGCGGTCTCCAGGAGGCGGGGCCCGGGGCTGAGGGCTTGTCTGACAATTCGCGTCGCATCAGCGCGCGGCGTTGGGCGCCCGGCTGGGCGTGCCGCCGAATCGGCCTCGTACTGGCCGTACTTGGACGATTCGGCGGTGCGTCCAGCCGGGATGCCCGGCGTCGTGCGCGCGGCGGGAATTGTCAGACAAGCCCTCGGTCCCTCAACGAGGCCCCGGGCGGGTGGGTCGGCGGCCGGGAGCTTCCCTCGCTCCGGTGGGTCGGCCGCCGGGGGGTGGCTCAGTGGAACTGCTCGGCCTCGGTGGAGCCGGTCAGGGCGAGCGTCTCGGCGTTCGGGTTGAGCGCGGTGGAGACCTGGTCGAAGTAGCCGGTGCCGACCTCGCGCTGGTGCTTCACCGCGGTGTAGCCGTCCGGCACGGCGGCGAACTCGGCCTCCTGGAGGTCGACGTAGGCGGTCATGCCGTGCTCGGCGTAGCCCCGGGCGAGCTGGAACATCGAGTGGTTGAGGGCGTGGAAGCCGGCCAGGGTGATGAACTGGAAGCGGTAGCCCATCGCGCCGAGCTCCCGCTGGAACTTGGCGATCTGGTCGTCGTCCAGCGCGGCCTTCCAGTTGAAGGACGGCGAGCAGTTGTAGGCGAGCATCTTGTCCGGGTACCGCGCCTTGACGGCCTCGGCGAACTCCCGGGCCTGGGCGAGGTCCGGGGTGCCGGTCTCGACCCAGATCAGGTCGGCGTACGGGGCGAAGGCCAGACCGCGGGAGATCACCGGGGCCATCCCGGGCTCGACGCGGTAGAAGCCCTCGGCGGTGCGCTCGCCGGTGCAGAACCGGGCGTCGCGCTCGTCCACGTCGGTGGTCAGCAGGTTGGCGGCGAGCGCGTCGGTGCGGGCCACGACCAGCGTGGGCACGTCGGCGAGGTCGGCCGCCAGCCGGGCGGCGTTGAGGGTGCGGATGTGCTGGGCGGTGGGCACGAGCACCTTGCCGCCGAGGTGGCCGCACTTCTTCTCGGAGGCGAGCTGGTCCTCGTAGTGGATGCCCGCCGCGCCGGCCGCGATCATGCCCTTGGTGAGCTCGAAGGCGTTCAGCGGGCCGCCGAACCCGGCCTCGGCGTCGGCGACGATCGGCACCAGCCAGTCCGGGCCGCCGTCCGTCCCCTCGGCGGCGTCGATCTCGTCGGCGCGCAGCAGCGCGTTGTTGATCCGCCGCACCACCTGGGGAACCGAGTTGGCCGGGTACAGGCTCTGGTCGGGGTAGGTCTGCCCGGCCTGGTTGGCGTCGGCGGCCACCTGCCAGCCCGACAGGTAGATCGCCTTCAGCCCGGCCTTGACCATCTGCACGGCCTGACCGCCGGTCAGCGCGCCGAGGGCGTGGACGTAGTCCTGCTCGTGCAGCTGCCGCCACAGCCGCTCGGCACCCCGGCGGGCCAGCGTGTGCTCCTCGCGGACGGTGCCGGACAGCCGCACCACGTCCGCGGCGGTGTAGGTCCGCTCGATGCCCGCCCAACGGGGGTCGGACGCCCACCGGGCGGCCAGCTCCGCCGCCTGCTGCTCCTGCTGCTGCCGAACCGACTGGGTCATGATCCGCTCCCGGGGTGCTCGTCGCTCGTTGCTCGTTGCGAAGGGTGTGATGATGCTCACCTCGTGAGGTGAAGGTGCGGCCGGGGCGCCGGGCGGGCGGCTCGGGCCGCCGGGACGTCGGTGCCCCCATGGCCCCGTCGAAAGGCCGAACACGCCTGACCGACGGGGTTGTTCGTGGTGCGCCTTCCGGCCGCAGCACCGACTCTGGCACCTTCGGCGACCGGCGTCGCCGGTGGATGGCGGCTAACTTCTGCGAAGCCGATCCTGCGAATCCGCGAAGGTTGCGAAGATCCGGGCCCGTGCGGCCCGGCTATGCTGCCCGGCACCCGAACGGTCAGCGGCGAACGGAGACGGCTCGATGGGCAGGACCTTCGCCGGCGCGCGGTTGCGCCGGCTCCGCGAGGACCGCGGCCTCAGTCAGGCGGCGCTGGCCCGGCTGATCGAGCTCTCGCCCAGCTACCTCAACCAACTGGAGCACGACGCCCGCCCGTTGACCGTCCCGGTGCTGCTGCGGCTGACCGAGGCCTTCGGTGTGGACGCCGGCTACTTCGCCCCGCCGGACACCGCCCGGCTCACCGCCGAGCTGCGCGACTCCCTCGGCGAGGAGCTCGCCGCCGGCCGCGTCACCCCCGGCGACCTGGACGACCTCGCCGCCCGGCTGCCCGCCGTGGCCCGGCTGCTGATGGACCTCGGCCGCAGCCGGCGCGCCGTCGCCGAGCAGCTCGCCGTCCTCGCCGGCGACCGGGGGCCGGCGGTCGACACCGCCCGTACCCCGCACGAACAGGTCCGCGAGTTCTTCTACCGGCGCCGGAACTACGTCCATGAACTCGACCTGGCGGCGGAGGAGTCGGCCGCCGCGATCGGCCTGCGGCGGGGAGGGGTCCGGGCGGTGCTCGCCGAGCGGCTCGCCTCCGTGCACGGGGTCCAGCTGGCCACCGAGGGCGAGCACCTGCACGCGTACGACCCGCACACCCGGGTGCTGCGGCTCTCGGACCGGCTGCGCCCCGGGCAGCAGGCCTTCCGGATGGCCACCCAGCTGGCGTACCTGGAGCACGACGCGCTGCTGTCCGAACTCGCCGCCGAGGAGAGCCCGCAGGGGTCCACCGCGTGGTCGCTGACCCGGATCGGGCTGGCCAACTACTTCGCCGCCGCCCTCGTCCTGCCGTACCGCGTCTTCCACGCCGAGGCCGAGGCGGTCCGCTACGACATCGAGCGGCTCGCCGACCACTTCGGCGTCGGGTACGAGACGGTCTGCCACCGGCTGAGCACGCTGCAGCGGCCCCGGCTGCGCGGGGTGCCGTTCTCCTTCGTCCGGGTCGACCGGGCGGGGAACGTCTCCAAGCGGCAGTCCGCGACCGACTTCCACTTCTCCCGCACCGGCGGCACCTGCCCGCTCTGGAACGTCTACGAGGCCTTCGCCGCGCCGGGCCGGGTGCACGTCCAGGTGGCCGCGATGCCCGACGGGCGGCGCTACCTGTGGACGGCCCGCGCCGCGACCCGCTCGCCCGGGGGCTGGGGCCGGCCGGGCAAGACCTTCGCCATCGGGCTCGGCTGCGAACTGCGGCACGCCGCGCGGCTGGTGTACTCCACCGGCCTCGACCTCGGGGACGAGGGCGCGGCCACCCCGATCGGCCTCGGCTGCAAGGTGTGCGAGCGGCCCGCCTGCCCCCAGCGCGCCGCGCCCGCGATCGGCCGGCCGCTGGCCGTGGACGAGCACACCAGCACCTTCGTCCCGTACCCCGTCCGCGCCGATCCGGCGGGGTAGCGCCAGCCCCGCCCACCGGCGGCCCGGGCCCGCCGGGGCTCGCTGGGGCCCGCCGGGGCGGGTGCGGACCGGCCCCGCGCGGCCGGGACGCTCACGGCCGGCCGCGGGCGGTGTGCGGCAGTGTTAACCACTGATGATCAGCCCGCGTGACGCGGCGGTAACCCGCGCTTCCTAGGCTTCCGACGGTGGGGATCCCCCCACGGCCGCCCGGGTAGGCCGCAGGGCCCGCGGGCGGCGGCGAGGACTTCTACCAGCGGGAGCCCCTGTGACGGCGTCGGGCCCGAAAGCCACCGGTACCGTGAAGACGGTCTGCTCGTACTGCGGTGTCGGCTGCGGGATGCTCCTCGACGTCACGACGGACGACGCCACCGGGCGGCGCACCGTGGCCAGGGCGTCCGGTGACCGGACGCACCCGGCCAACCTCGGCCGGCTCTGCACCAAGGGCGCCACCAGCGGCGACCTGCTCGCCGTCGCCGGCCGGCTGGAGACGGCCCTGGTCCGGGCGGAGCGCGGCGCCGAGCCGGTCGCGACGGACGTGGACGCGGCGATCGCCTCGACCGCGCGGCGGCTGCGCGGCATCCTGGACGAGCACGGCCCGGACGCGCTGGCCTTCTACGTGTCGGGCCAGCTGAGCCTGGAGGCGCAGTACCTGGTCAACAAGCTGGCCAAGGGCTTCGTCGGCACCTCCCGGATCGAGTCCAACTCCCGCCTGTGCATGGCCGGCGCCGGGACGGGCTACAAGCTCTCGCTGGGCGCCGACGGCCCGCCCGGCTCGTACCAGGACTTCGAGCACGCGGACGTCTTCCTGGTCATCGGCGCCAACATGGCGGACTGCCACCCGATCCTCTTCCTGCGTCTGATGGACCGGGTCAAGGCCGGTGCCAAGCTCATCGTCGTCGACCCGCGCCGCACCGCGACCGCCGACAAGGCCGACCTCTTCCTGCAGGTCGCACCCGGTACGGACCTCGCCCTGCTCAACGGACTGCTGCACCTGCTGGTGGAAAACGGGCACACCGACCCGGACTTCATCCGCGAGTTCACCGAGGGCTGGGAGGCGATGCCCGACCTCCTCGCCGACTACCCGCCCGCCCGGGTCGCCGAGATCACCGGCATCCCGGAGGCCGACCTCCGGCAGGCGGCGCGGCTCATCGGGGAGGCCGGGGAGTGGATGAGCTGCTGGACGATGGGCCTCAACCAGTCCGTCCACGGCACCTGGAACACCAACGCGCTGGTCAACCTGCACCTCGCGACGGGCGCCGTCTGCCGCCCCGGCAGCGGTCCCTTCTCCCTCACCGGCCAGCCGAATGCCATGGGCGGGCGCGAGATGGGGTACATGGGGCCGGGCCTGCCCGGACAGCGCTCGGCGCTCGACCCGGCCGACCGCGCGTTCACCGAGGAGCTGTGGGGCCTCGCCCCGGGCACCCTGCGCGCGGAGGGCGGAACGGGCACGATCGACATGTTCGCGCAGATGGCGGAGGGCGCGATCAAGGCCTGCTGGATCATCTGCACCAACCCGGTCGCGACGGTCGCCAACCGCAAGACCGTCATCGCCGGTCTGGAGGCCGCCGAACTGGTCATCACCCAGGACGTCTTCGCCGCCACCGAGACCAACGCCTACGCCGACGTGGTGCTGCCCGCCGCGCTGTGGGCCGAGGCCGAGGGCGTGATGATCAACTCCGAGCGCAACCTCACCCTCGCCCGGCCGGCCGCGGACCCGGTGGGCCAGGCCCTGCCGGACTGGCAGATCATCGCGCGGGTGGCCTGCGCGATGGGCTTCGCCGAGGGCTTCACCTACCGCGACGCCGAGGAGGTCTTCGAGGAGATCAAGCGGGCGTGGAACCCGAGGACGGGCTACGACCTGCGGGGCGTGACGTACGAGCGCCTGCGGGAGACCTCGGTGCAGTGGCCCAGCGCCTCCGTGGACGGGCCGGACCGCAACCCGATCCGCTACCTCAACGACGGCGTCAGCCAGACCCTGCTGGAGCGGCCCGACGGCACCCGCCCCCGGCTGGCCTTCCCCACGGCGAGCGGGCGCGCCTCGTTCTTCCCCCGTCCGCATCTGCCCGCCGCCGAACTGCCCGACGACGACTTCCCGTTCGTGCTCAACACCGGCCGCCTGCAGCACCAGTGGCACACCCTGACCAAGACCGGGAAGGTCGCCAAGCTGACCAGGCTCAACCCCGGGCCCTTCGTCGAGATCCACCCGCAGGACGCCGAGGCGCAGGGCATCGCCGCGGGGGACCACCTGGAGATCGCCTCCCGGCGCGGCCGGGCGGTGCTCCCGGCGGTCGTCACCGACCGGGTGCGGCCGGGGAACTGCTTCGCGCCGTTCCACTGGAACGACCTCTTCGGCGAGTACCTCAGCATCAACGCCGTCACCAACGACGCCGTGGACCCGATCTCCCTCCAACCCGGGTTCAAGGTCTGCGCGGTGTCGCTGCGGGTGGTGCCGGCCCCGGAGCGCGCGGAGGCCGTCGCCGCGCCCGCGCCCGCCCCGCCGGTGCACCGGACGCAGCCGGTGGCCGCCCCGGCGCAGGGTGCGGAGCCCGCCGCCCTGAGCGGTCTGTTCGGCCTCGGGGACCTCGCCCCGCCCGCCTTCGCCACCGGGGAGCGGCAGTTCCTGGCCGGGTTCCTGGCCGGACTGGACGCCGCCCCGCCGCAGTCGGCCACCGTGCCGGTGCTGCCGGCCCACGCCCCCATCGACCCGGACCGGGCCCGGTGGGTCAACGGGGTGCTGGCCGGCCGCTACTCCCGGATCGGCTCCGAGGCCCCGGAGCCGCGCCGTGCCGAGCAGCCGTCGCCGCGCACCGCCGAGGGGCCGGAGCGCGAGGTGCTCGTCCTGTGGGCCTCGCAGACCGGCACCGCGGAGGAGGCCGCCGCCGCCGCCGTCGGCCGACTGGCCGAGGCCGGCTGGCGGCCGAGACTCCTCGGCATGGACGAGGCCGGCCCGGCCGTGCTGGCGGCGGGCGTCCCGGTCCTGTTCGTCACCAGCACCTTCGGCGACGGCGAGGCGCCGGACAACGGCGCCGGCTTCTGGGCGGCCCTGTGTGCCGCGGAGCCCGCCCCGGCCGGCGGCCTGCGCTACTCCGTCCTGGCCCTGGGCGACTCGGGCTTCGACGACTTCTGCGGCCACGGCCGCCGCCTGGACCAGCGCCTCGGCGAGCTGGGCGGTACCCGGCTGGCCCCCCGCGCCGACTGCGAACCGGACTTCGCCGAGGCCGCCGGGAGGTGGCTCGACGAGGTCCTCCAGGGCCTGGCCGAGCACCCGGCGCAGCCGGAACAGCCGGAACAGCCGGACCGCACCGAGCACCCGGACCGCACGGAGCTCCCGGAGCGCAGGCCGGCGCCCGCGGCGCGAGGAGCGTCCGTAGCCCGGCCCGCCCGGGCGGACGGCTCCGGCTACTCGAAGGCCGCACCCTTCGCCACGCTGCTGGTCGGCAACCGGCTGCTCAGCCTGCCGGGCTCCGCCAAGGAGGTCCGGCAGTACGCCTTCGACACCCGTGGCGGCGACCACGGCGACCTCGACTACGAGGCCGGTGACGCACTCGGCGTCTGGCCCGCCAACCACGCGGAGCTCGTCGCGGAGTGGCTCGCCGTCACCGGCCTCGACCCCCGGGAGGAGGTGCAGCTGGCCGACGCGGCGGACATCCCGCTCGGCGAGGCGCTGCGGACCAGGCTGGAGATCGCCCGGATCACCCCCGACCTGCTGCGCTTCGTGGCCGAGCGCACCGGGGACGGCGGCCTGAGACGGCTGCTGCGGGCGGACAACAAGGGCGAGCTGGCGAAGTGGAGCTGGGGCCGCCAGGCCGTCGACATCGTCGGCGGCTACCCCGTCCGGGCCACCGCCCAGGAGTGGGCCGGCGTCCTGAAGCGCCTGCAGCCCCGGCTGTACTCGATATCGTCCAGCCCGCTGGTCCACCCCGACGAGGTGCGCCTGACGGTGTCCGTCGTCCGCTACAGCAACGACCTGGGCAGGAGCCGCAAGGGGGTGTGCTCCAGCTACCTCGCCGACGCGGCCGACGACGGACCCGTCCCGGTGTTCGTCCAGCGCTCGGCGCACTTCCGCCCGCCCGCCGACCCCGCCGCGCCGATGATCATGGTGGGCCCGGGCACCGGGGTGGCACCGTTCATCGGCTTTCTGGAGGAGCGGCAGGCCCGCGGCCACCGGGGCCCGAACTGGCTGTTCTTCGGCGAGCAGCGCGAGGCGACCGACTTCTACTACCGCGAGGAGCTCGCGGCGTTCCGGGCCGCGGGCCACCTGGACCGCCTCGACCTCGCCTTCTCCCGCGACCAGCGGGCCAAGGTCTACGTGCAGGACCGGATGCGCGAACACGGCCCCCGGCTGTGGGACTGGCTGCAGAACGGCGCCCACCTCTACGTCTGCGGGGACGCCGGCCGGATGGCGAAGGACGTCGACCGGGCGCTGCGCGACATCGTCTGCGCGCACGGCGGCCTGGACGAGGACGAGGCCGCCGCCTACGTCGCGCGGCTCGCGACGGACAAGCGCTACGTCCGTGACGTCTACTGATCCACCGCACCCGCTCGGCCCCCCGCAACTGCGAGGCTACCGACGGTGATCTCCTGGCATGTGCAAGCCTGTGGGTCGATGCACCCGCTGGCTGATCATCCAGTCCGCAGCACGGCCGCTGGTGTGAGGAACCACTCGTTTCGGCTGCCGGGCGTTGCTTCAATCGCCGTAGTCGAACGGTCGAGAACGGTGGAGCGGCGTGGATCTGAACACGGTGGCGGAGATGTGCGACGCACGCCGTCGCGATACCTGGCGGCCGGGTGACGCCTGGCTGGGCGGCGGCACCTACCTGTTCTCCGAGCCCCAGCCGCACATCCGCCGGCTGGTCGACCTGAGCCGGATGGGCTGGGAGCCGCTGACGGTGACCCCCGACGGCGGCCTGGAGATCGCCGCGACCTGCACGATCGCCGAGCTCTCCCGCCTCCCCAAACCGGCCGGCTGGACGGCGGCGCCGCTGTTCGAGCAGTGCTGCCGGGCGTTCCTCGCCTCCTGGAAGATCTGGAACATGGCCACCGTCGGCGGCAACCTGTGCAACGGGCTGCCCGCCGGGCCGATGATCTCGCTGACCGCCGCGCTCGACGGCGTCTGCCGCCTGCTGTCCCGGACGGGCGCCGCCCGCGAGGTCCCGGTCGCGGACTTCGTCATCGGCGCCGGGGTCAAGGTGCTCGAACCCGGCGAGCTGCTCCGCTCGATCACCCTGCCCGCCCGCGCGCTCGCCGCCCGCACGGCCTTCCGGCAGGCCTCGCTCTACGGCCTGGGCCGGTCCGGCGCCCTGGTGATCGGGACGCTCGACCCGGTCGACGGGATGCTCACCATCACCGTCACGGCCTCCACCGTGCGGCCGATCCGGCTGCGGTTCGCGCTGCCGCCCAACGCGGAGGCCCTGCGCGAGGCGATCGAGTACGCGATCGACCCGGAGGAGTACTACGACGACATCCACGGACTGCCGGCCTGGCGAAGGCACATGACCTTCCGCTTCGCCGAGGAGATCCGCCGCGAACTGACCGAGGAGGGCGGACGATGAGCTTCCGGATCCGCGTCAACGACCAGGACTTCGACGCCGAACCCCGCCCGGGCCAGTGCCTGCGCACCTATCTGCGCGACCGCGGCTGGTTCGGCGTGAAGAAGGGCTGCGACGCCGGCGACTGCGGTGCCTGCACCGTGCAGGTCGACGGCCGGCCCGTGCACAGCTGCATCTACCCCGCGCTGCGCGCCGAGGGCCGCGCGGTGACCACCGTCGAGGGCCTGGCCAAGGACGGCGAACTGCACCCGATGCAGCAGCGGTTCCTGGACGCCCAGGGCTTCCAGTGCGGGTTCTGCACCGCGGGGTTCCTGATGACCGCCTCGGCCCTCGACGAGGAGCAGCTCACCGACCTGCCCCGCTCCCTGAAGGGCAACCTGTGCCGCTGCACCGGCTACCGGGCGATCGAGGACGCCGTCCGCGGGGTCAGGCACACCGAACGGCCGTGCGCCGGGCAGGCCGTCGGCCGCAGCCTCGGCGCGCCGGCCGGACCGCAGGTGGTCACCGGCACCGCCCGCTACACCTTCGACGTCGAGGTGGAGGGGCTGCTGCACATGAAGCTGCTGCGCTCCCCGCACCCGCACGCCCGGATCGTCTCCATCGACACCTCGCGCGCCGCCCGGGTGCCCGGCGTGCACCTCGTGCTGACCCACCACGACGCGCCGGACCGGCTGTACTCCTCCGCCCGGCACGAGCACCCCACCGAGGACCCGGACGACACCCGGGTGCTGGACGACGTGGTCCGGTTCGCCGGGCAGCGGGTGGCGGCCGTGGTCGCCGAGAGCGAGGGGGCGGCCGAGGAGGCCTGCCGGCGGATCGAGGTGGAGTACGAGGTGCTGCCCTTCGTCCTCGACCCCGAGCTGGCGATGGCCCCCGGCGCGCCGGTGCTCCACCCCAAGGGCCCCGAGTCGCGGATCGCCCGGCCGCTGGACAACGTCTGCGGCGAGGTGCACGGCGAGATCGGCAGCGTCGAGCAGGGCTTCGCCGAGGCCGACCTGGTGTACGAGGAGACCTTCCGGACCCAGCGGGTGCAGCACGCCAGCCTGGAGACGCACGGCTGCGTCGCCTGGTTCGAGGAGAACGAGGAGACCGGCGAGGAGCGGATCGCGGTCCGCTCCTCCACCCAGGTGCCCTTCCTCACGCGGCGGGCGCTGTGCGCGCTGTACGACCTGCCGCAGGAGAAGGTCCGGGTGGTCGCCGGCCGGGTCGGCGGCGGGTTCGGCGGCAAGCAGGAGATGCTGACCGAGGACATCGTGGTGCTGGCCGCGCTGCGCCTGCACCGCCCGGTGAAGCTGGAGTTCACCCGCGCCGAGCAGTTCTACGGCGCCACCACCCGGCACCCGTTCACGATCACCGTGCAGGTCGGCGCCCGGCGGGACGGCGTCCTGACGGCCCTGCGGTTCCGGGTGGTCTCCAACACCGGCGCGTACGGCAACCACGGCCCGGCGGTGATGTTCCACAGCGTCGGCGAGTCGATGGGCGTCTACCGGGTGCCGAACAAGAAGGTCGACGCGTACTCCGTCTACACCAACTGCGTGCCGGCCGGGGCGTTCCGCGGCTACGGGCTGGGCCAGGTCACCTTCGCGGTGGAGTCCGCGATGGACGAGCTGGCCCGGCGGCTGGGCATCGATCCGCTGGAGTTCCGGGAGCGCAACGTCATCGGCCCCGGCGAGCACATGCTGAGCCCCGGCGGCGAGGAGGAGGACCTGCACATCGCCAGCTACGGCCTCGACCAGTGCCTCCAGGTGGTCCGCCGGGCCCTCGCCGAGGACCGCAGCGCCGAACTCGCCCCCGAGGGCTGGCTGGTCGGCCAGGGCTTCGCCATGTCGATGATCGCGACCGGCCCGCCCGGCGGCCACTTCGCCGACGCCGCCGTGAAGCTGCTGGAGGACGGCAGCTACGACATCGCGGTCGGCACGGCCGAGTTCGGCAACGGCACCACCACCGTGCACAAGCAGATCACCGCGGGGGCGCTCGGGACCACGGTCGACCGGATCGCCATCCGGCAGTCCGACACCGACGTCGTGGGGCACGACACCGGCGCCTTCGGCTCCGCGGGCACGGTGGTGGCCGGCAAGGCCGTCATGAAGGCCGCCAACGCCCTGGCCGAACAGCTGCTCTCGTTCGCCGCCGAGTACGCCAGGACACCGCGCAGCCTGGTGCGGCTGACCGCGGACGCGGTGGACTGCGACGGCCGGGCGGTGGCGCTCAAGGAGCTCTTCGAGGCCGCACGGGGCCGCGGCGTCGAGCTGGCGGGCATCGGCCACTGGGGCGGCTCGCCGCGCTCGGTGGCCTTCAACGCGCAGTGGTTCCGGCTGGCCGTCGACCCGGACACCGGCGAGATCCGGATCCTGCGCAGTGTCCACGGCGCCGACGCGGGCAAGGTGATGAACCCCCTGCAGTGCCGCGGGCAGGTCGAGGGCGGTGTCGCCCAGGCCCTCGGGGCGACCCTCTTCGAACAGGTCCTGGTGGACGACGCGGGCCAGGTCACCACCGCCGCGTTCCGCCGCTACCGGCTGCCGGCCTATGCCGACGTGCCGCGCACCGAGGTGCACTTCATGGAGACCTCCGACGCGATCGGCCCGCTGGGCGCGAAGTCGATGAGCGAGAGCCCGTTCAACCCGGTGCCCCCGGCCTTCGCCAACGCGCTGCGCGACGCCACCGGCATCCGTTTCACGGAAGCGCCGTTCCTGCGCGACAAGGTCTGGCAGGCCATCGCGGAGCACCGCGCCGGGGCGCGGGCGGAGCGCGGGTAGCGGCGCCGCGGCCCCGCTGAACCCGCCGGCGGGTCGGATCCGGACGACCGGACCCGACCCGCCGGCGTGGCCGCTCGGCGGCTGCTCGGCGACCACCTGGCGACCGTCCGGGGGTTGGTCGGCCGGTGCCGGGTGGCTGCCAGGCGGCTACCCGGCGGTCGTGGGGGCGCGGTGGGCGCCGGGGGAGGGGAGGGCGGTGAAGGTGCGCGGGAGCGTGTACCCGGCCCGGGCGAAGGCCTGCCCGACGGCGGCGGCGACGGTTTCGGCGGCCTCGGTGCGGACCAGGGCGATGACGGAGCCACCGAACCCGCCGCCGGTCATCCGGGCACCGAGCGCGCCGGCGGCTACGGCGGCCTCGACGGCGAGGTCGGTCTCGGGGCAGGAGGTGCCGAAGTCGTCGCGGAGCGAGGCGTGGCCGGCGGTGAGGATCGGGCCGAGGCCGTCCAGGTCGCCGGTCTCCAGGAGCGCCACGGCCTGTTCCACCCGGGTCTGCTCGGTGACCACGTGCCGCACCAGCGGGCGCAGTCGGTCCGGCAGCCGGTCGAGGGCTTCGGGCAGCCGGGCCGGGGCGAGCTCGCGCAGGGCCGGCAGGCCGAGTGCGGCGGCGGCCTCCTCGCAGCCGGCGCGCAGCCGGGCGTAGGCGCCGTCGGCGAGGTCGTGCTTGACCCGGGTGTCGGCGACCAGCAGGCTCAGGCCGGCGCGTCCGAGGTCGAACGGGACCTGGCGCATGGTGAGGTCCCGGCTGTCGAGCAGCAGGGCGTGGCCCTCGCGGCAGCACATCGAGGCCATCTGGTCCATGATCCCGCAGGGCACGCCGACGAACCGGTTCTCGGCCCGCTGGGCGGTCAGGGCGAGTTCGGCGGGGGTGAGCCCGAGGCCGTGGAGGTCGTTGTAGGCGGCCGCGACGGCGCACTCCAGGGCGGCCGAGGAGGAGAGCCCGGCGCCGGTGGGGACGGTGCTGTCGATGTGGAGGTCGGCGCCCGAGACCGGGTGGCCGGCCTCGCGCAGGGCCCAGACCACGGCGGCCGGGTAGCCGGCCCAGCCCTTGACGGAGCCCGGGGCGAGTTCGTCCACGCGCAGGACGACCGGCGCGTCGTCGCCGCCCTTGGAGCTGAACAGCCGCAGCACCTGGTCCTCGCGCCGGCGGGCCTGCACCACGGTGGTGTGCGGCAGGGCGATCGGCAGGACGAAGCCGTCGTTGTAGTCGGTGTGCTCCCCGATCAGGTTGACCCGGCCGGGCGCCGCCCACGTCCCGTCGGGGGCGGCGTCGTAGAGGGTGTGGAAGCTGGTCATCCGTGGTTCTCCAGGGTGGATGTCGAAGCCCGGGTGCCCCGGGGCCGGGTGGTCGGTCACGAGCCGACCTCGCGCAGGCGCTCGGCGGCGGCCTCGGGCGACACGTCGTTGATGAAGGCGTCCATGCCGGACTCCACCCCCGCCAGGTACTTGAGCTTGTCGGCGGTGCGGCGGATGGTGAACAGCTCCAGGTGCAGGGCCAGTTCGCCGCCGCCGGTGCGGGGGGCCTGGTGCCAGGCGGAGATGTAGGGGGTGCGGGCGGGTGCGGCGCCGGCCGCCGTGCCGGTGAAGAGCCGGTCGAAGCGGCGCAGCAGCTCCAGGTAGAGCGCGGGGAACTCGGCCCGCTCGGGCTCGGTGAGGCCGGTGAGGTCCGCCACCCGGCGGTTCGGGTAGAGGTGCACCTCGTAGGGCCAGCGGGCGGCGAAGGGGACGAACGCGGTCCAGTGCTCGCCGGCCAGCACGACCCGCTGCCCGTCGGCCCGTTCGGCGGCCAGCAGGTCCTCGAAGAGGTTGCGGCCGGTGACGGTGCGGTGCCGGTCGGCCTGGTCGGTCATCCGGGCGGTGCGCGGGGTGGCGAAGGGGAACGCGTAGATCTGGCCGTGCGGGTGGGCGAGGGTGACGCCGATCTCCGCGCCGCGGTTCTCGAAGCAGTAGACCTGTTCCACGCCGGGCAGGGCGGACAGGTGGGCGGTGCGGTCGGTCCAGGCGTCCAGGACGAGGCGGGCGCGGTCCTCGTCCAGGTCGGCGAAGGACGCGTCGTGGTCGGAGGTGAAGCAGACCACCTCGCACCGGCCCGTCCCGGGCAGCCGCCCGCGCAGGGCGTCCACGGGGGCGTCGTCGCCGGGGGCCGCGCCGGGCGGGGTCATCGCGAGGGAGGGGAAGCGGTTCTCGAAGACCGCCACCTGGTAGTCCTCGTCCGGGATCTCGCTGAGCCGCCCGTCGCGCGAGGGGCAGAGCGGGCACTCGTCGGCCGGCGGGTGGTAGGTCCGGGCCTGGCGGTGTGCGGCGATGGTCACCCAGGCCCCGGTCGCCGGGTCGCGGCGGACCTGGGACAGGTTGACGGGCGGCTCCAGCGGGCGCCGGTCGCTGGAGCCGCGGCCCCGGCTGACGTCGGCGTCGAAGTAGATGAGCTCCCGCCCGTCGGCGAGCTTGCTGGTCGTCCTGATCACGGCTTCCTCTCGGTGGAGGCCCGGTCGGCGAAGCCGCACTCGATCGACGACCTCCAGAGGCAACATAATCAAACAAAAAAACCCACAAGGCAACAATGAGAAGGGGGGGCGGGTGAAATATCAGTGCCTGGCCGTGGATGTCCGTTATCTCCCCCGCCGAACGGCCGGTGGGCCGACTCGTCGCCCGGCCCCGCGGCCTGCTGCGCTACGTTGGGCCGGTGAGGTACGGCCGCACGGCGGCCGTCCCGCGGAACGGACCGCACGGGCGGTACGACGCGGAACGATCGGGAGCGAGGAGCGTCGGTGGCGGATCAGGGGATGCTGGCCCAGCAGCGCCGGGCGCTGATTCTTGAGCAGGTGCGCCGGGACGGTGCGGTGCGGGTCACCGAACTGGTCGAGCTCTTCGGCGTCTCGGACATGACCATCCGTCGCGACCTCGACTCGCTGGCCCGTGGCGGCGGCGTCGAGAAGGTCCACGGCGGTGCCGTGGCGGTCGGCGTGGCCACCGCCGACGAGCCGGGTTTCGAGGCCAAGTCCACCCGGGAGTCGGCCGCCAAGGCCGCGGTCGCGGACGCCGCCGCGGCACTGGTCGAACCCGGCAGCGTGGTGGCGGTCTCCGCCGGGACGACGGCGTTCGCGGTCGCCTCCCGGCTGCTGACCGTCCCCCAGCTGACCGTGGTCACCAACTCGCTGCCGGTCGCCGAACTGCTGCGCGCCGCGGGCCGCGAACTCGGCGAGACGGCGCCGACCCTGCTGCTCACCGGCGGCAGCCCGACCCGCTCCGCGGCACTGGTCGGGCCGCTGGCCGACCAGGCGATCCGCACCCTGCACGTGGACCTGCTGATCCTCGGCGCGCACGGCGTGTCCGAGCAGGCCGGCCTCACCACCCCCAACCTCGGCGAGGCCGAGACCAACCGCGCCCTGGTGGCCGGCGCCCGCCGGGTCGTCGTGGTCGCGGACCACACCAAGTGGGGCGTGGTCGCGCTCAGCAGCTTCGCCCGCCTCACCGACGTGGATGTCCTCGTCACCGACGACGGCCTTCCCGCCCAGGCCCGGACCGTGCTCGCCGAAGCGGTCGGCGAACTGGTGGTGGCGACCCGCCCCGGCGGCTGACCGCCGTACCGGGGGCCCGCCGGCGGGGGAGCGTGCCGGGTGCGCCCGCCGCCCGGCGTGCGCTCGGGTGCGCACGCGGGTGTACGCGTGGGTGGGCGCGCGGGTGTGCGCTGATTCACGTTCAGGCCGACAGGCCTTCCCATCATCGACACAGACGCTAGGGTGACAGGCCGTGACAGCAACCAACGGGGACCTGATCGGAGGCCGGTACCGGCTCCTTGAGCTGATCGGTCAGGGCGGCATGGGCCGCGTGTGGCGGGGCCGGGACGAGACGCTCGGGCGGGACGTCGCGGTCAAGGAGGTGCTGCTGCCTCCCGGCGTCACCGACGAGCAGCGCAACGAGCTCGTCCAGCGCGTGCTGCGCGAGGCCCGTGCCGCCGCACGGCTCAACCACCCGGGGATCATCACCGTCCACGACGTGGTCGAGCACGAGGGCGCGCCGCTCATCGTCATGGAGTACGTGGTCGGCACCTCCCTCGCCGCCGAGATCGCCCGGGACGGCGCACTGCCGGTGCGCCGGGTGGCCGAGATCGGCGTGGCGATGCTGAAGGCGCTGCAGCGCGCCCACGCGGTCGGCATCGTCCACCGCGACCTCAAGCCGGACAACGTCCTGCTGATGGACGATCGGGTGATCATCACCGACTTCGGCATCGCGCACATGACCGATGCGACCACGGCGCTCACCCGCACCGGCGCGGTCATCGGCACCCCGGCGTACATGGCCCCCGAACAGCTGGAGGGCCGGCCGCCGGCCGCCGCCAACGACCTGTGGTCGCTCGGGGCGACGCTCTACTCCGCCGTCGAGGGCGAAGCACCGTTCAGCGCGACGACGTTCAGTGCCCTGTGCATCGCGGTGGTGACCCAGGCCCCGCGCACGCCGTTGCGGGCGGGCGCCCTGATACCGGTCCTGGCCGCACTGCTGACCAAGGACCCGGCCCAACGCGCCACGGCCGAGCAGGCACTGGCGGCCCTGGAGCACCTGGTGCACACGGGGGAGGCGGCGGTCCTCCCCACCCCCACCGAGGTCTCCCGGCCCGCCCCGCCGGCGGCGCCCCCCGCCGGATACCAGGCCTACCCGTCCTACCCGTCGACCGCGCCCGCCCACCTCGCGGCCCCCGCCGCCTGGCCCCCGGCTCCCGCGCCGGCTCCGGGGCCGGTCCCGGGAGCGGTCTTCGGCGCGGCGCCCACCGCGGTGCCCGTCGCTGCGGCCGGCGCGGCGGCCGTCTCGGCCACGAGCGCGGTGCTGGCCGTGCTCGTGCGCTTCATCGGCTGCATGGCGCTGATCTGGATCACCGGAACGACCCTGCCGTGGAACTACTGGGCCCACATCGGCAGCGACTTCCTCCCGACCGCCATCGGCATCACGGCCGTCCTCTCCCTCCTGAACGCCGTCCCCCGGCCCGGCTGGCACCCGGCCGCGGCCTGGGCGGCCGTCGTCGGCTTCGACGTCCTGCTCTACTTCGCCACCAAGCAGGTGCTGCTCCAGACGATGGGGATCGGCGACATCGGCTTCGGCGAGGCGCCGGTGGAGATCACCGTCAACATGCTGATCGTGGGCACCGGGGCCTGGCTCCTGTGGTGGACCGTCCCCGGCAGCCGCCCCGCCACCCGCGGCTGACCCCGGCCGCCGCCTCCGGGCCGGCCGTGCGGACGGCGCGGCAGGCTCGGGGCGGCGCCGCGTCAGGTGGCGTCGCGTCAGGTGGCACCGCCCGGGGAGCGGGGGTCAGGCGCCGCTGTGGCGGAGCATCTCCTCGCGGTCGACGACCTTGACGCGGTCGCGTCCTTCGGCGGCGCCGAGGGCGCGCTCGTGCGCGTCGAGGAGGTACCAGTCCTCCCAGGTGGTGAAGCGGACGGCCTGGGCGCGCAGATGGGCCGGCACGGCGTCGGGGTCGGGCTCGGCGGCGCCGGGGAGGCGGCCCGCGGAGTGGTCGGCGAGCAGGCAGGCGACGGTCTCGTTGGCGTCGCCCTTGGTGTGGCCGATGAGGCCGACGGGGCCGCGCTTGATCCAGCCGGTCACGTAGGTGGCGCACTGGTGGGAGCCGTCGGCGGCCAGGACGCGGCCGGCCTCGTTGGGCACGGTGCCGGAGAGCGGGTCGAAGGGCAGCTTGGGCAGCTCGTCGGAGAGGTAGCCGACGGCCCGGTAGACGGCCTGCACGTCCCAGTCGGTGAAGCGGTCGGTGCCCCGGACGTTGCCGGTGCCGTCGAGTTCGGTGCGCTCGGTGCGCAGGCCGACCACCCGGCCGTCCTCGCCGAGCACCTCGACGGGGGATTCGAAGAAGTGCAGGTGGATCCGGTGCGGCCGGGTGCCGACGTCGCGGATGGCCCAGTTCTCCAGGGTGGACGAGACCATGTCGGCGAGCTTGTTGCTGCGGCGCTCGGCGATGGACCCGTCGTCGTACTCGATGTCCTCGGGGTCGACGATGACCTCGATGGTCGGCGAGTGGTCGAGCTCGCGCAGCTCCATCGGGCTGAACTTGGCCTGGGCGGGCCCGCGGCGGCCGAAGACGTGCACCTCGACGGCCCTGTTGCGCTGCAGCCCGGCGTGGACGTTCGGGGGGATCTCGGTGGGCAGCAGTTCGTCGGCGGTCTTGGCGAGGATGCGGGCCACGTCCAGGGCGACGTTGCCCACGCCGAGCACCGCGACCTTCTCGGCGTCCAGCGGCCAGGTGCGCGGGACGTCGGGGTGGCCGTCGTACCAGGAGACGAAGTCGGCGGCGCCGTAGGAGCCGTCCAGGCGTATGCCGGGGATGTCGAGCGAGCGGTCGGCGATCGCGCCGGTGGAGAAGACGGCGGCGTCGTAGAAGCGGTGCAGGTCGTCCAGGGTGAGGTCGCCGGGGTAGTCGACGTTGCCGAACAGGCGCACCTGCGGCTTGTCGAGCACCTGGTGCAGCGCGGTGACGATGCCCTTGATCCGAGGGTGGTCGGGGGCCACGCCGTAGCGGATCAGCCCGAACGGGGCGGGCATCCGCTCGAACAGGTCGATGGACACCCCGGGGTCCCTGGCGGCGTCGGACTTCAGCAGGGCGTCTGCGGCGTAGATGCCGGCGGGGCCGGCGCCGACGATCGCGATACGGATCGGACGGGACATGTCGGGGTGTTCCTCCAGGCGGGCGGGCAGACACACGGGCGGGCGGACGGCCGGAGAGGCGCGCGGACGGGCGCGGGACGGGCGGATCGGCGACGGGCGGGTGCTTGAAGCAAACCCGGGCCGCCCGTCCGGGTGTAGGGGCTATGGACCTATGACCTCATAGAGTGAATCTATGACCGGCGCCCGAACCCGGCGCCCGAACCCGGTGGCCGGTGACGCCCGCCCGGCGCGGCGCCTCGGACCGCGCCCGCCCGGGCCGTCCCGCGCCCCGGCGCCTCAGGCCGGGTCGCCCCCGCTCGCGGTCCGCCGCGCGCGGGCGCGGCCGCCGACCGCGGTGGCGATCGCGAGGAGGATCAGCAGCGCCGCGACGCCGAACGTGGTCCGCATCCCGGTGGCGACGGCCTCGGGGAGCGCGGTGCTGATGTCGACGGTCGCCGAGGCGGCGGCGAACACGGCGCCCATGACCGATGCGCCGGTGATCAGCCCGAGGTTGCGCGACAGGTTGAGCATGCCGGAGACGACACCGCGCTGATCGGGGCCGACGTCCGCCATGACGGTGGTGTTGTTGGCCGTCTGGAACACCGCGTAGCCGACGGTGATGACGACGATGGGGGCGAGGTAGCCGGCGATGCCGAGCGTCTCCGGCAGCACGGCCAGCACGAGCGACCCGGCCGCGATGCCGACGAGCCCGAGGACGGTCATCCGCGGGGCGCCGAAGCGGTCCGCGACCCGGCCGGCCGGCACCCCGGTCAGTGCGGCCACCAGCGGGCCGACCGAGAGGGCGAGTCCGACCGGGGCCTCGTCCAGCCCGAGCGTGCGGGCGAGGTAGAACGGCCCGACCACCAGGGTCGCCATCATCACCGTCGAGACGAGCGCGCTCATGACCAGGCTCGCGCTCAGCGCCGCGTCACGGAACATCCCCAGCTGGATCAGCGGCGAGGCGGCCCTGGCCTCCGTCCGCAGGAAGAGGCCCACGCCGAGCACGGCGGCCGCCAGCAGCGTCAGGTTGAGCGCGCCGAACCGGCCGCGTCCGAGGGTCATGGCCAGGGCGTAGGCCGCGAGGGTCAGGGCGAGCAGCAGCGTGCCCGTCCGGTCGAAGCCCGCCCGGCCGGTGCGCGGCCGCGGCCGGTCGACCGGCAGGTGGCGGTGCGCGAGGACCAGCGTCACGACCCCCAGCGGTGCGTTGACCAGGAAGATCGCCCGCCAGCCGAGGCCGGAGATCAGCGCGCCGCCGAGCGAGGGGCCGAGGGCGGTGCCGATGGCGGACATCGTGCCGAGCAGGCCCATGGCGCTGCCGGTCCTGGCCTTCGGCACCGTCTCGCCGACGAAGGCCATGGTGAGCGCCATCATGACGGCCGCGCCGAGGCCCTGCACGGCACGGGCGGCGATCAGCAGCTCCAGCGTGGGTGCGGCGCCGCACAGGACGGAGGCCGCGGTGAACAGGGCGATCCCGCCGAGCAGCAGCCGCCGGCGGCCGGTGAGGTCACCGAGCCGTCCGACGCTGACGATCAGGGTGGTGATGGCGAGGAGGTAGGCGAGGACGATCCACTGGACCTGCTGGAACGAGGCGTCGAAGGTCTCGGCCAGGGTCGGCAGGGCGACGTTGGCGATGCTGGTGCCGAGCGAGGACAGCAGCATCGAGAGCGAGAGGCCGGCGAGCACCCACCCCACCGCGGGTGTCCGCTCCGCACCCGGGGCCGCTGCCGTGTCCGGGGCCGCACTGACGGGTTTCACCATGCACTCCTGAGCTTCTTGGTCCCAACATGGACTCCGTTCGCCGGCCGCCCCGGAGCCGGGCCGTCGGGTGACGGCCCGGCTCGGGCGACCGGGTGGTGGCGGAGGGTGGTGCAGGCGGGGGCCGGGGCGGCGCACTGCCGGCGGCGGCGCCGTACCCCGGTCCGGTCCGGCCGTCAGGCGGGGCGTACGCCCGTGAAGACGGTGGTGGCGGAGAGCAGGAAGGCGTCCGGCCGGTGCAGGATGCCCTCCGGCGCCGCCGGGTCGATCAGCACGTCGAGGGTCTTGCGGTCCTCGTCGTCCAGGACCTCGCCCATCGACTCCCGCAGCCGGGTCAGATGGGCGTGCAGGTAGCCGCGGGCCGGGCCGCCCAGCGGCGCCGGCAGGTCCAGGAGGGTGGTGAAGCCCCCGACGGGGCTGAGACCGGCGCGGCCGAGCATCGCCGGCCAGTCCTCGACCACGGTGGTGCTGTCGGGCAGCTCGGCCCGCATGGCCTCGAACCAGTACTCCTGGACGCTGTCGAGCCGGGCCTGGAGGCCCGGGCGGCCGATGCCGATCTCGCGCGGGAGGTAGCGCATCGGCAGGCCGCCCTCCGCCACGGCGAGCAGCCCGCCCGGCCTCAGCGCACCGGCGAGCGCGTTCAACGCGCCCTGCTGGTCGCCGAGGTGGTGCACGGCCCGGCTGCTCCAGATCAGGTCGGCCGCGCCGAGCCCGTCGTCCAGGCCGTCCGGCAGCTCCGCGTGCCGGACGGTCACCCGGCCGCCGAGGCCGAGCCGCTCGGCGCGGGCCAGGGCGCGGTCCAGCAGGCCGGGGGCGCCGTCCACGGCGACCGCCTCGGCCTGCTCGAAGGCCTCGGCGAGGACGCCGGTCATCACGCCCGGCCCGCTGCCGATGTCGAGGACGCGCCGGACCTCGTGCTCCGGGCCGAGCAGCTCCCGCAGCCGGGCCGCCACCTGGCGCAGGGCGGGGAGCTGCAGCTCGCCGTTGGTCTCCAGCTGAGTGGCCATGACCTCCCAGTCGATGTCGGTGCGGTGGTTGCCGTGGCCGCCGCCGTGGCTGTGGCCGTGCCTGTGCCCGTGACCCTGTCGGTCACCGGACCCGTCGCGGTGTCCGCCGCGGTGGGTGGAATCGCTGTGTGCGCTCATGCCGGGGAGCATGCTCCGGCCGCCGGGACGCCGGCAACTCCTGTTGCCATTTCCGGGACAGCGGGGTGGAATGCCCGGATGGACACCCCACCGACCTACCAGACGGTCCTCGACGAGGTCGCCCCGAGACTGCGGCGGCTGCGCGCCAAGAGCGGCCTCACCCTGGCCGCGCTGTCCGAGACGACCGGCATCTCGAAGAGCACCCTCTCCCGGCTGGAGTCCGGCCAGCGCCGCCCGAGCCTGGAGCTGCTGCTGCCGCTCGCCGGGGCCTACCGGGTACCGCTGGACGATCTGGTCGGGGCCCCCGAAGTGGGGGACCCCCGGGTCCGGTTGAAGCCCCGGCCGATGGCGAACGGTGGCACGTTCGTCCCGCTGACCCGGGGCCCGGGCCCGCTTCAGGCCTACAAGATGATCATCTCTGATCGGGGAACCGAGCCGGACCTCCGCACCCACGAGGGCTACGAGTGGCTGTACGTGCTGGACGGCCGGCTGCGGCTGGTCCTGGCCGAGCACGACCTGGTCCTCGGCCCGGGCGAGGTCGCCGAGTTCGACACCCGGCTGCCGCACTGGTTCAGCAGCGCGAACGGACGGCCGGTCGAGATCCTCAGCCTCTTCGGACGGCAGGGCGAGCGGATGCACGTCCGCGCCAAGCCCCACGCCTGACGACGCGAGCCCGGCCTCGCCTGCCGGATGCCGGATGCCGGATGCCGCCCGTCGGCCGACCGAGTCACCGGCCGGTCGGCTGCCGCCCCTTGCCACCGGACCGCCGCCGCCGCCCGCCGGCCCGCCGGACGTCCGTGTCGCAGACCTGCGCCGCGGAGGGCGTCCGGGTCCGCTCCGCCATCGCCGTCCAGAACCGGCCGAGCTCGCGGTCGGTCATGCCCTGCCAGCCCGCCCTGGACCGCCGGAGGGCGTGCCTCCCCAGCAGTGCCTGCTGCTGGCGGCAGAAGGGCTCGCGCAGTTCGGCGCCCGGCTGCGCCCCCTTCGAGGGGTAGGGGCACAGCTCGAAGGGGCAGCCGCGCAGACAGCTCGTCCCGGGCTCGGCCGTCCCGGGACTGCCCACCGTGCGCTCGGGGTGGAGCGCGGTGCGGTCCTTCGTCAGACAGGGCGGCAGGACCGTCCGGTTGGTTCGCTGCAGCCGGGCGTCGACCAACTGCCCGTCGCGTTCGGTGAGGTTGAGCAGGAGCAGCATGTCGGCGAGGAGCTGCTGGGCGCGCGGATTCAGGGTGCTCCACCCCACCGACGGCGGAATCCAGAGGTTGTGCTTGCGGTAGACCGTGGGATCGGCGGGCCGCGAGCCGATGTTGACCATGGCCCCCTTCTCGTCGATCCAGATGAACCGCTCGGGGTGCCTGGTCTCCAGGGCGAGGGCCGCGAGGTCCCCCGCCTCGGCGACGAAGGGGTGCAGCCGGGTCCCTCCCCGGGCCGCCGCCTCGTCCGCGAGCCGGTCGCCGGGGGCCTGCTCGCTGCCCGCCATGCCGAGCCAGCGCTCGACGGCCTGCACCGGGTCGGTTCCGGCCCGGCTGCCGCCCGCCGTCCCCTCCAGCACGTCGTCGGTGGTGTCCGGAAGCTCCCACAGGCACAGCGCGTGGATCAGGGTGACCTGGGAGTACCAGAAACGTGCCTGGGTGAGCATGTGCTCCGCCCGCTCGATCAGGTACTCCCGGGCCTCGTTGGAGGTCGCCGGATGCCGTTTGCGGCGGTTCGCCGCGCCCTTGAAGCCCTGGGCGAGGGCGATCTCCAGGGAGATGGGCAGGTCCGCGCGCCCCGTCGCGGGGTTCGGTGCGAGGTGCTGCAGCCAGAGGTCCATGCGCTCGCGCGCCTGGTCGCGCCGCTCGCTCCCGACCGAGCCCACCACCATCGGGACCAGCCAGGCCCGGGTGACGAACTCGCGCCAGATCTCCACGGCGGTCCGAGACCCCGGCTCGACCACGGCCGGCTCACCGGGCGAGCCGATCCGCTTCTCGCGCTCCGCGGTCTCGTTGTACTTCTGGTCCTCCATGGCCTTCTTGTACTGCTCCCAGGGGTCGTACCGCAGGGTGTCGGGGTCCTTCTTCCGCTTCGGCCACGGGAACAGCCAGCGCAGGGCGTCGAACGCGTTGTCGCCGCCCGCGCCGATCTCCTGGGCGATGGCCAGCCGGACGGGGTAGCTGGCCTCGATCCAACTGATCCTCATCATGTCCCCGTAGGCGGGCTTGATCCACTTGTCGGGCTCCTCCGCGTTCAGGCGGTCGAGCCGGCGGGCCACCTCGCCGAAGCAGTGCACCAGCCGCAGCTTCGCCTCGTCGAGCGTCCTCGGGTCCGCGTCGGTGATCGTCCGCCACCGCTGCCGGATCACGCCGGTGAGGACGGTGTGGGCCGAGTCGTCGGCCTCGCCGGTGTCGATCTCCAGCGCCGCGGCGAACAGGTCGAGGGCCTTGTCGTCCTGCCGGGCCTCGGCCGCCGTGCGGAGCAGCTCGACCGTGGCGCGCCGGGAGTTGTCCCGCTTGCGGCGGGAACGCAGGACCAGGGCGATGAGGAGTTCGCGGCCGGGGTCGACGAGCGCCGTTTCGAGGTCGGCGACGGATCTCCGCTGGACGGTGTCCAGGAACGCGGACCCGAGGTAGGCCTGCAGGATGCTGTGCGGGAACCTCACCTTGTAGCTCTGGGCCTCCACCAGCCCGAGCTGCTCGCCGCGCGCCGCGTAGCGCGACAGGGCGGTGCGCCAGCAGGACTCCTCGCTCTCCCTCGGCAGGTCCGCCACGTGTTTGCGCAGCGCGCCGAGGATCTCCGGATAGCGGACCACCGGGTCGCCCCGCTTCCCGTCGTCCATGACGGGCCAGCTGATCAGTTCGTCGAACCTGACCTCCAGCCGGTCGTTGAGCAGCCCGATGCAGGCCAGCGCCGAGACCACCCAGACCGTTCGCTTCCGCTGCTCCGGGGAGATGTCGAACTGGGCCCGGAGATGGCCGTTGACGAGCGCCTTCTGCCAGGACTGCAGAAGGCTCAGCCGGATGCTCGACCGGTCGCCTCCCCGGGTGTCGATCTGGTCCCACTCCTTGGTGTTCTCGAAATGCTCCAGGAGCTGGTGCTGGCGCAGCTGGCGGGCGATCTGGAGGTACAGCGGCGACTCCGCTACCGCGGCCGTCTCGACGATCCAGTCCAGCCTCCGGCTGTCCGCGCCCGGTTCGTGCTGGGCCAGGTAGTCGAGCGCGGCCTCCTCGCTGAGCGGTTCGAGGTCGATGACGGCCGCCTGGGTGCCTTCGAGTGCCGCGTGCGGACGGGAGGCGATCACCAGCGGCAGCCGCTGCTTCTGGGCCCGGCCGATCGCGCGGCGGATCACGCTGTCCCGGTTCGACTGCCGGTCGTCGTCGCAGAACGCCTCCTCCAGCCCGTCGGCGATGACCACGGCCTTGTCCTCCATGCAGAGCTGGCGCCAGACCCGTTCGGCCTGGGCCCTGGACACCACGCCCGGGTCCACCTCGTCGCAGAAGCGCTTCTTGGCCAGCTCGCTGAAGTTGAGGTCGGCGCCTTCGAGGTCGGCGCGCCGAAGGTGGATCGGGACGGGAACGGCGCCGTTCTCCGCCAGTACCTGGGTCAGCTGGACGAGCACGGCCGTCTTCCCGCTGCCGATCCCGCCCACGAGCACGTACGGCCGGCGGTGGCGGCGGTCCCGCAGGGCCTGCGCGATGACCGAGCACAGCTCCTGCCGGCCGACCACCTCGTCGATGATCGTGCCGGCCGTGGGCA
Source organism: Kitasatospora sp. NPDC058170 (assembly GCF_042883905.1). Taxonomy (NCBI): domain Bacteria; kingdom Bacillati; phylum Actinomycetota; class Actinomycetes; order Kitasatosporales; family Streptomycetaceae; genus Kitasatospora; species Kitasatospora sp. NPDC058170. The sequence goes on from NZ_JBHVUV010000037.1 coordinate 43,381, forward strand.
CCAGCTGCCGGGGGTTCCTCCGCGCGGTGCGCCCGAGCGGCCGGATCGTCTTCCAGTGCCGCACGCCCAGGAAGACGGCCGTGCTCAGCGAGAGCACCAGGAACGGCGTGGTGAAGCCGACGACCACGCTGCAGGACTGGCTGGTGCTGCGGCAGGTCCGCTCGACGAATCCGGGCTTTCCACCGACGATCACGGTGACGGCGAGGGTAAGCCAGCCCAGGAACACTAAGGTCCCGATCCGCGACAGCACCTTGACGTAGGTCCCGGGTGTCCAGCGCCCGCGCCACTTCTGCGGAGTGGCGACCCGCCGATGGGCCTCGGAGTGGACGCGCCGCATCCGCCAGGCCCGGCTGACCCGGGATTTCACCCAGGACCGGAGGCGCTTCCCGCGGACGAGGCGCGGCTCGCTCGGCGGCCGGAACCTACCCTCGGGATGCCGGATGACCTGACTCATCGTGGTCTTCCCTCACTGGCATCGGATGGAATGTGCCACCACCCGCACCAATCAGCCTACGCGCGCCGGGGCGGGGCTGCGCAGCTGCTTGTGAGGGGCCTGCCGGGAAGTGACAGTCGGTCACCGGATCCGGGTTTTCGGCGGATTGTCCGGCATTTCGGCGACGGACGGTAGCGGCGGGCGGGCGGGTGGGCGGGCGCCGCGGCCCGGCGGGCGGGCCGACCGTGCCGATGGCCGTGCCGGGCTGTGCGGGCCGGCGCCGCGGGCCGGTGGCTGCGCGGGGTCGCTGGTTACACGGGGTCGTGACGGCGTCGGGGCCCGGCTACGCAGGGTCGGTGACGGCTTCGAGCAGCCGGGGCAGTGGGCCGTCGAAGCCCGGCAGGCGCTCGGCCAGCGCGCTCCAGAAGCCCGGGCCCGCGCCGGCGGCGGCCCGGGCGACCGACTCGGCGCAGACCGCGGTCCAGGCGTCGCGCGAGGCGGTCTCCACGGGGAGGGAGTGCACGTAGCGCAGGGCCTCCTGGGCGGGTCGGGCCGCCGCCAGCACCGCCCGGTCGTCGAGTACGCCGACCCTGCGGATGCGGTCGATCAGGTACGAGGAGGTGGAGGTTTCGGCCAGCTGCGCCAGCACCGCCCGGGCCGTCGCCGGAGCGTGGGCGGCCAGCCGGGACAGCCGCTCGAACGGCAGTGCGCCGGCCAGGGCGTCGGGGAAGCCGGTGCGGTCGGCGAGCACGCACAGGACGGACTCGGGCAGCGGTGCCGTGGCGTGGGCCCGGAGCAGTTCGGGCCAGGGCGGCGGCCCGGCGGGGCCGTAGGTGCCGTCGAGGACCGCCTGCGCCTCGACCGGTCCGTCGCACCGCCGCAGCTCGGCCACCGGATCGGCGGCGGGCCGGCGCGGTGGTCGGCGCAGCGCCAGCAGGCGCCGCAGCCCCAGGTCGTAGTGGGCCTCGCGGTCGGTGGACCGGTCGAGCCCCTCGTCCAGGCCGTACAGCCAGGCGAGCGTCGTGGTGGTGCGCAGGTAGGTGCCGCGGGCCCAGTCGGCGAACGGTGCCCGCGGCGGGACGCCCGCCCCGTGCAGCCGGCCGAGGACCAGCTCGGTGAGGCAGGGCGCCGTCCAGAGGCGGCGCAGCGGGCGCTCGGCCATCCGGTTCAGCTCGGCGTCGGTGAGCCGGGCCAGGATGTCGCCCAGGATCTCGGCCGGTGCCTGGGCGAGGACCCGCAGGTCGGGGAGCGCGTCGCCGTCGAGGACCTGGGCGGTCGGCCGCCCGAGGCCCCGCAGCAGCCCGCGCAGGCTGCCGCGGTGGCCGGGCAGCCGGGTCGCGGCGGTGAGCCAGGCCTGCCGGTCGGGGCCGAGCTCCGCCCGCAGTGCGGTGCCGAGGGCCGTCCAGAAGACGCGGACCTGCGCGTTGTGGTTGCGGTCGGTGCCGTCGACGATCCGGACCAGCAGGTCCAGGCGCGGGGTGGCGGACAGCACGTCGGCCGCGTTCTCCCCGGTCAGCACGTGGCGCAGCAGGGCGGGCCGCAGCTCGCCGATCCGGAGCAGTCCCGGCCGCCAGGACCAGTCGGGCAGCTCCTGCTGACGGGCGACCAGGCGGTTCGCGACCCGCGGGTCCCAGGGGGTGAGCAGCGCTGCGGTGAACTCGTCGGGGCAGTCCCGGCGCGCGATCAGGGCCCGCCGCTGGGCGGGTTCGAAGGGCTGCCTGCGGTGGGCGGCGGCGAGGGCGGGCCAGGGTGCGGGTGCGGCGGCGAGCAGCGCGTCGCACTCCAGCACCGTGCGGGCCGCGCGCAGTTCGTCGATCCGGTGCCCCGGGTCGCCGGGCCGCCCGTCGGCGGGGCGGGCCCGGTGGCGGGAGCGGCCCGGCCAGGGGAGTTGGTCGACCGTGGTGTCGAGGGCGGCGTCGCCCAGCTCCAGGAGCGCCCGGTCGCGCAGGTCCGGCGGCATCAGCGAGGCGAGCCACGCGACGATGCGGACGGCCTGCGCGGCGCGGTGGCGCGGGTACCTGTCGTCCGGCGGCCCGGCTGTCATCCCCCACCCCCGTGGTGTGCCCGGACCCGGGTCGGTGCCGGGTCACGGGCCACTGTGGCACAGCGGTCGGCGGACGGTCCGGGGTGGGGTCAGCGCGTCACCTCCCAGGACAGGGTGTCCGTCAGGTCGCGGCGCAGTGCGGGGTCGATCACGGCGGTGGTCGGGTCCGTCGCCACGGCGGTGAGCCGGTGGCGCAGGTGCTTCGGGCCGGTGAGGTGCAGCGCGCCGACCGGGAGGTCCGTGCGGTCGCGCAGGGCGGTCAGCTCGCGGCCGTCGAGGTACCAGCGCAGCCGGGTGCCGGGGGCGGGCAGTTCGACGGCGAGGCGGTCGGCCGGGGTGAGCAGGGTGGTGGTGGGGGTCGGGCTGGCGAGGGTGGCGGCGTAGCGGTAGAAGCCGGAGATCATGGCCTCGCGTCCGGGGAGGTTGAACTCGCGGCCGAGCGATCGCATGATCGAGTTGTCGGTGGGCCGGTACAGGCCGGTGGGGTAGTAGCCGCCGCCCTCGTACGCCCCGACGGTGCCGCCGTCGGGCGAGGTCCGGCCGAGCCAGCGGTACCACTTGGTGCGGGTACGGCGCAGCTGGTCGGCGGTCAGGGTGGTGGAGTTGGCCTCCGAGGGCTCGTCGCCCTGGTAGGCGCCCTGGCCGTCGTAGAAGTACTCGTCGGCGAGCAGGCCCAGGGAGTGGCCGGTCTCGTGCACGGCCACCTGGCCGGAGCGGTCGTTTCCGCCGGACACGGTGGCTATCCCGGAGTACCCGAGCGGGGAGACGACGTCGTTGTAGCCCGCGCCGCCGTACTTGGCGCTGTTGGCGACGACGACCACCAGGTCCGCCTGGGGGGCCTTGGCGGCGTAGCGGTCGACGGCGGCGGTGTCGACGCACAGCAGGCGCTCGGTGTCCTCGCACCAGAAGTAGGAGCCGAGGGCGGTCTCCCGCTTGGTGGCGCGGTCCGGATCGCCGGAGACGCCGGACTGGGCGGAGACCGCCTGCACGGCCCAGACGTTGAAGAGCGCGCGGTAGGTCGTGTAGGGCTCGACGGCGGTGATCTCCTGCCACTTCCTGGCGGCGTCGGCGAGGAACTTCCCCTGTTCGGCGGCCGTGTAGCCGTCCCCGATCACCACCACGTCGAGCTTTGCGGCGGTGGTGCCGTTGTGGACGACCTGGGTGACGGTGCCGTCGCCCTCGGCCGGTCCGGCCAGGGACTGCGGGGCGGTGAACGGGGAAGCCGCCGGTACCTGGGCGCGGCTGATGGTGCCGTCCTCGGCGAAGGCCTCGACCTGGTGGCCGGCGCCCGGGCGGGCCTTGGCGCCGGGGGCGGCGGCCGGGGTGGGAACGGACGTGGGGGTCAGGGCGGGGGCGGACGCGGGGGCGGACGTGGGGGCCGGACCGGCGGTGGGCCGGGGCGGCTCCCCGGCGTCGAGCGCCGTGGCCGGTCCGGCGCAGAAGCACAGGGCCGCCAGGGCGGTGACCCCGGCCAGGGCGGTGGTGGTGAATCCGCGGTGACGCACGATGATCCTCCGAAGCCATGTAAGTTGAGGGTTAATCAGACTTAATTGACGAGTTAATGTAGAACACTGCCGCGTCCACGACAATGGGGTGGACGGAAACGGCGGGGACCCGACGGAAGGGGCGGCCATGACCGCGGAAAGCGAACCGGACGGCGTCGGCCGGCGCGTCCAACGGCTGCGCAGGGAGCGGCGGCTGACCCAGCGGATGCTCGCCGAGCCGGCCTACACCGCGGCCTACGTCTCCACGGTCGAGGCGGGCCGTGTCCACCCCTCCGAGACCGCGCTGCGCCACCTCGCCGACCGCCTCGGCGTCACCTACGACGAACTGGCCACCGGCCGGCCGGCCCACCTGGTGGCCGAGCTCAAGCTCGCCCTGACGGAGGCCCAGAGCACCCTCGCGGACGGCGACACCGCCGAGGCGGCCCGGCGCTTCGCCGCCGTCCTGGACCGCGCCGCCCACCACGGGGTCGACGCCGTCCGCCCCGCCGCGGTCCTCGGCCTCGGCGACTGCGCACTGGAGGCCGGCCGCCTCGACGAGGCCAGGGAGCGCTTCGAGGAGGCGGAGCACCTACTGGCCGCCGAGCCGCTGCCGCGCCGCGCCGCCGCGATCCGGGGCCGCGCCGTGGCGCACCTGCTGGCGGGCGAACTGCGGTACGCCTGCTACCTGTTGGAGACCGCCATCGACCAGCTCAACCGGAGCGGACTGCACGACCCCGACGCACTGCTCCTGCTGTACTCCGCGGCCATCGGCCCGTACATGGACATGGGCGCGCACGCCCGGGCCGCCCAGGCCGCCGAACTGGCCCTCGCGCTGGCCCCCGGCGCCACCGATCCCGCACTGGTCGCCGGGCTGCACCGGAGCGTGGCCCGCACCCTGATCGCGGACGGCCGCGCGGCCGAGGCCGACGCCTCCCTGGCCAAGGCGCAGGAGCTCTACCAGCGCCTGCGCCTCACCTCCGACCTCGCCAAGTGCCACTGGATGCGCGGCTACGTCCACGCCCAGGCCGGGGACCTCGCCGAGGCCGAACGCGAACTGCACACCGCCCGCGGCATGCTGGCCTCCCAGCAGGCGGAGCTCTTCACCCACCAGGTGGACGTCGAGCTCGCGGACGTGCTGCGCCGCCGCGGCCGGCGCCGCGAGGCCGAGGACCTGCTGCGCAGCCTGCTCGACCGGATCGGCCCGGACCGCGGGGCCGTGCACGCCGCCGGGGCGCACCGGCTGCTCGGGCTCATCGCCGAGGACCGGGGCGCGCCGACGGCCGCCGAGGAGCACTACACCACCGCCCTCGACCTGCTCGAACGGGCGGGCGCGGCCGGCGACCTGGCGGACCTCTGCCGACTCCTGGGCGACCTGCTGCGCCGCACCGGCCGGACCGAACGCGCCCTGGACGTCTACCGGGCCGGGCTCGGGCACCGCGCGGCCCCGGGGACGACGACGCTGGGCCCCGCACCCGCGGGCCCGCCCATCGCGGCCGCCACCGGGCGTTGACCTCCGGTCGGACCGGCCTCCCCTCCCGTACCCCCATCCGGGGGTGGCCGATCCCGGGCGCGGCGTGGATCATGGTCTTCCGCAGTGCCACTGCCGACCGGCCCCTGCGGGTGGAGCCGCAGCTCCACGGGTAGGAGCAGGGCCGGCCCGTCACCCATCACCCCGCCGCATCCAGGAGGCCAACCGTGTCGACACCGCCGTCCGCCCGAAGCTACTCGTCGGGTACCTCGGACGTGCCGCTGCTCGGTGACACCATCGGCGAGAACCTCGACCGCACGGTGCGGGCCTTCCCCGACCGGGACGCGCTGGTCGACCGCGCCGCCGGCCGTCGGTGGAGCTACCGGGAGTTCGCCGCCGACGTCGACGCGCTGGCGCTCGGCCTGCTGGCCCGGGGCATCGCCAAGGGCGACCGGGTGGGCATCTGGGCCCCCAACTGCGCGGAGTGGACGCTCACCCAGTACGCCACCGCGAAGCTCGGCGCCATCCTGGTCACCGTCAACCCGGCGTACCGCTCGCACGAGTTGGAGTACGTGCTGAACCAGGCCGGAGTCCGGCTGCTGGTCGCCGCGGAGCGGTTCAAGACCTCCGACTACGCCGCGATGATCGACGAAGTCCGGCCGAACTGCCCGGAGCTGGAGCAGGTGGTACTGCTCGGCGGACCGGACTGGGAGGACCTGCTGGTACAGGGGAGGGCGGGCGACCCGGCCGTCCTGGCGGAGCGGCAGGCCTCGCTCAGCCCGGACGACCCGATCAACATCCAGTACACCTCGGGGACGACCGGCTTCCCGAAGGGCGCGACGCTGTCGCACCACAACATCCTCAACAACGGCTTCTTCGTCGGCGAGTTGTGCACCTACACCGAGCTCGACCGGATCTGCATCCCGGTCCCGTTCTACCACTGCTTCGGCATGGTGATGGGGAATCTGGCGGCGACCTCGCACGGCGCCTGCATGGTCATCCCGGGCCCGTCCTTCGACCCCGCGGCCACCCTGGCCGCGGTGGCGGCGGAGGCCTGCACCTCGCTGTACGGCGTGCCCACCATGTTCATCGCGGAGCTGGCCGATCCCGGGTTCGCGGGCTACGACCTCTCCTCGCTGCGCACCGGCATCATGGCGGGCGCGCCCTGCCCGATCGAGGTGATGAAGGACGTCATCGAGCGGATGGGCATGGCCGAGGTGTCCATCTGCTACGGGATGACGGAGACCTCCCCGGTGTCGACCCAGACCCGGGCGGACGACTCGGTGGACCGCCGGGTGTCGACCGTCGGCCGGGTGGGGCCGCACCTGGAGGTCAAGGTGGTCGACCCGGAGACCGGCCGCACGCTGCCCCGGGGCGAGCCCGGCGAGCTCTGCACCCGCGGCTACTCGGTCATGCTCGGCTACTGGGGGGAGCCGGAGCGGACGGCCGAGGCCGTTGACGCCGCCCGCTGGATGCACACGGGCGACCTGGCGGTCATGGACGAGGACGGGTACCTCGGCATCACCGGCCGGATCAAGGACATGGTGATCCGCGGCGGGGAGAACCTCTACCCGCGTGAGATCGAGGAGTTCCTCTACACCCACCCGGACGTCCTGGACGTCCAGGTGGTCGGCGTGCCGGATCCCAAGTACGGCGAGGAGCTGATGGCCTGGGTCCGGATGCGGGAGGGCGCCGACCCGCTCACCGCGGAGGCGGTGCGCGCGTTCTGCAAGGGTCGGCTCGCCCACGTCAAGATCCCGCGCTACGTGCACGTGGTGGACGAGTTCCCGATGACGGTCACCGGCAAGGTCCGCAAGGTGGAGATGCGGGAGATGGCCGTGGCCCTCCTGGGCGGGCCTTCCTAGTGCTATGACCGAGGACGTTCGTCGGGTTGGCGGTGGTGACGCCTGAACCGGTTGGATGTGGGCCACCCCGACGTCCTGGAGGCACAACGTCGCGAACGCGCCCGCACCCGCAGCGAGAAACGCCTCCGCTGGGGCGGACGCCCACTCACCACCGCAGCCTGACTCGTCCCGACGACGGACAGCCAGGCCGTCGATCACTTGAGATGTGCGGCAATGGCTCGCGCGCACTCCATCGACTCGGCATGCGCGGTGTCCACCTCCAGGTCATAGGCCACGCCCTGGTGGACCACATCCGCCTGGGAGGCTGCCATCCCAGTGATCCGATCGCCTCGTGCGATCTCACGGCCTGCGGCGACCGTACCGTCACACCTGACGCCGACCCACAGCACCCGCAGTTCGCCCAAAACCTTCTGCCATCGCTGCTGTGAGTCCGCTCCGCCGAGGAAGACCTCATCGACGATGATCCGAGCGCCCGCGCGAGCCATCGCGGCGATTCCCTCGATCCATGCCGCTTCCAGCGTTCGGAACTCCGGTCCGACGATCACCTCTCCGTCCGGAGCGAACTCGATCCCGCCATCTGACGCCTGCATGGATGCCGGCATGGCCTCAACCAGCGTGTCTGTCCCAATGGCCAGCCACGGATCCGGCAGGACTGCCTGCAGACACCGAACGATCCCGGACTTCCCCGAGCTGGAACCACCGTTGAGAACGATCACCTGAGTCATCACCGCGCCACAGTAGAGGCACCAGGGCAACGCTCGAAACGGAATTCCGCGAGCTCCGCACCCTCTGCCACAACCCGGTGAACGTTGCCGGTCACAGCACCAGGGCGGGTCCGTGGGGCCGCCCTCCGGCTTGCGCGGCCACTGCCGATGGGCACGGGGGCCGGGTCGGACGGGATCAGCTGGGGAACACCTCAGGCGATAGGCCGCCCGCGCTCCCACAGCTCTTCGGCATGGTCCGAGAATCGGTCGAAGAGGCCACCGGGCTCACCCCGCCGAAGGTGCATGAGGGGCGAGTCATGGCCTACTACCGATGCGAGGTGAGGTGTCACCATTGCGTCAGAGTCGAATCGGAACACCGAGAGGCTCACGTGGTTAGGGCCGTCCTCCGGAGCGCTGTAGCGAGCCTCCAGCCCTGGGAGGGGACCGAGCTTGGCCAACTCTTCCAGGGTCATACGGACTCGCGTCGACACTGTCAGGGCGACGCCCTCCACCTGTTCGCGATGCCTGGTTGTCTCGGACTCCGGGTCACCCAGCAGAAAGCGGATGCGACAGCCCTGATCCGACTTGCGCCGGAGAATCCCGTTGAAATCCGGCTGTTGAGGCCAGAAGAAGTAATTCGTGTAGCCACTGAAGATCAGGTCCGACGTGGAGTCGTCAATTAGCTTGCCCCACACAGCTGTTGGGCAAGCGGAGCGATAGGGGTAGACGGCATAGACCTGCTTGTCGTACCCGGTCTTCACCCTTGAACGGATTCCCGCCGGCCATAGCATCGCGTCATCCACCCCTAGCACTCTCGCTACGTCTTCCCTGTTCCGCTGATGCGGCACTTCGGACTCATCTCGTAGCCAGCGTGCCACAGTCTTAGGTGTGACCCGGACGGCGCGTGCCAGTCCTGCCTGGCCAAGCCCCGCCCTGGCCATAGCATCACGCAGCGTAGTGTTCAAGGTCGAACTCCCCCGGAGGACCCGCCGAAGTAGGCCGGATCAAGGACATGGTGATCCGCGGCGGGGAGAACCTTTACCCGCGCGAGATCGAGGAGTTCCTCTACACCCACCCGGACGTCCTGGATGTCCAGGTGGTCGGCGTGCCGGATCCCAAGTACGGCGAGGAGCTGATGGCCGTGGCCCTCCTGGGCGGGCCTTCCTAGCGCTCTCTCCTGGGGCGGGTCCGTGGCGGCCTCTCCTGGTGACGGCACCCCTGCCGATGGGCAGGGGTGCCGGGCCCGGAGGGATCAAGAACCTGCCGAACGGCACATGGACCGGGCTGCGGGCCGGGCGGGAGGCTTGACCCTGTCAGCAGGAAGAAGCCCCGGCCTCCGGTCGACGGGCTGTCCAGGCAGGGGAGTTCACCATGTCCGTCATCATCACCAGCGCCCGCACCAAGACCGTCGGGGCGATCGCGGTCGCCGTACTGCTGGCCGCCGTCGGCGGCTGCGCGGGGTCGTCCTCGTCCAGTGCCGCCGCAGGTGCCACCGGCACCGCCACCGCTGGTGCCGGTGCCGCGCCCGCCGCGACGGGGAGCACGGGTCCGGCGGAGGTCGGCGGATCGGCGCGGATCGCCTACGCCTACTCTCCCGACGACGACATACGCTTCACCTTCGAGGTGGTGGCCGAGCCGTTCAGCCGGCCGTTGCCGGAGGCGCCACAGGGCCTGCCGACGGATGCGCGCGGCACGGTGCGGATCTCGCACCACGTCGCGGCGCTGAACCGCACCGTGACCTCGGAGGCCGCCGTGGACTGCCTGGTGACGGGTGACCGGACGGCCTCGTTCACCGCCGTCATCACGCGGGCGGACGAGGAGGTCGCCGACTCCGTCGGGCAGCGCCGGGGCTTCAGCGTCCTCGACGGCGGCTCGCCCGAGCACCCCGACCGGGTCGGCTTCTCCTGGGGCGTGGCGAATCTCGACATCGACGCGAACGGCAAGGCGGTCGAGGGCCGGGTCGGCACCTGCATGGCGCCCGCGCCGTTCGCCCCCGTCGTGACGGGCGACCTGACCGTCCGCCCCGCCGACCTGCCCCCGATACCGACCCCGCCCACCACCCCGGCGGCCGCACCCACCACCACCCCGGTCGGTTAGGGTCCGTCTTCAAGCTCCCGTCGTAGGGGCTGAGTGCCGAGGCCCCAGGGCCCCGGGCTCGTCCGGGGAGTGGTGTGCGAGCGGACCGGGGTCGGTCAGGTCTGGCGCTGGAGGCCCAGTGTCCGGGTGAGCTGTGTCAGTTCCTCGTCGAAGAGCTTGTCGGGGCTGGTGAGCTGGCTGCGCAGGTGGCCGTAGACCTCCAGGGACACCAGGCCGTGGAGGTGCCCCCAAAGGCGCAGGGCCAGGGCGACGCCGGCCGGGGGCAGGTCGGGGAAGGCCGGGCGGACCTTGGCGAGCAGGCCGGGGTCGAAGTCGGACCAGGTGAACCGGCTTTCGCCGTAGTGCTCTTGGGCCTGGGGCCAGGCGGCCGCCGCCAGGGCGGCGAGGCCGGTGCAGGTCCGGAGGGCGGCGGCCGGCGCGGGGCCGCCGTCGGGGGCCTGGTAGCCGGGGACGGGATCGCCGTAGACGAGCCGGAAGCCCTCGGGGTTGGTCAGGGCCCAGCTCCGGAACGCGTGGGCCCAGGCCTTGATCCGGGCGGCCGGGGCGGCGGAGGCGGAGGACCCCCAGGCGGCGTCCACGGCGTCGGCGAGCGCGGTGTACACGTCGTTGATGAGCGTGGTGACCAGGTCGTCGCGGGTGGGGAAGTAGCCGTAGATGGCGTTGGCCGTCATGCCCATCTCGCGGGCGATGGCCCGGAGGGTGATGGCGTCGGGGCCGCCCGTGGCCATCAGCGCCAGCGCGACGCTCTTGATCTCGGCCGTCGTCTCGGCCCGCAGCCGCTCGCGCCTGCCGGTGCTTGCCCTGCCGGCCACTGCTTTCCCAGTCACCTGGGCACTCTACAGCGTCACCGGCATGGGTGCCGTATCAAAACTTCACGGCGTATAGTTTTGACACGGCGTCACCGAACGGACGGTGCGCCCGTATCCGCATGCAGGGGAACAGGGGAGAGCCATGCACATCGGAGTCATCGGTGCCACGGGGACCATCGGCAGCAGGGTCGTCACCGAGGCCCTCGGCCGGGGGCACCGCGTCACCGCCTTCAGCCGCGACGCATCGAGCGCGGGGCTCGGCGAGCGTCGGGAGAACGTCACCTGGGCCGAGGTCGACGTCCTGGACGCGGCGAGCATCGCCGCCGTCCTGCCCGGCCTCGACGTACTGATCAGCGGCTACCAGCCCGGCAACGCCGCCCGGGACTTCACCGACACCGTCGAACGCTCGATCGCCGACCCCACCGTCCACGTCACCGCGGCGCGGGCGCTGCTGGCAGCGCTCGACCGCCACCCCCGAACGCGGCTCATCGTGATCGGTGGCGCGGGCAGTCTGGAGGTCGAACCGGGGGTGGTGCTGGCCGACTCGGAGGAGCTCCTGCACAAGACCCTCGACGAACTCGGTCTGCCCCGCGGGTACGCCGCATCGGTGCGCGGCGCCCGGGACGGGCTGAACGTCCTGCGCACCTCGAACCGGCTGTGGACGTACTTCAGCCCCGCCGAGTACATCGCTCCCGGCGAGCGTACGGGTCGTTTCCGGATCGGTGGAGACCAGCCCGTCCGGGACGCCGACGGACGCTCCCGCATCTCGGCGGAGGACGCCGCGGTCGCCCTGGTCGACGAGGTGGAGCTGCCGCGCTTCGTGCAGCGCCGGTTCACGATCGGCTACTGAGTACTGGGAGGGAGGGCGCTCCGCGTACTCCGGCCCGGGACCGGCCCCGGGCCCGGCCCCGGGCCCGGCTTCGGGCGCGCGGGGCGCCCGGAGCCGGGGCGGACAGTCGGGGAGGGCGGTCGCGGACGGTCGGTGCGGACAGCCGGGGCCGCGCTGTCAGGCGACGGCGGGAAGGCCGTACCGGACATCGGTCAGCTCCTCCGACAACTCCCAGAGCCGGCGACCGGTTTCGGGGTCGGCGGCCGCGGGCGACAGCTGCACCCGGGTGGGCCCGCCGCGCAGCTCGGCGAACCCGTCCGGGCCGATGAACTCGCCGCCGGGTACGTCCGGTTCGGTCGCCGCGTAGAGCTGCGGCAGGGCGCCCCGGGCGGGGGCCTGGGCGAGCGGGCGGGCGAGGCGGCCGAAGAGCAGCCGGTACGGGGCGGTCGGGGTGCCGGTCGCGATGCCGGTGGCGCTGTAGCCGGGGTGGGCGAGCAGGCTCCGCACCGGACTGCCCGCGCCGGTGAGCCGGAGGTGAAGCTGACGGCCGAAGACCGCGTTGGCGAGTTTGGACTGGTTGTAGAAGGCCATCGGTGCGTACCGGTGGCGGCCGTCGAGGTCGTCGAAGCGGATCCGGCCGCGCCGGTGGTTGATCGAGGTCACCGTGACCACCCGGGGGTCGCTCCCCTCGGCCAGCAGGTCGAGCAGCAGGCCGGTGAGCGCGAAGTGGCCGAGGTGGTGGGCGGCGAACTGGAGCTCGTGTCCCTGGGCGCTCAGGGTCCGCGGCGGCGCCATCACGCCGGCGTTGTTGACCAGCACGTCCAGTCGGCCGTGGTCGGCGTGGAGGCCGTGGGCGAAGGTGCGGACCGAGTCGAGATCGGCCAGGTCGAGGCGGCGCACCTCCAGTCGGGCGGCCGGCTGCCGGGTGGTCGACGGCCGGGCGGTCAGCTCCGCGACTGCCCGGCGCCCCTTCTCCTCGTCGCGGACGGCGAGGACCACGTGTGCACCCCGGCGGGCCAGGGCCCGGGTGGTGGCCAGGCCGAGGCCGCTGTTGGCCCCGGTGACGACGAAGATCCGCCCGGTCTGGTCCGGGATCTGCTCGGCGGTCCAGTGCTGATGCTCTGTCATGCGGCACATGCTGTCCTTCGTGTCACTTGGTGTCAAGGCGCTCCTGAGTGTCACTCAAGGCATCGCGGTACCATGGCCCGGTGACCACCCGCCCCGAACTGTCCATGGCCGAACGCAAGCGGCGGCTCGTCTCCGGCGAGCTGGCCGAAGCGGCACTGCAACTGCTGGCGGAGAACGGGTTCGACGCCGTCACCATCGACGAGATCGCGGCTGCCGCCGGGGTCTCGAAACGGACGTTCTTCCGGTACTTCGCCTCCAAGGAGGACGTGGTCGTCCAGGTCCTGGCCGACCTGGGCCCCGAGATGCGCGCGGCACTGGCCGGCCGGCCCGGCGGGGAGCGGCCCTCCGTCGCGCTGCGACACGCAGTCTGGGCCTCGCTCGCGGCCTGCGCCGCACACCCGGACGGCGCCGGCCACGACGGCCGCGCCGGCCGGTCCGCTCGCCCCGGCGACTCCGGTCACTCCGGGCACCCCGGTCACTCCGGGCACCCCAGACGCCCCGGGCACTCCGGTCACGACGACCGGGCGCTGCGTGTGGTGCAGTTGGTTCTGCGCACGCCCGCCCTGCTGGGGCGGTTCCTGGAGCGCCAGGCCCAGTGGCGCGACGAGCTGGCGGCGGAGCTGGCCCACCGCCTGGGGCTCGACCCCGCCACCGCGATGTACCCGCGGCTGGCCGCCGGGATCGCGCTGACCGCGTTCGACGCCGTGCTGCGCCGGTGGAGCGACAGCGACGGCGCCGAGGACCCGGCCGCACTGCTCGACCGGGCCTTCGCCGTCGTCGCACCAGCGCTGGACACCGTCGAGGCCCCGGGAGCCTGACGAGGTGCCCCTTGCGCGTCAGTCCGGCAGCCAGTGCAGCTCGTGCGCCAGGGCCTTGGCGGCGGCACGGATGCGGCGGTGGAGCGGCGACTGCTCGCGTGGGAGGACCAGGTGGATCGTCAGACTGGGCGCGCCTCGCAGCGGTCGCCAGGTGAGACCGGCCGGTTGTACCGAGACCGCGGCTTCTCCGGCGGGGGCGAGGGTGACCCCGTCGCGCAGGTCGCGCTGGGACATGTCGAAGGAGACCGCGGGCGTGTGGAATCGGGGGTGTGGCCGGGCGTCCCGGAACAGTGCGGACAGCTGATCGTGGATCACGGGGTTGGTCGCACGGTCCGGGAGTCGCAGCGGATACGCGGCCGCGTCGGCGATCTCGATCTCCGGGTGTTCGGCCAGCGGATGGTGCTGCGCCAGCTGGACCCCGATGCGCGCACGCCGCAGCAGGAACCGGCGCACGCCACGGCCCGGTTGTTCACCGCGGGTGATCCCGGCGTCGATGCGGCCGTCGGCGACCGCGGGGGAGATCTCCGGTGTCGCCATCGGGACCGCGCCGACCTCGAGTCCGCTGGTGCCGCGCATCAGCCTGTCCACCAGGGCCGGTGTCGTCTCGGCCCCGGTGCTGAGGCTGTATCCGATGCGCAGCGTGCTCAGTTCACCGGCTGCCGTGCTCCGGGCGGCGTCCCAGGCCCGGTCCAGTGCCGCCAGCGCGGGCGGTGCGGACTCCGCCAGAGCCGCACCGGCCGTGGTCAGTGCGACGCTACGCGTGTTGCGGACCAGCAGGGCCGTACCGAGTTCCGCCTCCAGTCGGCGCATCCGGGCGCTGAGTGCGGGCTGTGCGACACCGATCCGTGCGGCCGCGCGGGTGAAGTTCAACTCCTGCGCCAGCACCAGGAAGTACCGCAGGCTCACCGTGTCCGGCGCCACCGTGCCCTCCCGGCCGATTGATAACGATCCGTTCTGAGTCTATCCCGTACCGGTCTTTCCCCCGGCCGCACATCAAGCCCTAACCTGCGCATATGGCGATTCCACTGACCGCAGTACCCGTCACCGGGATCGATCGATCTGAGTGTCAATTCGAAGTCGGACGTGTCCGGCCGAACACCGGAGGTTTCCATGGCCAAGGGCTACTGGGTCAGTGTCTACCCCGCCATTTCCGACCCTGAGAGGCTGACTGCCTACGACGATCTGGCCCGTCCGGCTGTCCAGGCCGGGGGCGGGCGCCTGCTGTCCCGTGGCAGTCGAGTCGTCGCCCACGAGGCCGGAATCACGCAACGCGCCGTTCTGATCGAGTTCGACAGCTTCGAACAGGCCGTCGCGGCATACGAGAGCGAGGCGTACCAGAAGGCGCTGGTGGCCCTCCCCGACGGCTACGAGCGCGACTTCCGCATCATCGAGGGCATCGACTGACCGGCAGGGCCCAGCCATCGCCGAGCATCCGTCACCTGATGCGCACACGGTGCCGGACGACGACTCATGAGGCGAGTCCGAAGCCATGCCCTGCGTCCCGGTTCGTCGTCGACCGGGCTGCCCGGGCACCGACCCGGGCGTGTGCCGGCAGGACCAGTACCGCACTTCACCAAGTCCGCATAGCCTGAGTCGTTCCCGGATTCGACCGGGGCATCGCGAGGGGAGACGTGATCATGGGGGAACTGGACGGCAGGACCGCGCTGGTGACGGGCGGCTCACGTGGAATCGGGCGCGCGGTCGCCCTGCGGCTCGCCGCCGAGGGGGCGCTGGTCGTGGTCCACTACGGCGGCAACGACGCGGCCGCCGAGGAGACCGTGGCGCGGATCGCCGAAGCCGGCGGCCGGGCGTTCGCGGTGCAGGCCCGGTTCGGCGAGAGCGGTGCGGTGGACCGGTTGTTCGAAGGGCTCACCGCCGGGCTGGCGGACCGCGGCGCGGACGGCCTGGACATCCTGGTCAACAACGCGGGCATCCACTCGGTCAGTTCGATCGGGCAGCTCACCGAGGAGGAGTTCGAGCGGCTGCTGACGGTCAACGTGAGCACGCCGATCTTCGTGGTCCAGCGGGCGCTGCCGCTGCTGCGGGACGGCGGACGGATCGTCAACATGGGCTCGGCGGCCACTCGGATCGCCGAACCCGGCCAGATCGGCTACACCGTCACCAAGGCGGCGCTGGCGGCCCTCGGGCCGTCGCTCGCCAACGAGCTGGGTCGGCGTGGCATCACCGTGAACACGGTCGAACCCGGGGTGGTGCTGACCGACATGATCGCCCCCTACGCCGCGGTTCCCGAGGCGGTGGCCGGACTTGAGTCGATCACTGCGCTCGGACGGATCGGCGAGCCGGAGGACGTCGCGGACGTGGTGGGCTTCCTGGCCGGCCCGCAGGGGCGTTGGGTGACCGGTCAGACCATCGACGTCTCCGGAGGCACCTACCTCGGACCGCTCGCAGCCAAGTGATCCGTATGAGTTCGGTGCGGCGGTCGGGAGGTGTGGGCGCCGTCGGGGAGCTGGTGACAGTTGAATAGCCGAACTCGCCGGTATCAAGCCCCGGGATGGTCGCGGTGGGCCCTCGCCGGCGCGGGTGTGCGCGGCCGTCTGTTGCCGTCGGTCGGGCCCGCCGGGTCAGGCCGGGGTGTCCGCCGCTTCGTGAAGTCGGGTCAGCAGGGCCATCAGCTGCGCCTGCTCGTCCGGGGTGAGCGGTGCCAGCAGTTCGGCGTTGGCGGCTTCGGCCAGGGCTGCGCAGCGGGTGAGGACGGCTGTGCCCGCCGGGGTGACGGTGACGGCGTTCTTGCGGCGGTCGGAGGGGTGGGGGGCGCGGAGGACGAGGTCCTCCTGCTGGAGGTGGTTGAGGATGCCGACCATGTCCTTGGGGTCGACGGCCAGTCGGCGGCCCAGGTCGGCCTGGGTGACGGGCCCGTACTCGGCCGCCGCGGCCAGTACCGCGTGGTGCATGAGCTTCAGCCCCTCCGCGGCGATCGCGTCGGCGACCATGCCCCGGCCGCGCGCCGCGACACGGCCGACGAGCCAGGTCGGCAGGGACTGGATGTGCTGGAGGTCCGAGGTCATGGCCACAGCCTATCCGGAAGTCATTGGACTTCCCAACGACCTCCGCCTTATCGTTGGGACATCCAATGAAACCGGATCGGGGAGGTCCTGTGCTGCGCATTCGTCATGAGGTCAACGGTGGACCGGAGGTGCTGTTCGCCGAGGAGGTCGACCGGCCCGAGGCGGGGGCCGGGGAGGTGCTCGTCCGGGTCGAGGCGGTCGGGGTGACCCTGCCGACCGTGCGCATGGTGCGGGAGGGGAGCGGGCCGGTCCCGTTCGGGGGCGAGGTCGCCGGGGAGGTGGTCGCCGCGGGTGCGGGAGTCACCTCCGTCGGCGTCGGAGACCGCGTCACCGGGCTGTGCTTCGCCGACGCCTACGCCGAGTTCGCGGTCCTGAACGCCGCCATGGCGTCCCCGATCCCGGACGGCGCCACCGCCGTGGAGGCGGTTGCGCTGGTCCGCAGCGGGCTGGTGGCGCGCGGCGCCTACGAGGCCGCGCGCACGGAGCCCGGCGAGTCGGTCCTGGTCACGGCGGCGGCCAGCGCCGTGGGCACGCTCGCCCTCCAGTACGCCAGGGCCGGCGGGGCGGCACGCGTCGTCGCCGCCGTCAGCAGCGCCGACAAGGCCGACTTCGTCCGAGGGCTGGGTGCCGACGAGGTGGTGCTGTACGAGGACGCCGACTGGGGTGCCCCGTACGACGTGATCCTCGACGGCGTCGGGGGCGACCTCCTCGGCCCGGCCGTACGGGCCCTGGCGACGGGCGGCCGACTGGTGGCCTTCAGCTCCGGCGGCGGCACGGTGGAGGCGTACGAACTCCTGGTCCGCGGCGCCTCGATGATCGGCTTCCAGATGCGGGCCGTCGCCGTCGGCAAGCCCGAGCTCTACGCCCGCTGGCTGCGCGAGCTCTGGCAGCTGCGCGCCGCGGGCGCCCTGCGCACCGCCGTCCACGAGGAGATCCCGCTGCGCGAAGCCGCGCGCGCCCACACCCTCATCGAGCAGCGCCGCAACCTCGGCAAGGTCGTCCTGATCCCCTGAAGCGCCTCCCCGTCGCGCGGAGGCCTCCGGGAAGGCCCGAGGGCGTTCATTGCGGGGGTGATGCAGCGGCAATGCGGCGGTGCTGCGGCGGATTGCGGGTTTGCGGAGTCTCGGGGCAGGGGGTTGTGAGTGCCCGGCGGCGGGGCTTAATTTCTGAAACTAAGTCACCGGGCGCCCGGTCCGGGACGGACGGCGGGTCGTGGGCCCGCCGTGGATCCGAGGACGGAGGTGGCCGACGGTCATGAATCCCCGCAGCGAACGGTCGCCAGGTGTGGTCACCGCAGGGCAGCGGGCCGAGCTGATGCGGCTGGGCAACGCCTCGGCCGTGCTGCGCGCCGTGCTCGGGCACGGGCCGGTCTCCCGTGCGGAGATCGCCCGGCTCACCGGGCTGTCGGCGCCCAGCGTCACCAAGCTGGCCGGCCCGCTGATCGAGGCCGGACTGCTGGGCGAGTGCGGCCCGGTCGGCTCCGTGCAGGGCCGACCGCGCGTCCCGCTGCGGATCGATCCGGACCGCACCGCCGCGGTGGGCCTGCACATCGGGTTGCTGCGCACCACCTTCGGCCTGGTCGCGCTGGACGGCACCGTGCTGGCCGAGCGCGAGCTCGCCCATGCGGGACTGGCCGACCTCTCGCCGGAGCGGATCGCCGCGCAGGCCGCCGCAGGTGTGCGGGCGCTGCTCGACGAGAAGCTGCGGGGCCGCCGGCTGGCCGGTACCGGGGTGTCGCTCGGCGGGTGGGTGGACGGCGGGCGCGGCCTGGTGGTCGAGCACGGGCCGCTCGGCTGGCGCGGCGTCGACCTGGCCGGACTCCTCGGGGGCCTGCTGCCCGGACCGTTGGTGGTCGAGCAGACCGTCCGGGCGATCGCCGGTGCGGAGCTCTGGTTCGGGGCCGGCCGCGAGGTGGACGACTTCGTGCTGGTGTTCGTCGGCAATGTGCTCGGCGCCGCGCTGGTGATCGGGCGCACCGTGCACCAGGGGCCGGGGGCCGCGGCCGGGAGCATCGAGCATCTGCCCGCCGCCGCCGACGCCTCCGCAGCTGACGGCGCGGCGGTGCGCTGTCCGCAGTGCGGCAGCGGCTGCCTGGGCGTGACGGCCACCGACACCGCCGTGGTCGCCCAGGCCCGGGCGGCCGGGGTGCTGCCGGACGACCCAGCCCGCCCGTACGACCCAGCCCGCGCCGCCGCCGGATCGCTCGAACTGGAGCACCTGATCGCCGCCGCCCGCCCGGCCGGCACCGGGAGCGGCGACGCCCGGGCGCAGGACCTGCTGCGCCTGCGGGCCCGGCGGGTGGGTCGGGCCGTGGCCGCCGTGGTGGATCTGGTCAACCCGAGCCGGGTGGTGCTCGCCGGAGGCATCCTGGCCGCCGAGGAGTACCTGGACGACGTGCGGGCCGAGGCGGCCCGGCACTGTCACCGCGGCGAGGCGGTCGTGGCCGACATCGTGCCCGCGGCCTCCGCGCCCCGCACCCTGGTCCGCTCCTCGGCGGTACCGGTCCTGGCGCGGGTCATCACCGATCCGTTCACCGCCCTCGGGCTGCGCTGAAGCCTCTCCTCGCCCGGCTTGCGCCCGAGTGGCACTGAGAGGCGCCCGCGTCGCGCCCGGCTCGCGCCCGATCCACGTCCAACGCACGCCCACCTCGCGCCGCGTCGCGCCTTCTCACCCGTCACCGACCCAAGGAGGGTCCTCATGCGTGCTCTGCGCACGCTCGTCCTGGCCGCCGTCGTCCTGAGCGGCCTCACCGCACTGCCCGCCGCCCATGCGGCTGCCACCGTCCGGTACGTCGACTGCTCGGCCGCCGGTAGCGGCGACGGCACCGCCGCCAGCCCCTACACCTCCCTCGCGCCGGTGAACGCGCTGACCCTGGCGCCCGGCGACCAGGTGCTGTTCCGGCGCGGCACCACCTGCACCGGCGAACTCGCCCCGAAGGGCGGCGGATCGACCGGCTCGCCGGTGGTGGTCGGCGCCTACGGGGCGGGCACCGCCCGGCCGGTGATCGACGCGGCGGGCGCCGCCAACGCGGTGCTGCTCCGGAACATCTCGCAGATCACCGTCCAGGACCTGGAGTTGACCGCACCCGGCGACAACACCCAGCGCCGGCGCGGGGTCTACGTCTACGCCTCGGACGCCGGCACCGTCTCCGGCATCACGCTCCAGCGGCTGTCCGTCCACGACGTCCGCGGCCTGATGCCGTCGACCGTCTCGCCGTACTACCACGGCAACGGCAAGTACGCGGACGCGACCGGGGCGATCGTGGTCGAGGCCGCCGGGACCGCCGTGCCGACCGCCTTCGCGGGGATGCGGATCCTCGACAACGAGATCCGCTCGGTGGACCGCCAGGGCATCTACACCTGGTCCAACTGGTGCCGCCGGCCCGAGCTGGCGACCTTCTGGAACAGCCTCTGCACCGCGAACTGGCAGCCCTCCACCGGTCTGGTGATCCGCGGCAACCGCCTCGACGACGTCGGCGGCGACGGGATCGTGGTCAAGGGCAGCACCGGCGCCCTGGTCGAGCGCAACCGGCTCACCGGCTTCAACGTCCGCTCCGGCAGCCCCAACGCCGGTATGTGGACGGCGAACAGCGACGACACCGTCTTCCAGTTCAACGACACCTCCGGCGGGCGGACCACCTCCGACGGCATGGCGTACGACGTCGACCACTCCACCCGCGGCACGGTCTTCCAGTACAACCTGTCGCACGACAACGAGGGCGGGTTCTTCCTGCTCTGCCCCTACGACCGGCCGACCGCGGACTTCACCATCCGCTACAACATCTCGGTCAACGACCGGGCCCGTGGATTCCAGGTCTGCCCGGGGCCTCTGACGAACGGTCAGATCTACAACAACACCATCGAGGTCGGCGCCGGCATCTCCACCGCGCTGGTCACCGAGAGCACCAGCGCCACCCTGGACGTGAGCTTCCGCAACAACGTGGTCCGCAAGGAGGGCGCCGGCACCGTCTCCTGGGCGCTCACCGACCCGGCGTTCACGGTCGACCACAACGCCTTCCGCAACGTCGCCGCCTATGCGGGGGCGACCGGCACCGTCACCGCCGCACCCGGCCTCGCCGCCCCGCAGGTCCGCGACCCCAGGGGCATCCAACTACTGGCCGGCTACCCGCTGCTGGCCGCGGGCGCGCCGATCGCGGACAACGGCGGCCGGGACTACTTCGGCAACCCCGTCCCGGCCGGTACCGCGCCCAACATCGGTGCGTACCAGGGGCCGGGCGTCGGCACCCCGGTCTCGATCAGCCGCTTCGACACCGACGCGCCGAGCGCGGCCCCGGCCGGGTGGACCACCAGCCCCGCCGGGACGGCCGTGGTCGCCGACCCGGCCGGGGACTTCGGCCGGGCGCTCGCCCTCACCCAGGGTGCGGCCGACACCTCGGCGGTGACCTCCTTCACGGCCTCGGGGGACCTGCGGATCTCCGCCCGGGTGTGGGCGGGCCAGCCGGTCGGCACACCGTTCGGCCTGCACCTGCTGGACGCGGCGGGTGCGCCGGTCGCCCAGTTCTCGCTCGCGGCGAGCGGCCGGACCGCCTGGACGCAGGCCGGCGTCTGGCAGGAGACCGGTCCCGCGTACACGGCGCGGCAGTGGCACCTGCTGGAGCTGGTCCTCCACCCCGCGGCCGGAGCGTACGACGTCCGCTGGGACGGCGCCGAGGTGGTGACGGGCGCCGCCACCGGCCCGTCCGCCGGACCGGCCGCCCAGGTACGGGCCCGGGTGCCCGGGGCGGCCGCGCCGACGGGCGGCTTCACCGTCGACGAGGTGATCGTCGGGCCGGCCTCCTGACCGCCCAAAGCCGCCCGGACGCCAGGGGCCGCCTGAACGGTCAGGGCCGGCTGGACTGCACCGGGCCGGTCTGCGGGGGAGGACCCTCCGCGGACCGGCCCGGTGCCGCCGTGCTCGTGCTCGTGCCCGTGCCCCGGCGGTGGGGCGTCGGGTCTCAGGACCCGGTCTGCCGGAGGACGGCGAGGACCTCGTCGCCGATCGCGGCCTCGTTGCGCTCCAGGTCCGGGCCGGTGAGCTGCTCGGGCTGGGTGGGCAGGCCGGTGAGGACGGGGGTGTGCAGGTGGCCGCCGGGCAGCCGCGGGGCGAGTTCCAGCCGCAGGCGGTTGGAGCGGTAGGCGACCTCGTTGGAGAGGTAGCCGCCGCCACCGCCCTCGACGGCCCGGGAGCCGGGGGTCGGGCCGTCCTCGCGGTCGATCGGCCCGGTGCCCCCGGCGGGGATCTCGGTGACGCTGGTGTTCAGCAGCACGGGGTACGGCTGCTGGACGGTCGTCATGGGCCCGGTGGGCAGGCTGGTGGCGATGAACTCCGCCCCAGGGCCGAGGCCCGGGGCGGTCACCGGGTGGTCCCGGGTGCCGCCGGAGAGCGCACCGGTGTTGTCGGGGTACGGGTCGGCGGATCGGGCGCGCCCGGCCCAGGCCTCCAGGGTGAACAGCCCGGGGTAGCCCTGGCTGATCGTGGTGATCAGATCGGCGGACCGGGGGCCGGGGGTCAGCCGCGGGGCGAAGGCGCGCTCGACGATCCCGCGGTCGAAGTCGGCGTAGCGGACCGGGAGCAGGACGGCCCTGACCTCGGCGCGGGTGCCGTCGGCCAGGGTGATCCGCAGGCCGTTCAGTCGCAGGACGGCGGATCCGGAGGGATTGGCCCGGCGCAGTTCGCCATCGAGGCCGAAGGGGTCGAAGCCGCTCACGAAGACCCGGCGCAGGCCCGGCTCCCCGCTGAACTCGTTGTCCTGCAGCCCGCGGGAGGCGTCCTCGAACCGCTCCCGCAGGGCCCTGGCGTCGACCGCGAAGTCGGGCCGCCACTGGGCGAGCCGGACGGTCATCGCCAGCCGGGTCCAGTAGAGCGGGCGGTCGTCCCGTGCGGGCAGGTCGCCGCCGGGGCGCCGGTCCTGCGCGCGGTTGACCGCCGCCCGCCAGAGCGCCTGGCCCCAGGCGTCCACGAGCCGCCCGGCCTCGGCGGCGTCCCGGGCGGTGCACAGGGCGGCGGGGAAGCGGCGGACGAAGTCGCCGAGGCCGGCCCGCTCGGTGAAGGCGGCCGCTCTCGGATCCCCGAGGCGGGACTGCTCGGGGTCCACCGGGGGAGCGCCGACGGTACGGCAGGCCGGTTGGGCCTGGGCGGTGGCGGTGCCCGGCAGCAGGGGGACGGCGAGTGCGCCGGTGAGGGTCGCGGCCAGGAGGGCATGGCGAGCGGAGATCATGGCATGGACATTACCGAGCGAGCTGACGGTCCGCCAGATCGCCTAGTGCCGCGTCAGGCAACTTTTGCCCGTCAAGGAGCGGCGTCCGGTGCGTGCTATCGGCGTGCCGGCCGGAAGCCCTCGTACTGGACGTACTTGGGCTTTCGGCCGGTGCGGCGAGAGTGCGTGCCGGGCGTCGCGACGGGGCGAAGGTTGCCTGACGCGGCACTAGGGGCCACCGGACGGGGTGGGTCACGGCGCGCCGACGGACGGCGCGGTCGGGCCGCTGAGGCCGCCCGGGCCGACCACGGCGTCGGCAACCCGGGCCGCAGGGAGCGTCGGCCGGCGCGCAGGCGCCCCGGCGCGGCCGCGGGAGGTGCGGGTGAGCAGCAGGTAGAGGCCGGCCGCGATCAGGCCGGACAGCAGGAAGCTGAGGTCGACACCGCCGGTCAGCGGGAGGAGCGGGCCCCGGTAGGTGGGCGTGTCCACCGCGCAGAGCCCGAGCGCGCTGCCGCCCACCCAGGCCGCCGTCGCCGCCGGGTTCCAGCCGGAGCGGTACCAGTAGACGCCCCCGCGGGTGCGCTGGTTGAGGACCTGGAGGGAGCCCTGGTCGTAGTCGCCGCGGCAGCGGTGGTGCCCGATGAGGGTGATCACCGCCCAGGGGGTGCCGATCGCGGTGAGGACCAGCACGAAGGAGGTGACGGCGTCCTGCGCGTTCCACACGAAGTGGCCGAGGAAGACCAGGACGGTGGCCAGCGCCGCCACCGCGGCGGTGGCCTGCAGCCGGGTGGCCCGCGGCAGGATGGCGTCCAGGTCCAGGCCCATGCTGTAGAGCATCAGGCCGGTGTTGCCCGCGCTGCCCAGCAGCCCGTTGACCAGCAGGGGGAGCAGGAACCAGGCGGGGGAGCCGGCGATCAGCGACTGCACGTAGTCGCCGCCCGCGCCGGTGGCCACGGCGGTGAAGGTGCCGAAGACCTGGGGGATCAGCAGTCCCAGGAAGAGGCCCGCGCAGGTGGCCAGGAGCACCCGCCGCTGCGAGTGCCGGGCCGGCGAGACGTACCGGGTGTAGTCGCCGAGCAGGGTGATGAAGGCGATCGGTCCGCTCAGCCCGGCGGCGACCACCGCCAGCAGCCAGGTCGGCCAGAAGCCGCCCAGCAGGTACGCGCCGTGGGCGGACGCGTCGAAGTGCGGGGCGAAGGCGAGGAGCCCGGCCAGCAGCAGCGCGCCCATGGCCCACATCAGCACCCGCTCCAGCTTCAGCAGCAGCCGGTAGCCGAAGACGGCGGCGGTGGCGCTGAGGGCGGCGAGCACGGTGTACGTCGCCACGTACGCGGCGCCGCTCGCGGGCAGGCCCAGCATCCGGTTGAGCGCGCCGACCACCACGTCGCCGCCGACCCACAGGGCCAGCGCGGTGTACCCGAGCGAGAGCAGCAGGCCGACCACCGAGCCGATCAGCCGCCCCCGGACGCCGAAGAACGCGCCGGAGCTGGTGGAGAGGTTGGTCGCGGTGCGCAGCGACACCAGGGCGAGCGGCGCGGTCAGCGCGATGCCGGCCACGGTGCCGACGAGGAGTGAGCCGAGACTGGCCCAGAAGGAGAGCCCGAACGAGACCGGCAGCCAGCCGAAGACGGCGACGCCGAAGGAGAGGTTCGATCCGACGAGGATGCTGACCACGTCGCGGGGGGAGCTGGTGCGTGCGGAGGCGGGGATGGTGTCCACCCCGTACTGCTCGACGAGCCCGGCGTGGGCCGTCCGGTGCTCCGTGCCGGGGACGGGCGTCCCCGGCTGGGTGTTCTGCGGCATGGAGGCGCCTTCTGGTGCTGGTTCGTACCCGGCGTCGGTCCCGTCGGGCAACCTGTCCATCCTTGGCCGGGGCGACCGCCCCGAACAAGGACGATCGGCACAAAGCGCCCTGCCTGCCGGCCGGGGCCGGATGTCGGTTGCCACAGGGAACCCGGCGGCTGGGTTCCATTCCTTGGCCGGATCAGATGATCGGCAGATGGATCGAAGGGGCATCGGTCAGATCGACCGATGAATCGATTGGGGGTTGGCTTCGCAGCGTGAACACGCTCACGGATGGCGGAGCATCCGCGGCGGCGGCCCGGCCCTCCGGTAGGGATGGCTCGTCCATTTCCCGCCCGAGTTCCCACCCGAAGGGTCCGACATGTTCGCCACCGCGAAGAGCACGAAGAGCACGAAGAACACGAAGAACACGAAGAGCACGAAGAAGCTGACGAAGCCCGTCGGCCGCACGCTCTGTTCGCTGGTCCTGGCGGCGGTGCCGCTGCTGCTGCTCTCGACGGCGCAGCCGGCCGCCGCCGAGGGGCCGCGGACCCCGGAGGAGGCCGCGGTCTGCAGGGGCGTGCTCAACGCCCTGGTCGGCGGGTCGCTGTTCGGCGGGCAGAGCGGGGCGGTCTGTGCGGTCCGACCGGACGGTGGTGACGCGAGCGGGAGGTGAACGCGCACGGGACGGCGTCGCGGTCCGCCCGGGACGCCGAGCCCGCTGCCGAGCCCGCTGTCGGGCCGGCGCCCGGGACACCGAGCCGACGGCCGGGGTCGTGGTCCGGGGCGTGATCGGGTCAGGAGAGCGGCCCTGTGCCCCGGGCGTCCGGGACAGCGGGCGGCGGACCTTTGAGGTCCTGCCCGGTCCAGGGATTGCCAGACAAGCCCTGGCCGGGCGACCTCGACACCGTCGCCGACCCTTGGGGGTCATGCCATGTCCGCACAGTCCCTTCTGTTGTCCGTCCGCGACACCCGCCGCGCCCTCTGCCTCCCCGACCTGCTCCGGCGGCAGGTGGCCCGGCAGCCCGAGGCCACGGCGGTGGTCGGCGGGGGCGCACGCCTCGGCTACCGGGAGCTCGGGGAGGCCGCCGAGGAGTTGGGCGCCCACCTGCGCCGGCTGGGTGTGGAGGCCGACGACTGCATAGGCCTGTACGTCGAACCGTCCCTGGAACTGATGGTGGGAGCCTGGGGGATCCTCTACGCGGGGGCCGCCTACCTGCCGCTGTCGCCGGAGTACCCCGAGGCGCGGATCCGCTTCATGATCGAGGACAGCGGGACCGGGGTGATCGTCACCCAGGAGCACCTCCGCGAGCGCCTCGCCGGCCTGGCCCCGCCGGGGACCAGGATCCTCACTCCGGGCGACGCCTCCGGTGCCCCCGCCGCCGCGCACCCGATCCCGCATCCGGCCCGGCACGACACCGCGGACCCCGTCCCGCACCCGATCCCGCACCAGAGCCACAGCCCGAGCCCGAGCCAGGACCTGAAGCGGGACCCGAGCCAGGACCCGAGCCAGGGCCCGGACGCGAGCGGCCCGCGGCCGGATTCGCTGGCGTACGTCATCTACACCTCCGGCTCGACCGGCCGCCCCAAGGGCGTGATGATCGAGCACCGCAGCATCGTGTCCCAGCTGCGCTGGCTGGTCGCCGCCGGTCACCTCGGCGCCGACGCCACCGTGCTGCAGAAGACGCCGATGAGCTTCGACGCGGCGCAGTGGGAGATCCTGGCGCCCGCCGGCGGCGCACGGGTCGTGATGGGCGCACCGGGCGTCTACCGGGATCCGGAGGCCCTGGTCGACACCGTCCGGGAACACGGGGTGACCACCCTTCAGTGCGTGCCCACCCTCCTCCAGGCGCTGCTGGACACCGAGCGGCTGGGTACCTGCAGCACCCTGCGGCGGGTCTACTCCGGCGGCGAGGCGCTGTCGCGCCGGCTCGCGGCGGCCCTCGCCGCGGAGCTGCCGCAGGCCTCGCTGGTCAACCTCTACGGCCCGACCGAGTGCACGATCAACGCGACCGCTCACCTCGTCGACCCGGCCGCGACCGGCGGGGACGCCGGGTCGGTGCCGATCGGGCTGCCGGTCGACGACACCCGGTGCTTCGTCCTCGACGCCGAGCTGGCCCCGGTGGGGCCCGGCGAGACCGGCGAGCTCTACATCGGCGGCGCCCAGCTCGCGCGCGGCTACCTGAACCGGCCCGACCTGACGGCGGAGCGCTTCGTCGCCTCGCCGTACCTGCCGGGCGAGCGCCTGTACCGCACGGGGGACCTCGCGCACTGGAACCCGGACGGCACCCTGCAGTGCTCCGGCCGGGCGGACAACCAGGTCAAACTGCGCGGCTACCGCGTCGAGCTGGACGAGATCGCGCTGGCCATCGAGGAGCACCTGTGGGTGCGGCGGGCCGCGGCCGTCGTCACCGACGACGAGCGGACCGGCTTCCAGCAGCTGGTGGCGTGCGTCGAGCTGAACCCCAAGGAGGCGGCCCTGATGGACCAGGGCAACCACGGCGGGCACCACCAGTCCAAGGCCAGCAGGCTTCAGGTGCGGACCCAGCTGTCCGACCCGGGAGTTCGGACCGGGGCGGAGACGGCGGGCCGGCCGGTGCTGGCGCTGCCCGGTCGCGAGGAGACCGGGTACCAGCGGCGGGAGGTGTTCGCCCGCAAGACGTACCGCTTCTTCGAGGGCGGGCCGGTCACCCGGGCCGACCTGCTGGACCTGCTCGCCCCGCGCACGGCCGCCGGCCCGCGGCAGCCGCAGCCGCAGCCGTCACGGCAGGCGTCGCCGCAGCCGACCCTCGCCGAACTGGGCGGGATCCTGCGCTGGTTCGGCCAGTTCCACAGCGCGGAGCGGCTGCTGCCGAAGTACTCCTACGCCTCGCCCGGCGCGCTGTACGCGACCCAGCTCTACCTGGAGATCGGAGAGCCGGAGTCCGGACAGCAGCAGACCGGAGAGCGGGAGGCCGGGGGACCGGCCGCCGGCGTCCACTACTACCACCCGGTGGACCACACCCTGGTGCGGATCGGCGACGGCGCCGGGGCCCCCGGCCTGACCGTCCACTTCCTCGGCCGCCGGCGGGCGATCGAACCGGTCTACCGGGACAACATCCGGGAGGTGCTGGAGTTCGAGACCGGCCACATGGTGGGCGTGTTCGAGGAGGTGCTGCCCGGGTACGGGCTGAACATCCGGCCGCTCGGCCTCCTGCCCTCCGTCAAGGACCGCCTGGACGTCGCCGAGGAGGACTTCTACCTGGGCAGCTTCGAGATCCACCCCGACGACGGGCTCCCGCGGCGGGACGACACCGAGATCTACCTCCAGGTCCACCCCGGGCGCGTCGAGGGCCTCGCCGCCGGCCAGTACCGGTACGCGGACGGCGCGCTGACCCGGATCTCGGACGAGCTGGTGCAGTCGAGGCACGTGATCGCGATCAACCAGCAGGTCTACGAGCGGGCGGGGTTCGGCATCACCGCGATCAGCCGGGCCCGGGAGCCGTGGCTGGAGTACATCGGCCTGGGCACCCGGCTGCACCACCTGCAGCGCAACGGACTCGGCCTGGGCTTCATGTCCTCCGGCTACAGCTCGAAGAGCGGGCACCCGCTGCCGGCCGCCCGGCGGATCGACGGGATCCTGGCGGCCTGCGGGATCGAGAGCGGCCCGTCGTACTTCTTCCTCGGCGGGAGGGTGAGCGAGGAGCAGATCCGCAGCGAGGGCATGCGGGAGGACGCCGTCCACATGAGGGGCCCGGCCGAGATCATCAAGGAGGAGCTGGCCGGCCTGCTGCCCGACTACATGATCCCCAACCGGGTCCTCGTCCTGGACGGGCTGCCGCTGACCGCCAACGGCAAGGTCGACGCCAAGGCGCTGGCGGCCGGTGAGCAGGTCCGGGGGGCGCAGCCGGGCGGGTCGTTCGTCGCGCCGTCGACGCCGACCGAGCGCCGTCTCGCCGAGATCTGGGGTGGTGCGCTGAAGTACGAGAGCGTGTCCCTGGAGGACGAGTTCTTCAGCGCCGGCGGGAACTCGCTGGTCGCGGTGGCGCTGGTGAACCGGGTCAACCGGGAGTTCGGCACCGGCCTTCCGCTGCAGGTCCTGTTCGGGAGCCCGAGGCTGGCCGACCTGGCCGCCCGGATCGACGCCGAGGCCGACGCCGGCTCCGGCGCGGACTCCGCCGCCCCCTCCTCACGGCTGGTGCCACTGCACGGCGCCGGAGCCGGATCCGAGTCCGGGGCCGGGCGCCCGGTGTTCTGCTGGCCCGGGCTCGGCGGTTACCCGATGAACCTGCGGCTGCTCGCGGGCACCACGGGCCGGCCGTTCTACGGCATCCAGGCCCACGGCATCAACGCGGGCGAGACGCCCTACCCGACGATCCGGGAGATGGCCGCCGCCGACGTCGCCGAGATCCGCCGGCTCCGGCCCGAGGGGCCCTACAGCCTGTGGGGCTACTCCTTCGGCGCCCGGGTGGCGTTCGAGGCGGCCTGGCAGCTGGAGCGGGCCGGCCGGCAGGTGACGGAGGTGCTGCTGATCTGCCCCGGCAACCCCGAGGTCCGCCGGGCGGACGGCGAGCTCTACGGACGCGAGGCCTCGTACGCCAACCCCGGCTATCTGACGATCCTGTTCTCGGTCTTCGCGACCTCGATCAGCGGCCCCGACCTGGAGCGGTGCCTGGCCGAGACGCACGACGAGGACGGCTTCGTCGCCTTCGTCCACGGGCTGCTCCCGGACCTGGACGAGGGCACGATCCGCCGGATCACCCGGATCGTCGCGGAGACCTACGAGTTCGAGTACACCTTCCGCGAGCTCGCCGAGCGGCGGCTGGACGCCCCGGTGACGGTCTTCAAGGCCGCCGGGGACGACTACTCCTTCATCGAGGGCCGCTCCGGCTACTCCGCCGCACCCGCGACCGTCCGGCTGGAGGGCGACCACTACGGCGTGCTCAGGGAGCCAGGTGTCGCCGAACTGGCCGCCGCCATCCGCACCCGCCTCGGGGGGTGACGGCGGCACACCTCCCCCGACCCCCGCCTTCCGCCCCCGCCCCCTCCGGGACCGCCGACCGCCCCAGTCCGGGCGGTCGGCGGTCCGGCAGTGGATCATGGGCGACTATGCTGCCACCCCGTCACGTCCTCGTACGGGGGCGCTTCGGAACGAGGACGGGAATCGGATCATGATGGGACCGGCGCATGCGCTGTCGGGCGCGACGGCATGGCTGGCGGCGGGGGCCGTCGCGGCGGGGCTGGGGGAGCCGATGCCCTGGCCGGTGGTGCTGGCGGGGGCGCTGATCTGCGCGGGCGCCGCGCTGGCGCCGGATCTGGACCACAAGGCGGCGACGATATCCCGGGCCTTCGGGCCGGTGTCGCGCACGCTGTGCGAGGTGATCGACAAGCTCTCCTACGCGGTCTACAAGTCGACCCGGAAGAAGGGTGATCCGCGTCGCTCGGGCGGGCACCGGACGCTGACCCACACCTGGCTCTGGGCGGTGCTGTGCGGGGCCGGCGCGGCCGCGGTGGCGGTGTACGGCGGCCGCTGGGGCGTCCTGGGAGTGCTGTTCGTCCACATGGTGCTGGCCATCGAGGGGCTGCTGTGGCGTCATGCCCGGGTCTCCAGCGACGTGCTGGTCTGGCTGCTCGGGGCGACCAGCGCCTGGGTGCTCGCCGGCGTCCTCGACAAGCCGGGCAACGGCTCGCAGTGGCTGTTCGACCAGCCGGGTCAGGAGTACCTGTGGATCGGCCTGCCGATCGCGCTCGGCGCGCTGGTGCACTGCCTGGGCGACGCGCTGACCGTCTCGGGCTGCCCGGTGCTGTGGCCGATCCCGATCGGGCGCAAGCGCTGGTACCCCATCGGCCCGCCGAAGGGCATGCGGTTCCGGGCGGGGAGCTGGGTCGAGCTCAAGGTGCTGATGCCGGTGTTCATGGGCGCGGGCGGGGTCTGCGCCCTGGGCGCGCTGGGGTTCTTCGGCTGAGCCGTCCCCGTCGGGATTGCGCACACACGCCCTCGCGGCACCCCGCCTGGGGCACCCCGCTTACGGCACCTTGATTTGCCAACCCTTTACACTCCTGTAGAGCAGGCGGCCACGCCCCCGGCGGTGCCGCCTGCCGAACCGACCACCCTCAGTGCAGCAAAGGAGTCGCGGTCCCCGCGATGGACGAACCTCCCAGTTCTCACCGTGCCGTTTCCCCCCTGACGAGTTCGACCGCCGGGGCGGAGGTGGCACGGTGACCGAAGTGCTCCTGCTGCTGCTCGCCCTGGTGCTCACCGCCGCCTGCGCGGTGTTCGTCGCGGCCGAGTTCTCCCTGACCACCGTCGAGCGCGGCGCGCTGGAACGCGCCGTGGCGGACGGCGAGCGCGGCGCCGCGATCGCGCTCAAGGCGGTCAACCGCCTCACCTTCCAGCTGTCCGGCGCCCAGTTGGGCATCACCATCACCAGCCTGGTGATCGGCATGGTCGCCCAGCCCGCGGTGGCCGCACTGCTGCACGGCCCGCTGCGGGCGGTCGGCCTGCCGAGCGGTGCGGCGGACACCGCCGGGCTGGTGCTCGGGGTCGTGCTGTCGACGGTCGTGCTGATGGTCGCCGGCGAACTGGTCCCCAAGAACTGGGCCATCTCGCGCCCGCTCGCCGTGGCCAAGGTCGTGGCCGGCCCGCAGTACTACTTCTCGGCCGCGTTCTCGCCGTTCATCGGCCACCTCAACAACACCGCGAACCGCGTCGTGCGGCGCCTGGGCCTGGAGCCCGCCGAGCACCTCGCCTCCGCCCGCACCCCGCAGGAGCTCATCGCGCTCGCCCGGCACTCCGCCCGGGCCGGCGCCATAGCGCCCGACACCGCCGAGCTCTTCGTCCGCTCGCTCAACCTGCGCGAGCTGACGGCGGAGAACGTGATGACCCCCCGGGTCGACGTCCAGGCCCTGGAGGAGCACGCCACCGCCGCCGACGTCGCCAACCTCACCCGCGTCACCGGCCTGTCGCGCTTCCCCGTCTACCGGAACAACCTCGACCAGGTGGTCGGCGCCGTCCACATCAAGGACGCGCTCGCCGTCCCCGCCGACCGGCGCCACCTGCACCCGGTCGCGAACCTGATGACCGAGCCGCTGCTGGTCCCCGAGACGCTCACCGTCGACCGGCTGCTGGACCAACTGCGCGGCGAACAGACGATGGCCGTGGTGATCGACGAGTACGGCGGCACCGCCGGCATCGCCACCCTGGAGGACATCGTCGAGGAGGTCGTCGGCGAGGTCGTCGACGAGCACGACCCCACCGAGCTGCCCGACCTCATCGACCTCGGCCGCGGCCTGGACGGGCGCCACCGCTGGGACGCCGACGGCATCACCCGCACCGACCAGCTCGAAACCATCGGCATGCCGCAGACCGAGGGCCCGTACGAGACCCTGGCCGGGCTGATCGCCGACCGCCTCGGCCGCATCCCCGTGCCCGGGGACACCGTCCGCGTCGACGGGTGGACCCTCGACATCACGGCCGTCGCCCACCACGTCGCCGAACGCGTCCGCCTGACCGCCCCGGCACCCGGCCCCGAGGACGCGGACGGCACCGACGACCGCCGGGAGGAGACCCGATGACCGCGGTCCAGCTCATCATCGGCCTGCTCACCCTGGTGACCAACGCCTTCTTCGTCGGCGGCGAGTTCGCGCTCATCTCGGTGCGCCGCAGCCAGATCGAACCGCGCGCGGAGGCCGGCGACCGCCGCGCCCGCACGGTGATCTGGGGCCTGGAGCACGTCTCCGCCATGCTGGCCACCGCCCAGCTCGGCATCACCGTCTCCTCCCTGGTGCTCGGCGCGGTCGCCGAACCGGCCATCGCCCACCTGCTGGAGCCGCCGTTCCACAGCCTCGGCGTCCCGGACGGCCTCATCCACCCGATCGCCTTCGTGATCGCGCTGAGCGTCGCGACCTACCTCCACATGCTGCTGGGCGAGATGATCCCCAAGAACATCGCCCTCGCCGCGCCCGAGAAGGCCGCCTACCTGCTGGTGCCGCCGCTGGTGGCCGCGACCCGGGCGCTGCGCCCGATCGCGTTCTCCATCAACGCCTTCGCCAACCGCATCCTGCGCCTGCTCAGGGTCGAGCCCAAGGACGAGGTCGCCTCGGTGTTCAGCGAGGAGGAACTGGCCCGGATGGTCAGGGACTCCTCCGACGCCGAGCTGCTGAGCGAGCGTGACACCGAACTGCTCCAGGACGCCCTCGAACTCGGCTCCCGGCCGGTCTCCGAGGTCGTCACACCGCGCGAGGAGATCGTCTTCGTCGACGCCGGCACCACCCCGGTCGAACTGGAGCAGCTCGCCGCCCGGACCGGCTTCTCGCGCTTCCCCGTCCTGACCGCGGACCGCATGGTGGCCGGCTACCTGCACATCAAGGACGCCCTCGAACAGGACGGCGCCCGCGAGCGGCCCTTCCCCGCCCGCGCGCTGCGCCCGATCGCCCGCGTGCCCGAGGACACCCCGCTGGACGACGTGCTCACCGCGATGCGCCGCTCCGGCACCCACCTGGCCGCCGCGGTCACCGCCGACGGCACCGCCACCGGCCTGGTCACCATGGAGGACGTCCTCAAGGAGCTGGTCGGCCCCGCCCGCCCGTAGGGCGTGCTCGCAAAGTCGCGCCGGAACGACCGACAGCCCGCCCCGGAAGGTACCGGGGCGGGCTGTCGTGTCGGTCGTGCAGGGTTCGGACGAGCCCTAGTGGGCGGCCGCGGTGGCCTGGGAGGGTGCCGGGGCGGTGGCGGTCCTGGGGTGCAGCGCACGCTCGGCCAGCTCGCCGAAGACGAGGCCGAAGGAGGTCCACAGCACCAGCTGGATGGTCAGGGCCGCGAGGCGGAACTGCCACAGCAGGGTGGCGGGGAACTCCTCGGGGACCTCGTTGACGGCGGGCAGCAGGGCGTAGGCGAGGCCGACGGCGAGGACGAACCCCGCCCCGGCCGCGGCGGCGGCGTACCAGGTGCCCAGCCGCGGGGCCAGGCGCTTGCCGATGATGACGGCCGCCACCGCGAGGAGCACGGCGAGCAGCAGGATCAGGAAGTACAGGACGGTGCGCTTCCCGATGGTGTCCGGGTCGCCGACGGACGGCGGGTTGGCCGGGTACTTGAGGAACGGCACCAGGTAGAGGGTCACCAGCCCGGCGAGCGACAGCATGACGGCGGTCGCGCGGGCGCCGAAGCGCCCGATGCGGCCGAGCGCGAAGCAGAAGGCGAGCGAGGCGATGCCGCCCATGGCGATGGCGAACACCAGGATGCCGGTGGCCAGGCCGGCGGTGGACTGCAGGGTGCGGCTGACCAGCTCCGGCTCCATGTCCATGCCGTGGTGGGCGGAGTGCGCCTCCTCGAAGGCGATGGCGGCGTCCACCCGGGACTCGCCGAGGAAGTAGGCGGTGACGAGCGCGAGCAGGCCGGCCGCGAGGCCGGCCAGCATGCCGCGCACCAGCAGGGATCTGACGGTGGTGGAGTTCACGGGGGGTGCTTCCTCGTCTCAGTGGCAGGGGAAGCCGAGGAGGTGGCGCCCGTCGTGGACCCACTCGTGGACGTTCTCGCCGGAGAGCAGGGAGGTGGCCCCCTGCTCGGCACCGACGAAGTAGAGCAGCACCAGCATCAGGATGCCGACGAACGCCGCCCAGGGGAGAACGGCCCGCACGGGGATGGGGGCCGGGGCCTCACCTGCGGCGGGGGAGAGCGGGGTGGCGATGGACGAAGCCATGGCTGAACCTCCTTGGGGAAACTCGCGTCCCAGTCGATGGAGCACAGACGACGGCTCGGGGTCTGACTCACCGTCCGGTTCCGTCCACCCTGGTCGGGGGAGCGGGGCCGGGTCGGCATACAGTGGCGCGACCGTACCGGAGTCTCACCGGCTTCCTCGCACCGTCGTCACAACGCCCGAGACCGTACCGCCTGGCAGGCGCCGGGCCAAGGGCGTGCGCGCGGTGTGAAGTGCGCGGGGCCGTCCGCCCGCGCTCGGGCGGCGGCGGGGGCCGTGCCCCGCTGGTTCGGGTAGTGGACGAAGGGGTTCCGGGATGACCGTGCGGGTGACGTTGATCTCACCGGCGATGAGCACCGCGCTGCGTGCGGCACGGTTCGACGACGAATCGGGCCTGGACGCCGGCGGGCTCGACGCCGCGCGGTCGGCGGCGGGCGGACTGTCGGCGCCGGGGCTCGTCCTGGTGTCGCCGTCGGCGCGCTGCCGGCAGACCGCCGGGGCGCTCGGCCTCACCGCCGCGGCCGAGGCGCCGGCCGGCTGGGCGATGGGCTCGTGGCGGGGCAGGACGCTCGACGAGGTGGCCGCCGAGCAGCCCGGGGCGGTGGCCGCGTGGCTGTCCGACCCGGCCGCGGCCCCGCACGGCGGGGAGTCGCTGGTGCAGCTGTGCGCCCGGGTCGGCGAATGGCTCGACGCCCTGGCCGACGGGGGCCCCCGGGTGCTGGCGGTGGTGGAGCCGGAGGTCGTCCGGGCCGCCGCCCTGCACGCGCTCGGCGGTCCGGTGGAGGCGTTCTGGCGGCTCGACGTCCCGCCGCTGACCGGCACCGGCCTCAGCGGCCGGACCGGCCGGTGGAACCTCCGGCTCGGCGCCGACCTGGCCTGAACCGGGCCGGGGCCGGGCTCAGATCGGATTCCGGAGCCGGGCCGGGACGGCGTCGGGGCGGGTTCAGGCGGTGTTGCGGGCCGTGCTGCCCTTCTCGGCCAGGTTCCAGGTGATGACCCGTTGGGGATGCACCCGGATGGTCTCGTGGGAGAAGAAGCCCGGCGCCACGGGCGGCACGTCGAGGGTGAGCAGTTCCACCCGGCCGCGGACCTCCACCCCGCGGCCCCAGCCGGGCGCCGGCGCGTCCGGGTCGTCGGCCGGCGTCATGTCGTCGACCAGGAGCGACACCTGGGGCCGGCGGGCCGCGTTGCGGTACTTCTGGCTGGCGGGCAGGTTCGGGCCGCCGATGTCGATGGTGCCGTCCTCGTTCAGCCGGAACCCCACCGGCCGGACCTGCGGTGCCCCGTCCGGGCCGGTGGTGGCCAGTCGGCCGAGCTGCTGGGCGGTGAGGTAGGCGCGTTCCTCGGGGGTGAAGACCATGGCGGGCTGCTCCGTTTTCGGCTGGGAATCCCCATCGGGGGTGCCGTCCGACCGTAGGAGGTGAAGCGGACTTGAAGTCAACTCCCCCTGGTCACCGGGGTTCCGCCCGGGGCGCGGGCGTCACTCGTGCGGGGGAAAGAACGATGGTTGCTCTTTGAACAGCTTTGCCCGGTGGCCAGAATGGTCCCCCACCGGACGGCCGCGGCCGACCGCTACCGCACGGAGGCACCTCGATGATCCCCCGGTCGCCCGACGCGCTCCCGTCGGCAGGGCACGCGGTGCCGTTCCCGTGCTCCCCGCCCCGTCGCGGCGCCGACCGCACCGCGGCCGGCCGGTGAGCACGGCCCTGGTGCTCGGGGGCGGCCTGGCGGGGCTGCTGGCCGCCGCCGCCCTCGGACCGCACGTCCGCAGCGTCACGGTTGTCGAGCAGGACGTCCTCCCCGGTGGGCCGCAGCCGCGCCGGGGCCTTCCGCAGGGCGACTTCAGCCACATCCTGCTCGGCGGCGGCGCCGACGCCCTCGACGCCCTCCTCCCGGGCACCGTCGAGGCGCTGCTCGCCGCCGGAGCGCACCGCCGGCGGCTGCCCTCCGGCCTGCTGATGCGCCTGGGCCCGGGCTGGCTCCAGGGCTTCGACTCGACCGCCTACCTGATCGCCTGCAGCCGGCACCTGCTGGACCACACCGTCCGGCAGCAACTGCGCGGCCGGGCCGGCGTCACGATCCGGGAGGGCACCTCCGTGCTGGGCCTGGTCGGGGACGCGGGCCAGGTCGGCGGGGCGCTGGTCGAGAACCCGGACGGATCGCGCGAGAGCCTGCCGGCCGACCTGGTGGTGGATGCGACCGGCCGCCGCTCCCAGGCCCCGCGCTGGCTGCGCGACCTGGGCTTCGACGGGCCGCGCGAGGAGACGGTGGACGCCGGACTCGCCTACGCCGCCCGACTGTTCGACGCACCGGGCGGCAACCGCGACTTCCCGGTGGTGAGCATCGTGCCCGTCCCCGGCCGGCGCCGGCCCGGGCGGGGCGCCACCATCATCCCCATCGAGAACGACCGCTGGATCATCACCCTCTCCGGCACCCGCGCGGGCGAACCCTCCCGCACCGAGTCGGAGTTCCACACCTTCCTCAAGACCCTCGACCACCCGGTCGTCCACGACCTCGCCCGCACCGCCCGCCCGATCGGCCCGATCCGCACCTGCCACGGGACCCTGAACCGCCGCCGCGCCTACGAGAACGGCGCCCCGGCCGGCTT
This sequence comes from Kitasatospora sp. NPDC058170, assembly GCF_042883905.1. Lineage (NCBI taxonomy): Bacteria > Bacillati > Actinomycetota > Actinomycetes > Kitasatosporales > Streptomycetaceae > Kitasatospora > Kitasatospora sp. NPDC058170. The sequence goes on from NZ_JBHVUV010000037.1 coordinate 80,346, forward strand.
CGCCGCCACCGGTGACGCGGTGGCCGCCCTCAACCCGGTGTACGGGCACGGCATGGCGGTCGCCGCCCAGTGCGCCGTCGCCATCCGGACCGCGCTCGACACCGAGGGCCTCCACCCGCAGGTCGGCGCCGCCATCCAGCGGCGGATCACCCGCGTCCTCGACACCCCCTGGAGCATGGCCAAGGAGCAGGACCGGGGCTTCCCCGGCGCCCGGTCGAGCCACCCCGCGGCCGCCGGACCGGCCACCCGGCTCACCCGCTGGTACACCGACCGGCTGCTGCGGGCGGCCCTCACCGACCCCACCGCCGCGGCCGCCTACTTCGACGTCTTCTCGCTGGCGGCCCCCGCCGCCCGGCTGACCGCCCCCTCCGTGGCCCTCGCCGCCCTGCGCCCCCGCCGGGCGGACCCGCTGACCGTCGCCGAGGCGATCGCCCGCTTCTCGCGGGTCGCCGAACTGGTCGGACCGCCTCGACCGCCCGGCCAGGGGTGAACGGCAGCCGCCCGGCGGGCCCCGACCCGGCTGGACAGCGCCTCTTGACGTGGTGTTCGATCAACTCGCCGTATTCGACCAGTCTTTCGGGGAGCCCCTCATGACGCTCGACCGTGCGCTGCCGCGCCGCGCCTGGCACCACCTGGAACCGCTGCACGCGGTGCTGTACTTCGCGCCGGAGGCGTTCACGGAGGCCGCCGGGCTGGGCTACCGGGTGGACGACCGCTGGCCGAGCTACTTCGCCTGGCGGGCGGCCGTGCTGGGCCGGGCGAGCAGCGAGCTGACCGCGGCCACCTTCTACAGCTTCAGCCCGGCGCTGGTCGCCCGGTACGTGCCGGCGGTCTGGGAGACGGCCGAGCCCGAGGAGGTGCTCCGGGCCCGGCTGCGCGCGGTGGACGCGGTCTACCGGGGGCTGTTCGACGGGCAGTTGAACGGGCCGGAGTTCGAGGAGCTGGTCGGGCTCGCGGAGCGGGCCGCCGAGTCCGCCGTCCTCGCCGGACGGCCGCTGGCCGCCGCCAACGCGGCGCTCGCGCCGGCCGGGGAGCCGCACCTCGCCCTCTGGCAGGCGATCACCGTGCTGCGCGAGCACCGTGGCGACGGCCACCTCACCGCCCTGTCGGCGGCCGGACTGGACCCGTGCGAGTCGCTGGTCTCCTTCGCCGCGGTCGACGCGGCCCCGGCGGAGAACTTCGCCGGCCGCGGCTGGACCGAGGACGAGTGGTCGGCCGCCCGCGAGCGGCTCGCCGGGCGGGGCTGGATCGACGGCGAGGGCCGGGCCACCGACCGCGGCCGGGCCGGGCGCAACGAGGTCGAGCGGCTGACCGACCAGCTGGCCGCCGGGCCCTGGGAGGCGCTGGGCGCCGAACGCACCGAGCGCTTCATGGAGCTGATGGTGCCGTACTTCCTGACGGTGATCGGCGCGGGGCTGCTGCCGGCCCAGAGTACCCTGGGGATCACCACCGTCCCGGCGCCCACCTGGTAGCCGGACCGGGGACTGCCCGCCGCACCCGCCGCACCCGTCGACCGGGCGCGGCGGGTGCGGCTCGGCCGCCCGGCGGCTCAGCGCTTGACGGCCACCCCGCCGTACATCGCGATGTCCTGGTCGCGCACCGGAGCGGCGTCCGCGTCGGGCCGCCACTGGTGGACCAGCGTCACGCCCGGGTCGAGCAGCTCGTAGCCGTCGAAGAAGGCGAGCGTCTGCGCCTTGTCCCGGATCTGCAGGGGGATGCCCCGCGCGTTGTACTCGCGGCCGACGCCGCCGACGCCCACCGGGTCGGTGTCGCCCGTGAAGACGGTCAGCGCCAGGAAGCTGCCCGGGGCCAGCTCGTCCATGAACCGCCGCACGATGCCCTGCGGATCGTCCTCGTCGAGGACGAAGTGCACGATCGCGATCAGCGACAGCGCCACCGGTTGGGACAGGTCCAGCACCTCGCGCAGCTGCGGCGCCTTGATGATCGAGTCGACGTCGCGCAGGTCGGCGTCGACGTAACAGGTTCTCCCCTCCGGAGTGCTCGACATCAGGGCCCGCGCGTGGGTCAGCACGATCGGGTCGTTGTCGACGTAGGCGACCCGCGTCCGCGGCGCGATGGCCTGCGCGATCTCGTGCACGTTGGGGGAGGTGGGGATGCCGGTCCCGATGTCCAGGAACTGGCGGACCCCGTGCTCCTCGGCGAGGTGGCGGACCACCCGTTGCATGAAGGTGCGGGTGGTGCGCATCGAGATCGGCAGCGCCGGCCAGGCCCGTACGGACGCGTGCGCCGCGACCCGGTCCGCCTCGAAGTTGGTCTTGCCGCCGATCAGGTAGTCGTAGACCCGCGCCGAGTGGGGGACGTCCATCCGAAGATCCACCGCCGACCGGCCCTCCTTCTCCTGCGGACTGCCCGGCCCCCGGCCCGTGTTCGACATCGTCGCCCCTCCCCTTGCCCGTCACACCCGTGGCCGCCGTGCCGGCAAGGCCATGGTGCGCATGGTAACCGTCGGGCCGCGGGCGCCCGCGGGCGGCACCCCCGGTACTGATCTCCCATCAGTCCGCCGGGGGAGGGGCGCAGTTGCGCGACCTTGCGCCGGGTGATCATCCGGGTGGAGACTTTCGTCGCGGCGGGCGCCGCGCGGGGCGGTTCGGACGGGCACGGAGCAGTCCGGCGGTCCCGCGCAGGAGCGGCCTCCGCACCAACTGCGCTGCTCCGTCCGGAAGGAGGCCGCTGTGGCGGTCCACGAATCGGTGGTCGACGCGATCGGCGGCACGCCGCTGTTCCGGCTCTCCCGGCTGGGCGCGGGGCTGGGCGCCCCCGTGTACGCCAAGGCCGAATTCCTGAACATCGGCGGGAGCGTGAAGGACCGCGCCGCGCTGTCGATGGTGCTCGCGGCCGAGCGGGACGGACTGCTGCGCCCCGGCGGGACGATCATCGAGGCGACCTCCGGCAACACCGGGATCGGCCTGACGATCGTCGGCCGCCAACGCGGCTACCGGGTGATCGCCGGGGTCTCCGACCGGTCCGCGGCGGAGAAGTCGGACATCCTGCGGGCCTACGGCGCCGAGGTCGTGACGGCCCCGACCGCGCTCCCCCGGGAGCACCCGGAGCACCTCTTCAACGTGGTGCGGCGGCTCGCCGACGAGATCCCCGGCGGCTGGCTGGCCAACCAGTACGACAACCCCGCCAACCCCGACGCGCACGTCCGGACGACCGGCCCGGAGCTCTGGGAGCAGACCGGGGGCCGGATCACCCACTTCGTGGCGGGGGTCGGCACCGGCGGCACGATCACCGGCACCGGGGCCTTCCTCAAGCAGGTCTCGGCCGGCGCTGTCACCGTGATCGGCGCGGACCCGGAGGCGTCGAGCTACGGCGGCGGCGACGGCAGCCCCTACTTCGTCGAGAGCATCGGCCACTTCCTCCACCCGGGGACGGCGGAGGACCTCTGGCCGGAGTCCTACCGCCCCGACGTGGTGGACGGCTTCGAGCGGATCCCGGACCGGGAGTCCCTGCTGACGGCCCGCCGGCTGGCCCGGGAGGAGGGGCTGCTGGGCGGCCCCTCCTCGGGCACGGCGGTGGCGGCGGCCCTGCGGGTGGCCCGCCGGCTCGGCCCGGAGGACCTCGTCGTGGTGCTGCTCCCCGACTCCGGCCGCTCCTACCTCTCCAAGGTGTTCAGCGACGACTGGATGCGGCAGTGGGGCTTCCTGGAGGAACCGCGCTCCGCGGACGACACCGAGCCGACCGTCCGGACCGTGCTGGAGGCGGCGCCGGGGCGGCTCGGGCGGCTGCCGGCGGTGCCCGCCGACGCCTCGCTCGGCGACGCGCTGGCCCTGCTGCGGGAGGTGCCCGGCGGGGTCGCCCCGGTCGTGCTGCCGCGACGGGAGCGCCCGTTCGGGGTGAGCGCCACCGAGGTGCTCGGCTCGCTCGCCGCGCCGGCCGTCGCGGCGGCGCTCACCGGGGGCCGCGCCGCACCGGACGGCCCGGTCACCGCCCTGCTCGGCCCGGCCCTGCCGACGGTCGGTATCGGCCACCCGCTCTCCGCGGCCCGGGAGGCGCTCGGTGCGGACGGCGAGGCCGCGCTGGTCCTGCTCGACGGACGGGCCGCCGCCCTGGTGCACCGGACGGAGCTCGGCGCGCCGTAGCGAGCCGTACGGAGCCGGGTGAGGCGCTACGAAGCCGTAGGCCTTGTGAAGCGTCGTGAAGCCGTAGGAAGGGAGCGGGCCGGGTCAACAGAGGGCGTCCCAGGTGTGCAGGGCGGCCAGCGCGGTGCTGTGCTGGCCGGAGGTGGGCCGGTCGGCGGCGGGGGCGAGCAGGTAGTCGGCGATCGGCGTCAGCAGCAGGGCGGCGTCGTCGAAGGGGACCAGCCGGGCCTCGTCCCAGTCGTGCCGGATCACGGTGCGGCGCAGCATGGTGCCGTGCCGGGGGACGAGCGGGCGGGCGGCGGCGTGCGTGCGGCGGTGCAGCTCGGGACCCACCTCGGCCTCCAGGGTGGTGCGGACGCCCGCCAGCGAGCCGAGCGGCACATGGGCGGCGGCGAGGTCGAGCAGCGCGGCGGTCTCCGGGGCGAGGTGGTAGGCGGCGACCACGGCGGCGGTCTCGACCGGCTCGAAGGGCTGGCGGGCGAGCGCGGCGACGTCCACCACGTCGCGCGGGCGGAAGGCCCGGCTGAGGCCCTTCTCGGCGAGGGCGATCAGGCACTCGACGCGGTCGTCGGCGGCCAGGAACGGCCGGACCGGGACGGCGGCGAGGTCGCCGGGCAGGGCGGCGGTGTCGAGCCGGACGCGGAACCAGGGGTCGACCAGCGGGTCCTCGGCCGGCCAGACGACCGTGACGGCGGTGTGCCGGGGCCGCTCGCCGATCACGGTGACGTCGATGTCCTCCACCGGGTAGGCGGTGACCAGCCGGATCACCGCCTGCCAGAGCGCGGCCTCGCTGGGCGCGACCAGCTCCAGCGCGCCCTGCGGCCGGAGAAGGCCGGGCGGGTAGTAGCCGGCCAGCGGCAGCCCGCGGATCGGCCGGACCCCGGTGGACCGGCTCAGGTCGAGGGCGAGTTGGGCGTAGCGGTCGGCGCGGTCGCGGGCGCGGCACAGTTCGGCGCGGGCGTGCTCGCCCATCCGGATGTCCTCGCGGGCGAGCGAGGAGAGCACCAGGTACGGCAGCGAGCGGCTGGTGCGGGCGCGGCGGAGCAGTTCGGCCGGACCGGCGGCCGGGTCCACGTCGAGGAGGTGGTAGAGCAGATCGGTGTTCACGGACGTCCACCTTCGGAGGTGTGATCGTCACCCGGCAGTTCTCGCGGCCGACGGGCCGGACAGGGCGAACAGCGGGCGAACTTGGCGAACAGGGCGGACCGGGCGGGCCGGAGGCGAGGAGGTTCCGGCCCCCCGGGCGGCCGCGGCCGGGGGATGACAGGCCTGCTGACGGTACAGGCGTTGGGCAGCAGGGGAGTTGAGGGGCAGGGGTGAGCCCCTCCCCGGCGTACGGGACAGGGCGGGAGCCGGCCCGGACGGTCACCGGGTGGGCCTCCGGTCCCTCGATTCTGGCCGCTGCCCATCAACGTGTGATCACCGCAGGCTCAACGCAGTCTCGACAGTGGCCATCAAGACGTGATTAATAGGTAAGAAAAATGTGACAGGTGCACGAGCGGGGCGGGCACACCGGTAGGCGGGTGGGGCAGTGATGGGCGACTTCCGGTTTTCTTTACTCGGTCTGATGCGGGCGCATCGCGGCACAACCGTACTCAAGGTCGGGAGCCCGCAGCAGCAGGCCATGTTGGCGGTACTCCTGCTGCGGCCCGGCCGGGCCGCGAGCGCCACCGATCTGATCGACGCCCTCTGGGGGGAGGAGCCGCCGGGCGCGGCGATGACCACGGTACGGACGTACGCCTGGCGATGGCGCAAGATCCTGGAGGGTGACGACCGGACCGGTGCCAGCGTGCTGGTCTCGGTCGGGGACGGCTACCGCCTGGTGCTGCCCAAGCACGCGGTGGACGCGGCGCAGGCCGAGGAGCTGGCCGCGCAGGCCGAGCAGACGGCCGCCGCCGGGCAGCCGCACCAGGCGCGCGACCTGCTGAACCAGGCGCTGGACCTGTGGCAGGGCGAGCCGCTGGCGGGCATCCCGGGGCCCTTCGCGGAGCGCCAGCGCCAGCGGCTCGGCGAGCTCCGGCTGGCGCTGTTGGAGGAACGTATCGCCTTGGATCTGACGCTCGGTCGGTTCTCGCGCTGCATCCCCGAGTTGACCGCGCTGACCACCGAGCACCCGCTGCACGAGCAGGCGTACGGGCTGCTGATGCGGGCGCTCTACCAGGCGGGCCGGCAGGCCGACGCGCTGGCGGTGTTCCGGGGCGCGCGCCAGCTGTTCCTGGCCGAGCTCGGGGTGGGCCCGGGGGCGGAGCTGGAGGCCCTGCACCGCCGCATCCTGGAGGGTGATCCGACACTCGTCGCCCAGGCCGCCCCCGCCGCCCTGACGAGGCCGGCCGGGGCGGACCAGGTACCGGGCGAGGAGCGGGGCGCCCAGGCCGGGGACGGCACTTCGGCCGACCACGGCGACGGCCCGCAGCCGCCCGCCCGGGCGGACCGGACCTCGGCCGCCCCGCCCCGACCGGCCCAGCTCCCGCCGGACGCCGGCGACTTCACCGGGCGCACCGCGCTGCTCGGCCTGCTCGACGACGCCCTCGGCGCGCCGACCCAGCAGGCCCTGGTGATCGCCACCGTGGTCGGGATGGGCGGTGTCGGCAAGACCGCGCTGGCGCTGCACGCCGCCCACCGCGTCCGCGACGCGTACCCGGACGGCCAGCTCTACGCCGACCTGCGCGGCGGCGACCCGACCCCGGCCGACCCGGAGGCCGTCCTCAGCGGCTTCCTGGTGGCGCTCGGCGTCGCGGCCGACACCGTGCCGGACGGCCTGGACGCCCGTTCGGCCCTGTTCCGCTCGGTGGTGGACGGCCGCCGCCTGCTGCTGGTCCTCGACAACGCCAAGGACACCGCGCAGATCCGCCCGCTGCTCCCGGGCGCCGTCGGCTGCGCGGTGCTCACCACCAGCCGCACCCGGCTGGCCGGCCTGCCCGCCACCGTCCAGGCGGACCTCGGGGTCTTCCAGCCCGCCGAGGCGCTCGACCTGCTCGGCCGCACCATCGGGGCGGAGCGCCTCGCCGCCGAGCGCGACGCCGCGCTCGACCTGGTGGTCGCCTGCGGCTACCTGCCGCTGGCCGTCCGGATCGTGGCGGCCCGGCTGGCCGCCCGGCCGAGCTGGACGGTGCAGACGCTCAGCCGCCGGCTCGCGGTGGAGCGCCGCCGGATCGACGAGCTGCGGATCGGCGACCTCGCCGTCGAGGCGGCCTTCGAGCTGAGCTACCGGCAGCTGACGCCCGACCAGGCCCGGGCCTTCCGGCTGGCGGCCTCGGTGGACGGCCCGGACCTCGGCCTGGCCGCCGCCGCGGCCCTGCTCGACCTGGACGAGTACGACGCCGAGGACCTCCTGGAGTCCCTGGTGGACGTCGCGATGGTGGAGTCGCCCTTCCCCGGGCGCTACCGCTACCACGACCTGCTCCGCGCCTTCGCCCGCCGCCGTCCGGGGCAGGACGGCGCCGAGCCGGTTGTTGCCACCGTGCCCGGTGCTCCCTGCGGGGAGGCCGTGGCGGCCCGCGACCGGATGCTCGACCACCTGCTGGCCACCGCCTGCTCGGCCTTCCAGCACGCGGTACCGGGCGACCCGGCGGCCGGCGCGCTCGGCCCGGCCCGCTCCCCGGGCGTCCGGCTGGGCGGGCGTGACGCCGCGCAGGCCTGGGCCGAGGCCGAGGGCGCCGGGGCGGTCGCGCTCGCCGCCCAGGTCGCCGACTGGGCCGCGGCGGAGGACGGGCTGCCGGGAGGGGCTCCGGACCTTGCCGGTGAGCCGCCGCAGGGCGGCCCGGCCCGGCCGGCCCTGCGGGCCGCGATCGACCTGCTGATCGCGCTCACGCCCTTCGTGCTGACCCCGCCGAGCCGTCAGCTCGGGTTCACCGCACAGGCCCTGGCCGGCGCGGCGGCCCGCCACCGGGACCGCAGAGCCGAGGGCCGGGCCCACTTCCTGCGGGGCAACATCGCCCTGGCCGCCACCCGGCTGGAGGAGGCGGAGGCGGCCGCACTGCTGGCCGCCGAGGCGGCCAGGGCGGCGGGCGACACCGTGATCCTGCAGCAGGCGCTCAACGACCTCGGGCTGATCTGCCAGTTCCTCAGCCGCTACGACGAGGCCGTGGACCACTACGACGAGGCGCTGCTGCTGGCGCGCGCCCTCGGGCACCGCTCCGGTGCGCTGGTGACCACCGTCAACGCGGCGCTGGCCCGGGTCCGCAGCGGGCGGGCCGCCGAGGCGGTGGAGATCTGCCACGAGGTGCTGGCCGAACTGCGCACCCGGCAGGACGATCCGGGGCGGGCGTACACGCTCTACGTCCTGGGGCTGGCCCTGCACGCGCTGGGCCGGCATGAGGAGGCGGTCACCTGGTTCGGCGAGTGCCTGTCGGTGTCGTCGTCGGCCGGTCTGCGCGACCGCGCCGCGCAGGTCCGCTACCGCCTGGCGGACAGTCTGCGCTCGCTCGGCCGGACGGACGAGGCCCTGGACCACGCCGGACGGGCGCTGGTGCTCTGCGAGGACCTCGGTGCCGAACGCGACCAGGCACAGGCACTGGTGATCCTGGGCCGCTCACTGGCGGACCTCGGTCGTGGCGGCGAGGCGCGGGCCCGGCTCCAGCGGGCCCACGAGATCTTCCTGCGGCTCGGCCTCCCGGAGGCCGGCGAGGTGGCCGGGCTGCTGGAGGCTCCGGCGTTCGCCCTCACCGACCCCTGACGGCGGGGCCGGCGGCGGGGCACCCGACGGATCAGGAGCCGGTGCTGTTCCACTCCAGTTCGCCGCCGTGGTCGGCACCGGTCCCGCCGCCGGTGGCGCCGCCGGTCTTGCCGCCACCGGTGTCGCCGCCGACGGTGCCGACGACGACGGTGCCGACGACGACCGGGCCGGTGGTGCCGTTCGCATCGTCGGCCGCGGCCGCCGTGCCCGCCGTGCCCAGCGCGACCGCCAGGCCGAGGCCGACGGTGATCAGGCGGAGGCGGGCGGTGCGGACCGTCGAACGCTGCGTCATGACTGCTGCTCCCTTGGCTGTCTTCCCTGGTGGGAAGGGCTTTCCGTGCTGTGGTGACACCAGTCTGGCAAGGCCCGGTCAACGGGGGATCGACGTGCGAGCACCGACCGTCGAGCGGTGCTGTTGATCCACCCGGGGGGCCGTCCGGGTGGCCGTCCGGGGGGGCGTCGACCCGGCGGCGGGTCAGGCCGCGTCGCGGATCTCCAGGGTGCAGCACTTGACGCTGCCGCCGCCCTTGAGGAGCTCGGTGAGGTCCATCCCGATCGGCCGGAACCCGCGCTCGCGCAGCCGGGCCGCGAGCCCGACGGCGGCCTCCGGCAGCACCACGTGCAGGCCGTCGCTGACCGCGTTGAGGCCGAAGACCTCGGCGTCCGCCTCGCTGACCAGCAGGGCGTCCGGGAACAGCCGCTCCAGTACCTCACGGCTGCCGGGGGAGAAGGCCTCCGGGTAGTACATGATCTCGTCGCCGTCGAGCACGGAGAGCGCGGTGTCGAGGTGGTAGAACCGCGGGTCGACGAGCTCCAGGCCGATCACCGGCCGGCCGAGGAACTCCTGCGCCTCGGCGTGGCCGGCGGTGACGCTGCGGAAGCCGCGTCCGGCCAGCACACCGCGGTCCGTCAGCAGCAGGTCGCCCTCGCCCTCGTTGACGTGCTCCGGGTCGTGCGTCTCGAAGCCGCGGGCCCGGAACCACTCCAGGTAGGCGGGGCCCTCCGCGGTCCGCTCCGCGTTGCGGAACCGGGCGCCGAGCACCCTGCCGTCCACCACGGTGGCGCCGTTCGCCGCGTACACCATGTCGGGCAGGCCCGGCAGCGGGTCGATCAGGTCGACGCGGTGGCCGAGGTCCTCGTAGAGGGCGTGCAGCCGCTCCCACTGGGCGATGGCGAGGCCGGTGTCGACCGGCTTGGCCGGGTCCATCCAGGGGTTGATCGCGTAGGTGACCTCGAAGTGGGTCGGACGGCACATCAGATAGCGGCGGGGGCGGGCGGTGCGGGTCATCGGCGTGCTCCGGATTCAGGTCGAGGGGGAGGGAGGAGGAGAGGAAGGGGAAGGGAGGGGAGAGGTAGCGGGATCAGACGGCCGGTTCGGCCTCGGGCCGCTCGGGGAAGTCGCGCAGCGCCCGCAGCGGACTGGCCAGCAGCACCGCCCCGGCCGAGAGCAGCACGCCCGCCATGATCCAGATGGTGGTGCGGGCTCCCAGGACCTCGCCCAGGTAGCCGCCGAGCAGGGCGCCGACCGGGATCGCGCTGTAGTTCACGGTCGACGCGCTGGCCCGGATCCGGCCGATCATCGCCGGCGGGCAGTACGACTGGTAGAAGCTGCCGGCGAGGACGTTGCCCGCCACCACACCGCACACCGCGACCGACCAGGCGACCGCGCTGACCGCCAGCGGCAGCTGCTCGCCGGCGAGCGGCAGCAGGAAGATGAACGGGGCGACCACCAGTTCGCAGAGCAGCAGCCCGCGCGCGGTGCCCAGCCGGCGGGCGATCCGCCCGGCCAGCGCCGCCCCGGCCAGCCCGCCGATGCTCACCACCGCGAACACCAGCCCCACCCCGTCGGGTTCGACCCCCACGCTGCGGACCAGGAACACCGTCTGGACGGCCTGGATGCCGTTCAGCCCGAGGTTGCCGACCGCGCCGAAGCAGGCCAGGGTGCGCAGGTACGGGTCGTGCACCAGGAAGCGGACTCCCTCGCCGATCTCGCGCAGGATGCCGCGCCGCTCGGACGGCGGCGGGGGCGTCTCCTCGGCCCGGATCGTCCCCACGCAGATCGCCGAGACCAGGTAGGTGACGGAGTCGGCGAGCAGCCCGCTGGCCGCCCCGAAGGCCTGGGAGAGCAGGCCCGCCACACCCGGGCCGGCGATCTCCGCCGCGGACTCGCCGGAGCGCAGCTTGACGTTGGCCTCCAGCAGGTCGGACTTGGCGACCACGGACGGCAGGACGGCGCCGTAGGCGGTACTGAAGAAGACCTTCACCGCGCCGGTCAGCAGGGCCACCACCACCAGCTGCGCCATGGTGAGCGCCCCGAACCAGCCGGCCACCGGGACGCTGCCGAACAGCACCAGCAGCAGCAGGTCGCAGACCAGCATCACCCGCAGCCGGGGCCAGCGGTCCACCCAGGCGCCGGCCGGCAGGCCGATGAACAGCCAGGGCACCCAGGCGGAGGCGGTCAGCAGGCCGACCATGAACGGGCCGGCGTTCAACGTCACGACGGCCACCAGGGCCAGCGCCACGTTGCCGACCGCCGTGCCGAGGCCGCTGGTCGTCTCGCCGATCCAGAGTTTGCGGAAGTCGCCCTGTGACCACAGGCCCCAGCGGTTTCGGGGCGGGTCCACCTGCGGGGGCGGCTGGACGTCGACACTGGTCATCGCGACTGCTCTCCAAGCTTCTGGGCCAGCACGGAGGCGATCCGTGCGAGGGGCTCCGGCTGAGTCATCGCGCCGTGGTCACAGGCGATGCGGTGGTGCTCGATCCGGCCGTCGAGGTACGGCCGCCAGGCCTCCTCGTAGGGCCAGTCCGCGGGCTTGTCGAGGGTCGCGCCGAAGAACACGGCGTCACCCCGGTAGCGGTCCGGCCGGTGTTCGGCCATCAGCTTGCCGTTGCGTTCGAAGACCTCGGGCAGGACGTCGGCCGCCTCGCCGAGGAGTGCCGCCAGCTCGGCCGGGCCCCGGGCGTCGGCCGGGTCGTGGCCCAGGGAGGCCAGCAGCTCGGCGAGGGTGTCCACGGGGTCGCCGGCGGGGGCGTGGTCGGCCGGGTCGGGCTCGATCGGCGCCCCGTCCAGCAGCGCGAGCAGGGCCACCGACTCGCCCTCGGCCTGGAGTTCGACGGCCATCGCCTGGGCGACGACCGCGCCGAAGGACCAGCCGAGCAGGTGGTAGGGGCCGGTCGGCTGCACCGACCGGATCTGCCGCACGTAGTCCTCGGCGATCTCCGCCACACTGGCCGGTGCCCCGCCGCGCAGGCCGCGGGCCTGCAGGGCGTACACCGGGTGGCCGGGGTCGAGGTGGCGCAGCAGTCCCGAGTACACCCAGCCGATGCCGGCCGCGGGGTGCACGCAGAACAGCGGTGCGCGCTCGCCGCCCGTGCGCAGCGGCAGCAGGACCTCCAGCGCGTCCAGGGCCGCCCCGGCGTGCAGTCGACCGGCGAGCCCGGCCACGGTGGGTGCCTCGAAGACGTCCCGGATGCCCAACTCGGCACCGAGGGCGGTCCGGATCCGGCCGAGCAGCTTCATCGCCAGCAGTGAGTGGCCGCCGAGGGCGAAGAAGTCGTCGTCGATGCCGACGGTGTCGACGCCCAGGACGTCGGCGAAGAGTCCGCAGAGGGTCTCCTCCTGGGGGGTGCGGGCCGCCCGGCCGCCGGCGAAGGCGCCGAAGTCCGGTGCGGGCAGCGCCCGGTGGTCGACCTTGCCGCTGCCGGTCAGCGGCAGCGCCGCCAGCGGGACGACGGCGGCCGGCACCATGTGCGCGGGCAGGGCGGCTCCGGCGAAGGCGCGCAGTTCGACGAGGTCCAGCGGGCCGTCGGTGACCACGTAGGCCACCAGTCGGGTGCCGGCCGCCTGGTCCTGGTGGGCCAGGACGGTGGCGGCGGTGACCTGGTGATGGCGGGTCAGCACCTGCTCGATCTCACCGGGCTCGATGCGGAAGCCGCGGATTTTGACCTGGTGGTCGGTGCGGCCGAGGTAGTCGAGTTGGCCGTCGCGGGTGCGGCGGACGAGGTCGCCGGTGCGGTACATCCGGGTGCCGGGTTCGAAGGGGCAGGCGGGGAAGCGTTCGGCGGTGAGGGCGGGGCGGTTGAGGTAGCCGCGGGCGAGGCCGGCTCCGGCGAGGTAGAGCTCGCCGGGGACGCCGGTGGGGACGGGGTTGAGGTGCTCGTCGAGGATGTAGGCGCGGGTGCCGGCGACGGTGCTGCCCAGGGTCGGGCGGTCGGTGTCGGCGAGGGCCTGGGTGAGGGCGTCGACGGTGGACTCGGTGGGGCCGTAGAGGTTGTGGCCGGTGGTGCCGGGGGCTTCGCGCAGCCTGGTCCACAGGCCCTGGCCGACGGCCTCGCCGCCGAGCAGCAGCAGCCGCGGCGCGGGATCCTCCAACAGCCCCTCCTCGACCAGCTGTTCGGCGTAGGAGGGGGTGACCTCCAGGACGCCGATCCCGGACTGCCGGGTGTGCCGGACCAGGGCGGCGGCGTCGCGGCGGACTTCGTCGCCGATCAGGTGCAGCTCGTGTCCGGCGACCAGCCACAGCAGGCTGTCCCAGGAGGCGTCGAAGCAGAGCGAGGCGGTCAGTGCGACCTTCAGCCGGCCGTGGGCGCGCTCCGCCTCGCCGAAGAGCCCGGCGCGGTGCGAGGCCAGCAGGGCGGCGATGCTCCCGTGGTCGACGACCACGCCCTTGGGGCGGCCGGTCGAACCCGAGGTGTGGATGATGTAGGCGGCGTTCCGGGCGCGGGCGCGCGGGGCCGGGTCGTCCGCCCGGTCCTCGCCGACGTGGGCCTCATCGCGGTGGGCCTCGCTGCGGTGGGTCTCGTCGAGCCGCAGGACGGGCAGGTCGGCCAGCAGCTCCGGCAGCGGCCAGCGGTCGTCGGTGAGGACGAACGCGGGGGACGCGTCGGCCAGGATGTCGGCGGTGCGGTCGGCCGGGTACTCGGCGTCCAGCGGCAGGTAGGCGGCGCCGGCCTTCAGGACGCCCAGCAGGGCCGCCACCGTCTCCACGGACCTCGGCAGGGCCAGCGCGATTATGGACTCCGGGCCGGCGCCCGCGCCGATCAGGCGGTGCGCGATGCGGTTGGCCCGGGTGTTGAGCTCGGTGTAGGTGAGTTGCCGGTCGCCGTGGACGAGGGCGACGGCGTCGGGGGTGCGGGCGGTCTGGGCTTCGAAGGCGGCCGGGACGAGGGGGACGGACTGCGGCAGTTCGGTGCCGGTGGCGAGGAGTTCGGCGCGTTCGCCGTCGGCCAGCAGGTCCAGTCGGCCGATCGGCAGCTCCGGCTGGGCGACGACCGCCCTGAGCAGGCGGCCGAAGCGGGCCGCGATCGACTCGACCGTCTCCCGGTCGAAGAGGTCCGTGGCGAAGTCGATCGCGCACTCCAGGCCGGCGGGCGCGCCGGTGGCGTCGAAGGACTCGCCCATGCCGATGCTGAGGTCGAACTTGGCCGCGTACCCGCCGGCCGGCTCGGGCACGGCCTGCAGACCGGCCAGGTCGAGCGGCTCCGGGGAACCGCCGCCCTCCAGCAGCAGCATGACCTGGAACAGCGGGTGGCGGGCGAGCGAGCGGGCCGGGTTGAGCTCCTCGACGAGGCGCTCGAACGGCACGTCCTGGTGGGCGTGGGCGTCCAGCTGGGTCTCCCGGACGCGGCCCAGCAGCTCGGTGAAGCCCGGGTCGCCGGAGGTGTCGGTGCGCAGCACCAGGGTGTTGACGAAGAATCCGACCAGGTCGTCGAGTGCCTCGTCGGAGCGCCCGGCGACCACCGAGCCGACGGGGATGTCGGTGCCCGCGCCGAGCCGGGTCAGCAGGGCGGCGAGCCCCGCCTGCAGGGTCATGAACAGCGTGACCCGGTGCTCGCGGGACAACTCCACCAGGCGGCGGTGCAGTTCGGTGCCGAGCGGCAGGACCACCCGGTCACCGCTGTGGCCGCCGTCCGCCCGCCGGGGGCGGTCCACGGGCAGCGCCAGCTCCTCCGGGAGCTCGGCCAGGGCCGCCCGCCAGTAGCCGAGTTGGCGGGAGAGCAGGCTGTCCGGATCGTCCTCGGTGCCGAGCAGCTCGCGCTGCCAGAGCGCGTAGTCGGCGTACTGGACGGGCAGCGGCTCCCAGACCGGTTCCTCGCCGCCGCAGCGCACCGTGTACGCCTCGGCGAAGTCCCGCAGCAGCGGGCCCATCGACCAGCCGTCACCGGCGATGTGGTGCAGGACCAGGACGAGCAGGTGCTCCTCCTCGGCGACCGGCAGCAGGTGCGCGCGGACGGGCAGTTCGGCGGCCAGGTCGAACGGGCGCTCGGTGCAGGCCTCCAGGGCCGCCGCCAGGCCGTCCGGCGAGCAGTGCACGGTCTCGACCGTCGCCCGGGCCTCGGCCGCGGGCAGGATCCGCTGGTGGGGTTCGCCGTCGAGTTCGGCGATGACGGTGCGCAGGCTCTCGTGGCGGGCGATCACGTCGCCGAGGGCGGCCGTCAGGGCCTGGTCGTCCAGCTCGCCGAAGAGCCGCAGGGCCAGCGGGACGTTGTAGAGGGCACTGGGGCCCTCCATCCGGTCGATCAGCCAGAGCCGCTGCTGGGCGAAGGAGAGCGGCGGGCGCTCCGGGCGCTCGCGGCCGCCCACCGGGATCGGGCGGTCGGTGTCGGCCGAGGCCAGCCGGCCGGCCAGTCCGGCGACGGTGGGCGCCTCGAAGACGTCCCGGATGCCCAACTCGGCACCGAGGGTGGTCCGTACCCGGCTGAGCAGCTTGATCGCGAGCAGCGAGTGGCCGCCGAGGGCGAAGAAGTCGTCGTCGATGCCGACGGTGTCGAGGCCCAGCACCTCCCCGAACAGCCCGCAGAGGATGCCCTCCTGCGGCGTACGGGCCGCCCGGCCGCCGGCGAAGGCGCCGAAGTCCGGTGCGGGCAGCGCCCGGTGGTCGACCTTGCCGCTGCCGGTCAGCGGCAGCGCCGCCAGCAGCACCACGGCGGCCGGCACCATGTACCCGGGCAGCGTCTCGGCGGCGAACCGCCGCAGGTCGACGGCGAGTTCGGGAGCCTCCTCGGCCACCGTGCAGTAGGCCACGAGCCGGCGGTCGCCGGTGTCGCCGGTGTGGATCGCGACCACGGCCTGGCGGACGGCGGCGTGGCGGGTCAGTACCTGTTCGATCTCGCCGAGTTCGATGCGGAAGCCGCGGATTTTGACCTGGTGGTCGGTGCGGCCGAGGTAGTCGAGTTGGCCGTCGCGGGTGCGGCGGACGAGGTCGCCGGTGCGGTACATCCGGGTGCCGGGTTCGAAGGGGCAGGCGGGGAAGCGTTCGGCGGTGAGGGCGGGGCGGTTGAGGTAGCCGCGGGCGAGGCCGGCTCCGGCGAGGTAGAGCTCGCCGGGGACGCCGGTGGGGACGGGGTTGAGGTGCTCGTCGAGGATGTAGGCGCGGGTGCCGGCGACGGTGCTGCCCAGGGTCGGGCGGTCGGTGTCGGACAGCTGCTGGGTGAGGGCGTCGACGGTGGACTCGGTGGGGCCGTAGAGGTTGTGGGCGGTGAGCCCGGGCGTCTCGCGCAGCCTGGTCCACAGGCCCTGGCCGACGGCCTCGCCGCCGAGCAGCAGCAAGCGCGGCGCGGGCTCCTCCAACAGCCCCTCCTCGACCAGCTGTTCGGCGAACGAGGGGGTGGTGTTCACGGTACCGATCGCCCTGCTGCGCAGGTGCCGGACCAGGGCGGTGGCGTCGCGGCGGACTTCGTCGCCGATCAGGTGCAGTTCGTGTCCGGCGACCAGCCACAGCAGGCTGTCCCAGGAGGCGTCGAAGCAGAGCGAGGCGGTCAGTGCGACCTTCAGCCGGCCGTGGGCGCGCTCCGCCTCACCGAAGAGTCCGGCGCGGTGCGAGGCCAGCAGGGCGGCGATGCTCCCGTGGCTGACGACCACGCCCTTGGGGCGGCCGGTCGAACCCGAGGTGTAGATGACGTACGCGGCGTGGTGGCCGCCCACCCGGACGGGCGGGTCCTCGGCGGACTGCCCGGCCCACAGCTCCTCGTCGGTGCGCAGCACCGGTACCCCGTCCAGCGCCTCCGGCAGCGGCCAGCCGTCGTTGGTCAGCGCCACGGCCGGTCGGGCGTCGGCCAGCATGTGGGCCGTGCGCTCCAGCGGGTACTCGGCGTCCAGCGGCAGGAACGCCGCCCCGGCCTTCAGCACGGCCAGCGCGCCGACCACCGACTCCACCGAGCGCGGCAGCGCCAGCGCCACCAGCGACTCCGGGCCGACTCCCGCCGCCACCAGGGCGTGCGCCAGCCGGTTGGCCCGGGTGTTGAGCTCGGCGTAGGTGAGTTCCCGGTCGCCGTGGACGAGGGCGACGGCGTCGGGGGTGCGGGCGGTCTGGGCTTCGAAGGCGGCCGGGACGAGGGGGACGGACTGGGGCAGTTCGGTGCCGGTGGCGAGGAGTTCGGCGCGTTCGCCGTCGGCCAGCAGGTCCAGTCGGCCGATGGGCAGCTCCGGTTGGGCGACGACCGCCCTGAGCAGGCGGCCGAAGCGGGCCGCGATCGACTCGACCGTCTCCCGGTCGAACAGCTGGGTGGCGAAGTCGAGGGCGCAGTCGATCCCGGCCGGCGTGCCGCCCGGACCGAAGGACTCCTCCAGGGTCACATTGAGGTCGAACTTGGCGACCCCGGTGCCCGCCGCCAGGGCGTCGGCCCGCAGGCCGGCCAGCTCCAGCTCCGCCTGCTCGTTGCTCTGCAGCACCATCATCACCTGGAACAGCGGGTGGCGGGCGAGCGAGCGGGCCGGGTTGAGCTCCTCGACCAGGCGCTCGAAGGGCACGTCCTGGTGGGCGTACGCACCGAGGTCGGTCTCCCGGACGCGGCCCAGCAGCTCGGTGAAGCCCGGGTCGCCGGAGGTGTCGGTGCGCAGCACCAGGGTGTTGACGAAGAATCCGACCAGGT
>NZ_JBHVUV010000038.1:0-10787 GCF_042883905.1 Kitasatospora sp. NPDC058170
GCGGCCGTCGGCGCCTCGCGTGCCGCCGTCGACGCCGGCTGGTACCCGCACACCAACCAGGTCGGCCAGACCGGCAAGCAGGTCTCGCCCCAGCTGTACATCGCCGCGGGTATCTCCGGCGCGATCCAGCACCGGGCCGGCATGCAGACCTCGAAGACCATCGTGGCCGTCAACAAGGACCCCGAGGCCCCGATCTTCGAGCTGGTCGACTACGGCGTGGTCGGCGACCTGTTCGCCGTCCTGCCGCAGCTCACCGACGAGGTGAAGAGCCGCAAGGGCTGAGTGTGAGCGGCTAGCGCGCGGTCCACCGCGCGCAGCGCGCAGCGCGCAGCGCGCAGTGAGGAGGGCGTGGCACTGGGGATCCGGGGCCGCGCCCTCCTCCGTGTTTTCGCGGGTGCCGTGCCGGGGCTTCGCGGTGCCGGTGCCGGTGCCGGTGCCTGTGCCTGTGCCGGTGCTGCTCGTGCCGGTGTTGCCCGGGCCTGTCGCGCCGGGCCTGTCGTGCCGGGTCGGAGGGTGCCCGTGGTGCTCGGCCGGGCGCGCTCGGTCGGCGGTGTGCGGCCGCCTCGGGCGGGGTCGGCGCTGGCCGTAGAGTCGGCCGCAGGACCGGATAGGCAAGCGACGGTGAGGGCAGAGGGCATGACACTGTTGACGGCACTTCAGGGCGGCTTCGGGGACTCCGGCGACGCGCTGCGGATCGACGGAAGGGCGTTGTCGCGCGAGCAGCTGCTCGGCGCGGCGACCGCCGTGGCCGACCGGGTGGCCGGCGCCCCCGCGCTGGCCGTGCTGGCCCGGCCCACCGCGGAGACCGTGGTCGCCGTGGTCGGCGGGCTGCTGGCCGGCGTGCCCGTGGTGCCGCTGCCGCCCGACTCCGGGCCCAAGGAGCGCGCCCACATCCTGCGGGACTCGGGCGCGGCCCTGCTCGCCCACGCGGCGGCGGACCCGGAAACGCCGGACGCCGGGCTGCCGGCCCTCCCGGTCGACCTGACGGAGCGTTCCGCCACCACCTACGCCGAGCCCGACCGGGACGCCACCGCGTTCGTGCTCTACACCTCGGGCACCACCGGCGCGCCCAAGGGAGCGGTGATCCGCCGTGCCGCCATCGCCGCGGACCTGGACGCGCTCGCCGCCGCCTGGCAGTGGACGGCCGAGGACACCCTGGCGCACGGACTGCCGCTGTTCCACGTCCACGGCCTGGTGCTCGGCGTGCTCGGCGCCCTGCGCACCGGCAGCCGGCTGGTGCACACCGGCCGCCCCACCCCCGCCGGGTACGCGGCCGCCGGGGGGAGCCTGTACTTCGGGGTACCGACGGTCTGGTCGCGCCTGGCCGCCGACCCGGAGGCGGCCGGACGGCTGTCCGCCGCCCGGCTGCTGGTCTCCGGCAGCGCCCCGCTGCCCGTCCCCGTCTTCGAGAAGCTGGCCGCGCTGACCGGCCACGCGCCGATCGAGCGGTACGGGATGACCGAATCGCTGATCACCGTCAGCACCCGGGCGGCGGGGGAGCGCCGCCCCGGCAGCGTCGGACTGCCGCTGGACGGGGTGCGGACCAGGCTGGTCGGCGAGGACGGCGGGCCCGTCCCGCACGACGGGGAGAGCGTCGGCGAACTCCAGGTCGCCGGGCCCACCCTGTTCACCGGCTACCTCAACCGGCCGGACGCCGACGCCGAGTCCTGGACGGCGGACGGCTGGTTCCGGACCGGGGACGTCGCGGTGATCGGCGAGGACGGCTTCCACCGGATCGTCGGCCGCGCCTCGGTCGACCTGATCAAGAGCGGCGGCTACCGGATCGGCGCCGGCGAGGTGGAGGCCGCGCTGCGCGACCACCCGGCGGTCGCGGACGCGGCCGTGATCGGCGTGCCCGACGAGGACCTCGGGCAGGCGGTCGTGGCGTACGTCATCCCCGACGGCCCGGTGACGGGGGAACAGCTGACGGTCTTTGTGGCGGAGCGGCTCTCCGTCCACAAGCGGCCGCGACGGGTGATGCTCGTCGCCGAACTGCCCAGGAACGCCATGGGGAAGGTGCTGAAGAAGCAGTTGCCGACTGACTCGGCGAAGGGGTGACGAGGGGTCATCCGGTGATGGTCGCTCACCTTCCGTGAACCCTTCCTTTGGCGCACTCCACTGCGCGCCGTGAGCGGACGCGTGCCTAACGTGACACGCAGGCAGAACTGAATCCCTGGGCGAGTTGCCGCGGCTTCCGGTCGCAGGACCGGAAGCCGTGGCATGTCGGCCGGGGAACGTCTGCCGTTCCCGTTCAGCGTTCCGTGGCATGACTGCAGCACCGCCAGATCCGGCGGGAGTCTGCAGGGCCTGCGGAGTCAGCAAAGGAAGACAGCAGGATGACGACCGTCAACACCGGCGCACCGAGTGCCGCCGACGACCCGACCGGGCAGACCGCCGCCACCGCCACCACCGACGGGCCGGCGAAGCCCGTCCGCACCTCCCGGGCGGCGCGGGTCCGCCGGGGGATAGGCATGGTGGCCGTGATCGCGGCCGGAGCCGGCGTGATCGGCCTCGGCACCAGCGTGGGCAGCGCGGCCGCCGAGCCCGCGCCGGCCCACGCCGGCTGGGACGGATCGCGGTACTGGTTCAAGAACAGCCAGGGGCAGTGGCGCTGGACCACGCACTACGACATCTACCAGGCCCGGACTGGGGGCGGCTCCTCGTCCACCGCCACCGCCACCGCCACCCCCACTTCCTCCGGGGGCATCACCCAGGGCTGGGACGGTTCGCGGTACTGGTTCAAGAACAGCCAGGGCCAGTGGCGCTGGACCACGCACTACGACGTCTACCTGGACCGGACGGGTGGCGGGTCCGGTTCGTCCTCCGGTTCGTCTTCCGGCTCGTCCTCGGGTTCGTCCTCGGGTTCGTCCGCAGGCTCCGACGCGTCCTCGGACTCGGTGCCGGCGGCCGACGGCGACGTCGAGACGGCCGTGCAGTTCGCGCTCGCCCAGCTCGGCAAGCCGTTCGTGACGGCCGGCAACGGTCCGGCCGGCTACGACTGCTCGGGCCTGGTCCAGCAGTCCTTCCGGCGCGGGGGCATCGACCTGCCGCGGGTGGCTAACGACCAGTACGCGGCCACCACCCCGGTCCGCGCCAGCCAGCTGGAACGTGGCGACCTGCTGTTCTGGTCGGACGACGGCAGTGCGCGGGGCATCCACCACGTGGCGATCTACCTCGGCAACAACCAGTACGTCGAGGCCGCCCGACCCGGTACCAACATCCGGATCTCGGGGATCAGCAGCGGGTACTACCCCACGCACATGGGGCGGCCCTGACCGCGGCTTCGGGTTGTGCTGCGGTCCCGCACGGGGTGTCGGTCACCCTGTGCGGGACCGGCCGCGTTGTGCGGTGGTGCTGGTGGTGGAGGGCGGTGGGGTGGTGGCGCGGGTGGTCAGGGGGTGCGGGTGGTCAGGGGGTGCGGGTGGTCAGGGGGTGCGCAGGCGCCGGACCTCGGCGGGGGTGGGCAGGGCGCCGCGGGCGCCCAGGGCGGTGACGGCGAAGGCGCCCGCGGCCACGGCGGTGGCGACCGCCTCGGTCAAGGCGGCGCCGCGTGCGAGTTCGGCGGCCAACGCGCCGCAGAAGACGTCGCCGGCGCCGGTCGTGTCGACCACGGTCACGCGCGGGGCGGGGACGCGGCTCGTCCGACCCCCGCGGCCGCCCTCGGCGACGAGGGCGCCCTCGCTGCCGAGGGTGATCACGGCGCCGTCGCCGAGTGCGGCCAGGGCCTCGGCGGCGGTGTTGGCGCTGTCTGTCGGGTCGCTCGGGTTGCTCGTGTTGCTTGTCTTGCTCGGGTCGGGCGTCCTGGTCGTGTCGGGCGTGTCAGGCGCGTCAGGCGTGTCGATTACGTCGGCTGCGTCGAGTGGGGCGGATGCAGCGGTCGCGCCGGTCAGTTGGCCTGCCTCGATGGTGTTGGCGACGATCAGGGGGCGGCGGCCCACCAATGTGGGGAGTACTCCGGCCGGGGCGGCGTTGTGGACCCAGCGGGTGCCGGCGGGTAGGGCCTCGGCGGCGGCCCGGACGCAGTCCGGCGGCACCTCGCCGCTGGTGAGCAGAACATCGGCGGGGGTCAGCCGGAGGCGGGCGAGGGCCTCGGTGACCTCGGCCGGGTCCAGACAGGCATTGGCGCCGGGGATGACGACGATGCTGTTCTCGCCGTTGGGGTCGACCATGACGATGGCCTGGCCGGTGGGCGCCGCCGGATCGGTGAGCACGGTGCTGACGTCGACACGGGCGCTCCGCAGGTCGGCGAGCGCCTCGACTCCGTCGGTGTCCGCGCCGACCTTCGCCACCAGGTGGGTGGGCGCTCCCATGGTGGCGGCCGCGACGGCCTGATTGGCGCCCTTGCCCCCGAATCCCTGGGTGGCGGAGACGGCCAGCACGGTTTCGCCGGGGGCGGGCAGGACGGGGCAGCGCAGGATCCGGTCCGTGTTGACGGAGCCGATCGCCACGACCCGGCCGGGGTCACTGGGGGAAGGTGGGTTCACCTCTCCTGTCTATACGGTTCTCCTGCCCATACGGTGCGAGCCGTGCGGCGCGACGCCGGAGACGCGGGCGGGAGGGAGGGCTGGTGCGTCCCGCCGTCCGGCTGGCCCGGGTCGGCCGGCTGGCCTCTTGGTATGTCGATGTGTCGGTGTGTCGGTGTATTGCTTCGGCCGGTCGCTTGGCCTTGCTGCTCGGGCGCTGTTGCTCGGGGTTGGTGCTCAGGCTTGCTGCTCGGGGCTGGTGCTCCGGTGCCCCTCTTCGCGCCCTCCGGCCCGGCGCTGCGTCCGACCACACCCGTTGACCCCTGCCCGGGTGGCGCCACCCGTGCTCCCGCGTTCCGCTGTGTGGTGCCCGCGGCGGTGTCGGCGAGGGTGCCCGAGGGGTGCGTGCGGGGGGTGGGGGCGTTCGGCGAGGAGCGCGTACCGCCGATGAGTGCGCCGGAGCGGGAGGTGTGGGGTGAGCGCCTACCTGGAGCGGGCCCGCCGGGTCCGCCAGGCCGGTGTGCCCCCCCCGAGGCGCGTGGTGGAAGTTGCGCGCTTGGGGCGCACTACGTGGTGGGAGGGACGCTGATGTCAGGCGTGGCATGGATGTGGGCGCGGGCGGCGCGTAGGAAGTCGGATGGGCCGACTTCCTACGCGCGTGGCTCGGCAAAGGGCGGACAGAATATGTAGACCGGTCTACCTTTTCTGTCGCTCCGTGGCCGCGGTGGATGGGCCTGCACAGGAAGTCGGACAGGCCGACTTCCTGTGCAGGCTTTGGGCTCTGCGCCTTGCCTTGGCCCCTCGCCCAGGTGAGTGCCCCACCCGCCATGCGGCATGAATATGTAGACCGGTCTATGGGTTCTGTTGTCGGTGGTGCGGCGGGTGGTGGGCCTCCCGCGTGGGGGTTTGGGCTGGACGATCTCCCGTGTGGGCGGGAGGCATCGGTATGTAGACCGGTCGACATATTCGTGTGCATGGCGGGTGGGGCGAATGGAGGTTTCGCACAGGAAGTCGGCGGGGTCGACTTCCTGTGCGGACGGCTCAGCGCCATCCGAGCATATGTAGACCGGTCTACATATTCGATCGGCCGCGTGCGGGGCCGACTCCCCGTCGCGTCGTAGCCGCTCGGGCGGGGCTCCGGGCTCACCGCGGGTGGGGGAGGGGAAGTCGGCGGGGATGGTGGCCTGTTCGGGTGGGGGATGGGTGGGTGGGGGTCTGATCTGGGCACATGCCGCTGTCAAGGGGCCGGGTGAGGTCCGCCGGGTGGGTGCCGTGGGAAGGTATGGGGACCGGCGCGGCGGGGGTACCACCTCGGGTGGCGCTGGTTCGGCTGACGGGGGCGCCGCCCGGTGTGAACGGCATCGGGGGAGTCGAGGACAGGGGACGTTGTGATCGTTTGGGTCAATGGCACGTTCGGGGCGGGCAAGACGAGTGCCTGTCGCGAGTTGGTGGAACTGCTGCCCGGGAGCATGCTGTTCGACCCCGAGCTGGTGGGGTTCGGGTTGCGGGGGATGTTGCCAGCCGACCGGTTGGCGGCGGTTTCCGACTTCCAGGACCTGCCGGCCTGGCGCCGGCTCGTCCCCGAGACGGCGGCCGCCCTGCTCGGTGAGGTGTCGGGACCGCTGGTCGTTCCGATGACCCTGCTCCGGGAGGACTACCGGGACGAGATCTTCGGCGCGCTCGCCTCCCAGGGCATCGCGGTGCACCACCTCGTCCTGGACCCTGGAGAAACGATCCTGCGCGAGCGGATAGCCCAGCGCGAGGAGTGTCCGGACGATCCGGAGCGCAGCGCGAGAGTCCGGCAGTGGTGCCTGGAACACCTCCCCCGCTACCGGGCCGCCCGGCGGTGGCTCGGGAGGGACGCGCGGCTGCTCGACACCGGGGGCCTCACCCCGCGCGAGACGGCCGTCCGGATCGCGGAACTGGTCCGGGACGGATCCGCCCGCTGCCCCATCGTCCAGACTCCCGACCCCACCGGGGACACCGTCGCCGCCGCGGTCCTGTTCTTCGACGAGCAGGACCGGGTGCTGCTGGTCGACCCGGTCTACAAACCGGACTGGGAGTTCCCCGGCGGGGTGGTCGAGCGCGGCGAGGCACCCACCGATGCCGCCCTGCGGGAGACCGCCGAGGAACTGGGCCTGCGGCTCGACCCGACCGCGCTGCGCCTGCTCGCCGTCGACTGGGAGCCCCGGACCGGCCCGCGCCGCGGCGGCCTGCGGCTGGTCTACGACGGCGGCCTGCTGGACGCGACCGCCCGCCAGGGCCTGCTGCTCCAGCAGGAGGAGCTGCGCGGCTGGCGCTTCGTCGACCTGGACGAGGCCGCGGGGCTGCTGCCGCCCGGCCGGTACCGCCGGCTGGCCGCCGCCCTGGAGGCCCGGCGGTCCGGGGAGCTGCGGTACCTGGAGGCGGGCCGCCGGGTCGCCCTCGGACTGACCCGGGCGGCGGACGCGGCGTAGGGGAGGGCGGGCGCAGGGGCACCGCGCGGCAGCGGCAGCGGCAGCGGGGGCGGGGGCCGGGCACCGGGCGCCGGGGGCTGGGGCAGGATGAGGGCATGCCCTTCACCTTCAGCCACCCGGCCGCCGTCCTGCCCCTGCTGCGCCTGGCCGGGGAGCGCGGTCCGCTGGTGGCCTCGGCCCTCGTCGCCGGATCGATGGCGCCGGACGTGCCGTTCTTCGCCGAGTCGCTGCTGCCCGGGGCCTACGGGCACGGCGGGCTGACCCACCGTTGGTGGGCGGTCCCGACGGTGGACGTGGCGATCGCCGGGGCACTGGTGGCCGGCTGGCACGGGCTGCTGCGCGGGCCGCTGGTCGCCCTGCTCCCCGAGCGGTGGGCGGGGCCGGCCGAGGCGTTGACCGCCCCGCGCGGCGGAGGCGGCGCGGCCTGGTTCGCGGCGTCGGCCGCCGTCGGCGCGGCCACGCACGTCGGGTGGGACGCCTTCACCCACGAGGGCCGGCTCGGCGTCTCGTTGCTGCCCGTCCTGGAGCGCGAGGTCGCCGGGCTGCCGCTGTACACCGTGCTGCAGTACGGCAGTTCGGCGCTGGCGCTGGCGGCGCTGGCCGGGTACGCGGGGCGGGTGGTCCGGGCCACCGAGCCCGTGCGGCCCGAGGTTCTGCTCCCGCCCCGGGTGCGGCGGGCCGCCGTCGCGGCGCTGGGCGCGGCGACGGCGGCCGGAGTGGTGCACCGGCTGATGCCCCTGAGGCGCAACCTGATCCCGGAGTTCTGCTTCGGGGCGGGCGCGGGCCTCGCGGTCGGCGCGGCGGCCTATGCGGTGGCCGCGCAGGTCTGGCGGCGCGGTGGCCGCCGGACCGGCGAGGCGGTGCCGGCCGGGAAGGCAGTACCGGTCGGACAGGCGGCTCAGACCGAGCGGAGCTCCGCGTAGCGGCGCAGGAACAGGGCCTCGGTCAGGGCCATCCGCTCCAGCTCCTGCGGGTCCACGTTCTCGTTGACCGCGTGGATCTGGGTGGTCGGGTCCTCGACGCCGATCAGGACGATCTCGGCCTGCGGGTAGAGCGAGCGCAGCGTGTTGCAGAGCGGGATCGAGCCGCCCTCGCCGGAGGCGACCATCGGGGTGCCGAAGGCCTGCTCCATCGCCTCGCCCATCGCCTCGTAGGCAGGGCCGGAGGTGTCCGCGCTGAACGGGGCGCCGTTGCCCTGCCGCTCGATCCGGATCCGGGCGCCGAACGGCACCTGTGCCTCCAGGTGTGCGACCAGCGCCCCCTGGGCGGCCTCGGTGTCGGTGCCCGGCGGTACCCGCAGGCTGACCAGTGCCTTGGCGGAGGCCTGGACGGAGGAGGTGGCGCCGATCACCGGCGGGGCGTCGATGCCGAGGACGGTGACGGCCGGGCGGGCCCAGAGCCGGTCGGCGACGGTGCCGGTGCCGGTGAGCGCGACGCCGTCCAGCACCTTGGCGTCGGCGCGGAACTGCTCGTCGGCGTACTGCACGCCGGTCCAGCTCTGGTCGTTCACCAGCCCGGCCACCGCGACGTCGCCGTGCTCGTCGTGCAGCGAGGCCAGCACCTTGACCAGGGCCTGCAGGGCGTCCGGGGCGGCGCCGCCGAAGCCGCCGGAGTGCAGGTTCCCGGCGAGCGTGGTGATCGTCACCTCGACCGTCGTCATGCCGCGCAGCGAGGCGGTGACGGTGGGCAGGCCGGGGGCGAAGTTGCCGGTGTCGCCGATGACGATCGCATCGGCGGCGAGCAGCTCGGGGTGTGCCTCGGCGTACTGCTCCAGGCCGCCGGTGCCCTGCTCCTCCGAGCCCTCCACGATGATCTTCAGGCTGACGGGGTAGGCGTCCCCGTACACCTGACGCAGCGCCCGAAGGGCCGTCAGGTGCATCAGGATGTTGCCCTTGCAGTCGGCGGCGCCGCGGCCGTACCAGCGGCCGTCGCGCTCGGTCAGTTCGAAGGCGGGGCTCAGCCAGGCCTTCTCGTCGAGCGGCGGCTGGACGTCGTAGTGGGAGTACAGCAGCACGGTCGGCGCGCCCTCGGGGCCGGCCAGTTCGGCGTAGACGGACTGCGTGCCGTCGGGGGTGTCCAGCAGCTGCACGTTGGTCAGACCCTCGGCGGTGAAGGCGTCGGCGACCCACTGGGCGGCCTTGCGGCACTCCTCGACCGGGAACTGACGGGGGTCGGCGACCGAGGGGAAGGCGACCAGTTCGGTGAGGTCGGTGCGGGCACGGTCCATCAGGGACCGGACGGCGTCGGCCAGGGGCTGCTGTGACATCGGGGCGCTCCGAGGGGGCTGGTTCGTCCGAGCAGGATGGTTCGGCCGAACGGGACTGCAGGGGTTGCCTACGATCATAGGCCGAGTCGAACGGGTGGACCGGGGAGTCGGTCGGGAGTTCGGGGTGGTGCGGCGGCGGGCAGCCGGGTGGGACGCATAGGATTGCTCGACGTGACTGACTCCGGTAGCTCCGATTCCCGTGGCCCGCTCGACGCCGAGGCGTCCGGAAGCCCGTCCGAGCCCCAGCACGAGCCGCAGCGAGAGCCGCAGCCCGGGCCCGACCGGCTCGACGGTGTCTGGGACGTCGTCGTCGTTGGCGCCGGACCGGCGGGGGCCTCGGCCGCGCACGCCGCCGCCGCGCAGGGCCGACGCGTCCTGCTCCTCGACAAGGCCGAGCACCCCCGCTACAAGACGTGCGGCGGCGGCATCATCGGCCCGTCCCGGGACAGCCTGCCGCCGGACTTCCGGCTGCCGCTGCAGGACCGGGTCCACGCCGTCACCTTCGCGTACCGCGGGCGGTTCACCCGTACGCGGCGCTCGAAGCGGATGCTGTTCGGTCTGGTCAACCGGGACGAGTTCGACCTGCGCCTGGTGCAGGCGGCCAAGCAGGCGGGCGCGGTGCTGGTCACCGGAGTGACCGTCACCGGGGTGGAGCAGCAGGGCGGCGAGCACCGGACGGCCGTCGTCACCGCCGCCGACGGACGCACCTTCGAGGCGCGCGCGGTGGTCGGCGCGGACGGCAGCGCCAGCCGGATCGGCCGGCACGTCGGCGTCTCCTTCGACCAGATCGACCTGGGGCTGGAGGCCGAGATCCCGGTGCCGCCGCAGGTCGCCGCGGACTGGGCGGGCCGGATCCACCTGGACTGGGGCCCGCTGCCCGGCAGTTACGGCTGGGTGTTCCCGAAGACCGAGTCCGCCAGCCTGACCGTCGGTGTCATCTCGGCGCGCGGCGACGGCGAGCGGACCAAGCAGTACCTCGCCGACTACATCCGCCGCCTGGGCCTGTCCGGCTTCCCGCCGAGCGTGGAGTCCGGGCACCTGACCCGCTGCCGGGCCGAGGACTCGCCGCTCTCCCGCGGCCGGGTGCTGGTGGCCGGCGACGCGGCCGGCCTGCTGGAGCCGTGGACCCGCGAGGGCATCTCGTACGCGCTGCGCTCGGGCCGGCTGGCCGGCGAGTGGGCGGTCAAGGTGGCCGAGGCGGGCAACGCGGCCGGGGTGCGGCGCGAGGCGCTGAACTACGCCTTCGCGATCAAGGCCGGACTGGGCGTGGAGATGCGGGCCGGCAAGCAGATGCTGGCCGCCTTCGAGCGCCGCCCGTACCTGTTCCACGCCGCCGTCTGCCTGGTCGACCCGGCGTGGCGGGCCTTCGCCCGCACCACCCAGGGCCACACCACCTTCGCCCAGGTGCTGCGCCAGTACCGTGCGGCCCGCCGACTGGCGGCGATCGCCTCGCGGTAGCGGCCGCCGCCACCGCTGCCTGTGGAGGGGCCCCCCCCCCCCGCCCCCCCCGGGGGGGGCCCGGGGGGGGGACCCCCCCCCCCCCCCCCCCCCCCCCCCCCCCCGAGAGGGGGGGGTGTTGGGGAAGAGAGGGGCCAACAACGG
>NZ_JBHVUV010000038.1:10797-22851 GCF_042883905.1 Kitasatospora sp. NPDC058170
GGCGGCCCGCCGCCGGGCGGCGAACGCCTCGCGGTCGCGCCCGCCGCCACCGCGGCCGGGGGCGGGGCCCCGACCGGCGACCGGCCGTTCGGGGCCCCGGTGTTGCTCCCCGGCTCTCGTCCCCCAAGGCGCCCGCGCGATGTCTTGGGAGGTTTCGGGACATCGTCGGGACATCGTCGGGACGTCGTCGGGACGTCGTCGGGGCGTCGTAGGGTCGGCCGGGCGGCTACTTCAGGCCGGCGTCGAGGGCGGTGATCAGGGTGCCGGTCGGGGTGTCGCCGGACATCTCCCAGATCATCGAGCCGAGCAGGTTCTTCGACTTGAGGTAGGCCGTCTTCTGGGCGATCGACCAGGTGTCGTCGAAGGTCCACCACTGGCCGCCGGCGCCGGTGTAGCCGTAGGTGGCGATGGACTGGGTGTCGTGGCGGACGGTCAGGTTGGGGAAGGTGGTGATGAGGTTGTTGTACCCGCGGGTGCCGGCCTCCTCGGCGAACTGGCCGGGGGCCGCGCCGGTCGCCGACTGCCACTCGCCGGCCGCGCCGCCGTCGGCGACGCCCTGCCAGCCGCGGCCGTAGAACGGGAAGCCGATGGTGAGCTTGCGCGGGTTGACCCCGGCGCCCAGGTAGGCCTGGACGGCGGCGTCCACGCTGAAGTGGAAGTTGTACGGGTCCTGGGTGTCCGCGTAGAGGTTGGCCTGGTGGCCGGTCCTGTTGGGCTCCCACGAGTTGTCGCTGCCGGCGCCGTGGAAGTCGTAGCCCTGGACGTTGGCGATGTCCAGGTAGCTGAAGATCCTGGAGAGGTCCCAGCCCTGGTTGATCTTGACCGGGTCGGCCGGGGTGAAGGCGGTCAGCAGCTTGTGCGAGCCGCCGAGCGCGTCCAGCTGCTTGCGGAACTCGGCGAGCAGGGCGGTCAGGTTGGCCTTGTCGTTGGCGCTGTAGTGGTTGCCGGCGTGGCCGTCGCCGGAGCCGGGCCACTCCCAGTCGAGGTCGATGCCGTCGAAGATGCCGGCCGCCACGCCGTCGCCGCCGGCGCCGTTGTAGAGCGGCAGGTTGCCCTTGATCCAGACGTCGATGCAGGACTTGACGAGCTTCTGCCGGGAGGCGTCCGTGGCGGCCGCGTCGGAGAAGTACTTGGAGTACGTCCAGCCGCCGAGCGAGACGACCGCCTTCAGGTTCGGGTACTTGGCCTTGAGCTTCTTCAACTGGTTGAGGTTGCCGCGCAGTTTGCCCCAGCCGTCGTCGGCGACGCCGTCCACGGACTGGGCGGCGCTCATCGGGCGGGCGTAGTCGGCGTCGGCGTCGCCCGCGCCGGTGCCCTGGTCCGGGTCCTGCGGGTCGGCGGTGGTGCCCTTGGTGACGCCGGCCAGGCAGGTCAGGTTGACCGGATCGATGTTCTCGAAGGCGTAGTTGATGACGTCGAGCTTGGCGGCGCTGCCCGAGGTGTCGAGGTTCTTGACGAAGTACTGGCGGCCGTAGATGCCCCACTGGGTGAAGTACCCGACCCGGGCGTACTTGCCGGCGCCGACCAGGTCGGAGGTGGTCACGGCGAGCGGCGCGGACGCGGGCGAGGTGTTGTCGGCGCCGTCCCTGGCCTTCACGGTGAAGGTGTAACCCGTCGACGGGGAGAGGCCGTTGACGGCCGCGGTCAGGGTGGAGCCGGTGACCGTCCGGACCAGGGTGGCGCCCTGGTAGACGTCGTAGGCGGCGACCTTGAGGTTGTCGGTGGCGGCGTTCCAGGCCAGCGTCACGTCGGAGGAACCGACCGCCGTGGCGCGGAGGTTGGTGGGCGCGGTGGGCGGGACGGGGTCGGTGGCCGGGTCGAAGGTGGAGGCGGTCACGGGCGCGCTCGCCGGGCCGGCGTTGCCCCGGGTGTCCTTGGCGCGCACGGTCAGGGTGTAGGAGGTGGCGGGTGCGAGCCCGCTGACCAGGACGTCGGTGGTGGCGCTGGTGGCCACCACGGTGGAGCCGTTCAGCACCTCGTAGGAGGCGACCGGGAAGTCCCCGCCGGTGGCGGCCGGCCACTTCAGGGCGAGGCTGTGCGCGGTCGAGTCGGTCACCGCCGGAGTGCCGGGCGCGGACGGCAGCACGTCCGAACTCCCGTCGCACTTGTCCCCGTTGACCCGGCAGCCGGTGGGGGCGGCGATCGGGCCGTTGGCGACGAACCAGAAGCTGTACGGCTCGGTGGTGCCGTGGGCGGGGACGTTCGCGTTGTAGAAGGCGTTGGCGGCGGTGACGTGCCGGCCGCTGACCGTCGCGGTGCCGTTGTAGCTGCTGGCGATGGTGACGCCGGCCGGCAGGTCGAACTCCAGGGTCCAGCCGGAGACGGCGGCGGCGTTGTCGTTGCGGACGATGAAGGTGCCCTTCCACCACGAGCCGTTGTCGGCACTGGTGAAGGAGGCGGTGAGTCGGCCGGCCGCGTTCGCCGGGGTGGCCAGCACGGTGACCGCGGCCAGCGGCAGGAGCAGGACGGAGAGCAGCGCCAGCAGTCTGCTGCGCATGCGCGGGCGGTGGGCCCGCAGACGGGCGGCCCTGGTGCGGGCGGCCCCGGATCGAGCGGACATGGTTCTCCCTGTGACGTGGGGGTGGAACAGGGTGACGTAGAACCGTACGGGTGGTGCGTGGCCGATCGGTGCCCGCGCCGTGGGGAGACGGGGGCATGGGCACTGTAGGAGGACTGGACCAATGCGTCAACAGGTCTGTACCACTGGGGAGTTGGGGAACAGGGCCGGCGGGGCTGCGCGGCCCCGGTGTGGACACCTGTTCAGCCCCGGCGCGGGCCGCCGCCCAGCTCGTCGCCCAGCGGGCTGCGGGTGTACAGCACCGAGCGGCCGTGCCGGGCCCGGGTGACCAGGCCGGTCGTGAACAGGACCGCGAGGTGCTGGCTGACGGCGCCCGGCGTGACACCCAGGCGGTAGGCCAGGTCGGTGGTCGAGGCGGGCTCGGCGAGCAGGGCGAGCAGCCGGGCCTTGGGGGCGCCGAGCAGCAGCTCCAGCGCGCGGGGCGTCACCGGCGCGGCCGGCCGGGCCATCCCGGCCTGGCCGCGGGCCGGGTAACTGATCTGCGGCGGCCGATCGTTGCCGATCATCGTGACCGCGCCGCGGGCGAAGAAGGTCGGGGTGAGGACCAGCCCGCGACCGTCCACGGTGACGTCCTGGTCCCACTCGGTCCAGCGGCGGTTGATCGACAGGACGCCGTCCTCCCAGTGCAGCCGGGCGTCCAGGTCGGCGAAGAGCGCCGCCGCGCCGTGCTGGGCGAGCAGCCGCGCCCGGTAGACCAGGTCCGCCTCCAGCACCGCGCGGGCCTGCGGCCACCAGGCGGGGGCCAGGCAGACCTCCCAGTACTCCTCCAGGGCGTCGGTGATCCGGGCCAGCAGCCGGGCCGGGTCGGCCAGTCCGGCCTCCAGCGGGGCGGGCATCGGGCGGCCGTGCGGGAGGAAGGTCTGCTCCAGCTCGGGGCGCAGCCGCTCGGGCGGCAGGGTGCGGACCACGGCCAGCTCGGTGCGGAAGTCCGGGCCCGGGGTGCCGGGCCGGGGGGTCAGGAAGTCGGGGACCCAGCGGTTGTCGGCGACCAGCGAGCGCAGCAGCAGCGAGTCGACGCGCTCGAAGGCGGGGCGCAGCCGTTCGAAGGCCGGTGCCTGCAGTGTGTAGTGGCCCGGGTGGGTCCACATCCGCAGGCTGAGCGTGGCCTCCTGGATCGGCGAGATGGCGAACCAGGTGGTGGCGAGGTCGGAGAGCCCCAACATGAACCGGTGCATAGCGGGCGATCCTTCCTGGAGCTTTCAGGCAGAGCCTAAATCAGTACTGCTCGGGGCGTGCGAGGCGGTGTGATCACTGGCATGACCAGCTCACCGGCGGACACCACCGCACCGACCCAGGACCCGCCCAGGCGCGGGCCGTCCAGGCTTCTGCACCCCGATCCGACGGTGCGCCGGCTCGCCGGGGTCACCCTTGTCAACACGGTCGGCAACGGGCTCTCGCTGGCCGTCGCGGTGCTCTTCTTCACCCGGGTCCTCGGCCTCAGCGCCACCCAGCTCGGCCTCGGGCTGACCGCCGCCGGCCTGTGCGGGGTCGCCGCCAGCGTGCCGGCCGGGCGGGCCGCCGACCGCTGGGGCGCGCGGCGGGTGCTGGTGGTGCTGGTCGCGGTGGACGCGGTGGGCACCGCGGGCTACGCGCTGGTGCACAGCTACCCGGCCTTCCTGGGGCTGGCCTGTGTCGTGGCCGCCGTCGACCGGGGCTCCGCCGCGGTGCGCGCCGCGCTCTACGCCGAACTGCTGCCCGCCGACCGGCGGGTGGCGGGCCGGGCGTACCTGCGGGTGGTGACCAACGTCGGCATGTGCCTGGGCACGGCGGTCGGCGCGATCGCCCTCCAGCTCGACACCCGGTCGGCGTACCTGACGGCGATCCTGGCCGACGCCGTCTCCTACCTGGTGGTCGCGGTGCTGTACGCCCGGCTGCCGGTCCCGATGCGGGAGCGGGCGACCGGTCCCGGGGTGGCGGAGCAGGCCGGCCGGCGGCGCAACCCCGCGCTGCGGGACGGGCCGTTCCTGGTGGTGACCGCGCTGAACTCGCTGCTCTGCCTGCAGTTCGCGATCCTGGAGGTCGGGGTGCCGCTGTGGATCGTCAAGGAGACCGACGCGCCCCGGATCACCGTCGCCGGCACCCTGATCGTCAACACCGTGCTGGTGATCGCCCTGCAGGTCCGGGCCACCCGCGGCACCGAGGACCCGGCGACGGCCGCCCGGGTGTGCGGCCGGGCCGGGTTGATCCTCGGCGCCTCCTGCCTGGTGCTGGCCGTCGCCCACGGGCTGCCCGCCGCCGTGGCGGCCCTGGTGGTGCTCGCCGGGGTCGCCCTGCAGGCGCTCGGCGAGGTGCTGAGCCAGGCCGGCGGCTGGGCGCTCAGCTACGACCTGGCGGGCGAGCGCGACCACGGCGCCTACCAGGGCGTCTTCAACGCGGGCAGCTCCGCGGCACTGATGATCGGGCCGGCCCTGGTCAGCACCGCCGTCATCGGGTACGGCCTGCCCGGCTGGATCGCCCTCGGCGTCCTGCTGGCCGCCGCCGGGCTGGCCATGGGCCCGTCGGTGCGGTGGGCCCGCCGGCGCGGCCACGTCGTCGCGCAGCCGGTCTAGACCGGCCGTGCGGCCGCCGCGCGGGTACGGCTGTCACGGGGGTGCGGCCGTCACGCGGGTGGTGCGTCCTGGTCCTCGGGGGTCGCGCCCTCGGGGACCAGGGCGAATGCCTCGACCTCCAGCAGGAGTTCGGGCATGAACAGCGCGGAGACCTGGACCGCGCTGCTTGCGGGCAGCCGGGCGGCGTCCATGACGGCGTCCCGGGCCGCGCGGACCGCGGGCAGGTGCGCCATGTCGGTGACGAAGTAGGTGAGTTTGACGACGTCCTGGAAGCCGGCACCGGCGGCGGCCAGGCAGCGGCGCAGGTTCTCGAAGACCTGCCGGGCCTGCGCCCCCGGGTCACCGGCGCCGACCAGCTCGCGGTGCTCGTCCAGGGCGACCTGTCCGGAGACCACGACCAGTCGGCCGGTGCCGGTGACGACGTTGGTGTAGCCGCGGCCCGGGGCGACGCCCGGCGGTTCGGCGATGTGCGTGAGGTGCTGCGCGGAAGCGATGGAGTCGATGGAGCCGGTGGAGCCGGTGTTGTCGGTGGATTCGGTGGGGCCGGTGGAGTCCGTGATCGTCATGGGCCCATCCTGGCGGGTGGGGTGAGCGGGGCACCACCGCATTCGCGCCGAGCCCCGGCGGCGGCCGGGCCTGACGGCCGGCGTCAGCCGGTGACCTCGGGCAGCTCGCGGCAGTACGGGCGGTCGGCCTGCGCCAGCGCGGTGGCCGGACCGGCCGCGCGCAGCACCACGTCCAGGACGGCGGCCGGATCGCAGGCGTAACCACCGCTGGCCCAGGCCGCGTTGGCCTCCACCACCGCCCAGGCGGGCCCACCGCCGGGCCCGCCAGGCCCGTCCGGCCCGCCAGTGCCGTCGTCGAGCAGCCCGACGTCCACCACCACCGCGCTCGGCAGCGACCCGGCGGAGGCGGCCAGCACCTCGGCGGCGAAGCCGAGGACCCCCTCCCGGTACGGGTCCTCGTCCAGCGGGGCGACGCTCAGCTCGCCGTCCAGCGCGTAGCGCGCGGCGGTGCGCACCGCCCCGTCCAGGACGAACAGCCGGTACTCGCGGCGGAACCGCACCACGTCGCTGACCAGGACGGGCATCGCGTCGTCCAAGACGTCCGGGCCGGGCAGACCGCTGCCGTCCGGGTACACCCGGGCCGGGAAGAACTTGTCGGCGGGCGGCTTGAGGAACGCCGGGCGGCGCAGCCGGCGGGCCTCGGCCAGCGGCACGCACGCCACCCGCCGCCGGGTCAGCTCGAACGGCAGACCGGTCAGCCACCCGTCCGGCGGCTCCAGCAGGGCCAGGCCGAGCGCCCCGCCGACCGCGTCGCCGAACAGCGGCCCGCCGTAGAGGTGCACGGACGGCGCCGGCCCGTCCCCGCCGCCGCTGCGGTGCGGGCCGAGCAGCCCCTCCGGCACGCGCCAGGCCGCCGCGGTGTGCGCCCGCAGACCCCGGCGACGGGCGGCGGTGAGCAGCTGCAGCCCCGTCTCGTTGATCCGGGGTGCGAGCAGCAGCAGGGCGTCGGTGGTCATACCCGGGATGGTGCCGTGGCCGACGGCCGCCCCACCACCGGTTTTCCGCCCCGGTGCCTCTGGCCGAGGGGCGGGTGGGCATGTCAGAGTCGTCCGGGCGCCGCCCCAGCACCACGGGCGCCGCGCAGCAATCCGACCCACCCTCAGCCGGAAAGCAGGCCCGCACCGATGACCCGCGAAGTGCCCTTCGTCCGCGTCACCACCGCCGACGCCGTCACCACCCTGACCCTCGACTCGCCGCACAACCGCAACGCCCTCTCCACCCGGCTGATGGCCGAGCTGACCGCCGGCCTGGCGGCCGCGGCGGCCGACCCGGCGGTGCGCGCGGTGGTCCTCGGCCACACCGGCAAGGTGTTCTGCGCGGGCGCCGACCTCTCCGAGGCCACCGGCACGGACCCGACGGTCGGCCCGCGCGGCCTGGTCGACCTCCAGCGGGCCATCGTGGACTGCGCCAAGCCCGTGATCGCCGTCATCGACGGGCACGTCCGGGCCGGCGGCCTCGGGCTGGTCGGCGCGGCGGACCTCGCCCTCGCCGGACCGGCCGCCACCTTCGCGTTCACCGAGGTCCGGCTCGGCCTGGCGCCCGCCGTCATCTCGCTGCCGCTGCGCCCCAAGCTGGACCCGCGCGCCGCCTCCCGCTACTACCTGACCGGCGAGGTCTTCGACGCCGCCGAGGCCGCCCGGATCGGCCTGATCACCCAGGCCACGGACTCCGCCGAGGACACCGGCACCGCGCTGAAGGGCCTGCTGGACGCCCTGCGGCTGGGAGCGCCGCAGGGCCTGGCCGAGTCCAAGCGGCTGGCCAACGCCGAGGTGCTGCGCTCCTTCGAGCGCGACGCGGACGAGCTGGTCGCCCTGTCGGCCCGGCTGTTCGGCTCGGAGCAGGCGCAGGAGGGGATGCGGGCGTTCCTGGAGAAGCGGCCCGCGCCGTGGGCGGTGTGAGCCCACGGGCCCCGGCTCCCCGGCGGTCCGGCTCCCCGGCTCCCCGGCGGTCCGGGGAACCGGGGCCCGTGGGACACGGACCCCAGGGCTAGCCAGGGCCTGGCTTCAGCGGATGACCGCCGTCTCCCGCCAGAGGTCCAGCAGCGCCCGGTCGCCCTCGGCGTGGGCGCGGTCGAGCGGGAGGCGGTTCCAGAGCAGCAGGTACAGCTCGTGCGCCGGACCGGTGAGCGTGAGCTCGGCCGGACCGTCGACGGGCTCGACGGCCAGCGGTTCCCGGCTGACGGTCAGCAGCCAGGAACCGGGCTCGTCGGTGGCCCGGACGAGCACCGTGCGCGGGCGCTGGCTGCGCACCCGGGTGTGACTGCGGGCCATGAAACCGCGCAGCAGCTCGTCGATCCCGTCCAGCGCCAGCGCGGTGGACACCCGGGGGCCTTCGGCACCGGCCGCCGCGTCGGCGTCGAAGCGGTGCACGGCCGTCTCGTGCGCCTGGCGGCGGGC
Source organism: Kitasatospora sp. NPDC058170 (assembly GCF_042883905.1). Lineage (NCBI taxonomy): Bacteria > Bacillati > Actinomycetota > Actinomycetes > Kitasatosporales > Streptomycetaceae > Kitasatospora > Kitasatospora sp. NPDC058170. The sequence goes on from NZ_JBHVUV010000038.1 coordinate 18,887, forward strand.
CCAGAAGGCGAGCGGGCTCGGCGCCGGGAGGAAGCTCCAGCAGTCCAGGTCGTCCGGGGCCGCGCCGAGCGCCTCCACCAGGGCGGCATGGCCCTCGCGGAACCAGTCGACCAGTGCCGCGTCGGACGGCTCCGGCCCCCAGGCGGCGCGCTCGCCGTCGGCGTCGACCGGCGCGCGGTGACCGTGCACCACGTAGGCGGTGGCCCAGCGGTGGACCTGGCCGGTGTGCAGGACCAGATCGCGCAGCCGCCAGTCCGGGCAGGTGGGGACGGGGGCGGCGAGGTCGGTGCGGCCGGCGGCGTCGGCGAGCAGGACGCCCTCGCGGCGCAGTGCGTCGATGTGTTCGGAGATCTTCATGATCGGTGAGTCTGGCACCGATCGCGGTTTTCGGACACGGAGTTGTGCGGGATCCCGGGCGGAGTGCTCCCGGGGCGCGGACGGCCGCGCTCCGGCCGGGCCGGCGGGGGGTGTGATGTTGGCCGCCTCGCCCGTCGGCGGCGGCCTACGGGCCGGTAACGTGAGCGCATGCCGATCACCCGTTCCCTGTTCTCCTCCGCCCGGGCCGGTGGCCGACGTGCCGTGGGCCGCCTCGTCCACCGGGGTTGGCGGTGGGTGCAGCGGGTCGGCTCGGTGTCCAGTGAGAACCCCGGCCCGTACCGGTTCGCCGAGTTGGGCGACGGGACGAAGCTGGCGTTCCCGCTCGGCGCCGTCTTCAACGAGCAGTGGATCACCATCGGCCCGTTCTCGATCATCGGCGAGCGCGTCACGATCAGCGCGGGCTTCCTGCCCGGCCTCGACCTCGGGCCCGAACCGATCGTCCGGATCGGCGGCGGCTGTGTGATCGGCCGGGACAGCCACATCGTCGGCCACCAGTCGATCGTGCTCGGCGACGACGTCTGGACCGGCCCCGGCGTCTACATATCCGACCAGGCCCACGAGTACCGGGCCACCGACCTGCCGATCGGCAAGCAGTGGCCGCGCAACGAGCCGATCGAGATCGGCGCCGGCAGCTGGATCGGCACCGGCGCGGTGATCCTCCCCGGTGCCCGGCTCGGCCGCAACGTGGTGGTCGCGGCCGGCTCGGTGGTCCGCGGCGAGGTCCCCGACCACAGCGTGGTCGCCGGGGCGCCCGCGAAGGTCGTCCGCCGCTGGACGGAGGACGAGGGCTGGCAGCCGCCGCTGCGCCACGAGCCGCCGGCGGCGATACCGGACGGCGTCACCGCCGAGCAGCTGCGCGCTCTGGTCGGCTGGGACCTGCGGCTGCCGGGCGAGGAGTCCTGACGCCCGGTAGGTCCGGCGGGATGGTCGGGGGCGACGGGGTGGTCAGGTCCGGCGGGATGGTCGGGGCCGGCGGGATGGTCAGGGTCGGCAGGGCGCGGCCGAGGCGCGTTCCGCGTCCCGCGCGGCGATCGCGGCGGTGATCCTCAGCAGGTCGGCCGGGCGGGCCGGGTCGAGACCGGTGAGGGCGGCGATCCGGCGCAGCCGGTAGTCGACGGTGTTCGGGTGCAGGTGGAGGGCGCCGGCGGTGTGCCGGCGGTTGAGGCCGCCAGCCAGGTGGGTGCGCAGGGTGGCGAGCAGTTCGCCGCCGTCCTCCAGGGGTTCGAGGAGCGAGGCGAGCCTGGACCGGGCGTGGCTGGGCCGGGTGAGCTGGTACTCCACCAGGACGTCGTCCAGGCGGTGCAGACCGGGGGGCCGGCCGAAGGCCCGGGCCACTTCCAGGACTTCGAAGGCGAGGCCGGCCGCGACGGCCACCCCTGCCGGTCCGGCGGCCGAGGCTCCGGCCAGGACGGGGACGCCGGCCGCCCGGGCCGTCCGGTCGACGGTGTCGGCGAGGCGGCGCCACTCGGCGTCGGGGACGGCGTCGGGGCGGTGGTCCAGCGGGACGAGCACCAGGCCGCCCGAGGAGGAGAGCGTCGAGAGCGCCGACTGCCGGGTGCGGTGGTCGAGTTCGGTGCGGAGCCGGCGCAGCTTGCGGTGGCCGGCCACCGCCCGGTCGACGCCGGGGGCCTGTTCGTCGGGGTGGTCGGAGACGGCGAGGCAGAGCACGGCGTACGCGGTCGGCAGCCGGATCCCGGCTCTGGTGGCAGCCTCCTCGGCGGGTGTGCCGTCCAACAGGGCGGTGAGCAGGGCGTGTCGGGCGGCGTGCCGTTCGTCGGCCAGGGTGCGGCGCTCCTCGAAGTAGCCGGCGCCGGCCGCGGCGGTGGCCTGGCGGAGCTGGTCGAGCAGCAGCCGGTTGAGGACCAGCAGGTCGGCGGCGTCGCTGTCGCGGGCGTCCCGGGTGACCAGTTCCCAGCAGACCTCCATGCCGAGGTGGTGGGCGAGCAGGACCGCGTCCAGTGGCAGGCCCTCCTCGGCGCGGCGGGCGGCGGCCTCCCGGACGGCGGTGAACTCCTCGTCAGGGGCGGGCAGTCCGGTGCGGACGGCCTGGGCGAGGGCCCGGATCCGGCGCTCGGTGACCCGGGTGAGCTCGCCGCTCAGCTGCTCGTGCGGCAGTCGGCGGTACGTCGGCACCCGTTCCAGCAGGGCGGCGATGACGGCCTCGACCAGCTCCGGGACGGTGCCGAGCAGCCGCCGGTCGGCGGGCACCCCGCCGATCACCGGGATCCGCCAGCCGGGGGCGCGGTCGGTCGAGCTGCTGGTCGAACGGCCGGTCGAGCCGCCGGGGATGTGGTCGGAGGTGTGGTCGGGCGGGCGGTCGGGTGAATTGTGAGCCGTCACAGAAAACACCGTCCAGATCTGGGGGACACCCAAGGGCCGGGTCGGAGGGGCGACCGCATCATGGAGGCACTCGAGTTACCTGTTGGTAACAAACTTCCGCTGTGGAGGCAACAGTTGAGAACCCCACTTCTCCGCTTCGCCGCAAGACCGTTGCGGCGCGGGCTCCTCGGGGCGCTCGGTTCGGCCGTGCTGGCCGGCGCGCTGCTCGCGGGCGGGCCCGCCACCGCGGCCCAGGCGGCGGACGCGTCCCCCATCGCGTCCGCCGCCACCGCCGCCACCGCGGCCACCGAGGCCACCGAGGCCCCGGCCGCCTCGGCAGCCGAACTGCCGCCCGACGGCGACACGGTGGCCTCGCCGCCGGGTGCCAACGACTGGGCCTGCCGGCCGTCGGCGGCGCACCCCAACCCGGTCGTCCTGGTACACGGCACCTTCGCCAACCGGTACGAGAACTGGCTGGCGCTCTCACCCGAGCTGAAGCGCCGGGGCTACTGCGTCTTCGCCCTGGACTACGGCATGGTCCCCGGTATCACCTCCTCCGGCAGCGGCCTGCTCCTGCCGATCGGCGGTCTCGGCCCCGCCGCCGACTCCGCCGCCCAGCTCGGCCGCTTCGTGGACCTGGTGCGCGGTGCGACCGGCGCCGCCAAGGTCGACATCGTCGGTCACTCGCAGGGCGGCATGCTCCCGAACTACTACGTGAAGTTCCTCGGCGGCGCCGCCAAGGTGGACAAGGTGATCGGGCTGGCGCCGTCCAACCACGGGACGACGCTCTCCGGCATCGCCAACCTGGCGCCCTACCTCCCCAGGGTCACGGAGCTCATCTACACCGCCTGCGCGGCCTGCCGGGACCAGGTGGTGGACTCCGCCTTCAACCGGCGGATGGCCACGGTGGCGGACACCGTGCCCGGCGTCGCGTACACGGTGATCGCGACCGTGTACGACGAGGTCGTCACGCCGTACCGCACCCAGTTCCTCAGCGGTCCGAACGTGAACAACGTCGTCCTGCAGGACCGTTGCCCCGTCTCGCTCGCCGAGCACGTGGCGATCGCCTTCTCGCCGACGGCCCTGCACCTGGTCGCCAACGCGCTCGACCCGGCGCACGCGACCCCGGTGTTCTGTTCCTGACCCTCCTGGGGCCGCTGCACGGGAAGTCGGCCCGGGCCCCATACCCGGCCCCGGGCCGGGAGGGCGGGAGGGGGGGAGGGGGCGGGGGGGGCCGACCGCGCGGGGGTGGGGGGGGGCCGGCGGGA
>NZ_JBHVUV010000038.1:22861-43630 GCF_042883905.1 Kitasatospora sp. NPDC058170
CCCCTCCACCTGGCCGCCACCGCGCCCCCCCCGGCCCCCGCCCCCCGGGTGTTCTGTCCCTCCCCCCCCGGGGCCCGCGCCCGGGCATGCCGGCCGGTCCGACTTCCCGTGCAGCGGCCGTTCAGGCAGTCAGGTGGTCAGGCGTCGGGCTGCGCGGACGGCTCGTCGTTCGGGGCGGCCGTGCGGAAGGCGAGGACGGCGGTCACGCCCTCGGGGCGCAGCCCGTGCGTGCCGGGGCCGTGCAGCAGCGCGGCGTCGAAGCGGGTGAGCGCGGTGGCGTCGCCGGCCTTGGTGGTGACGGCCTCGGTAGCGACGGCCTCGGTGGTGACGGTCGCGGTGGTGACGGTCGCGGTGCCGGAGAGGCAGACCAGCAGGACGGCGGTGCCCGGCGCGACGTCCACGGTGCGGGGTGCGTCGGCGAGGGCGATGTCGGCGGTGGTGCGTCCGCGGCGGGTCATCACGTTGAAGTCGACCACCGGGCCGCCGAGCAGCCGGCAGTCGGTGGCGGCGTCGCCCGCGAAGGCGAACGGCCGGTAGGGGGCGTCGATCACGTGCTCGGCGCCGTCCACGGTGAGGGCCATGCCCGCGCCCTCGACCAGGGTGATCACCCGGTCGATGCCCGGGAAGGCCGAGAACGGCCCGGCCGAGTCGACGTCCGCGAGGCTGACCCGCCAGTCGAAGTCCGCCGGCCCGGCCCCCACCGGGAAGCCCGCCACCTCCCTGGTCACCCCGCCCCCGTTGAGCCACGCCGTCGCGGGGCGCTCGGCGGCCCGCAGTACCTTGATCCGTTCTGCCGTCATGGCGTGATCCTCGCACGGCGGGCGCCGGGCGGACCGGTCGGCGGCGGCGGATACGTGGGCGGATACGGCGGCGGATTCGGAGACGGATTCGGCGGCGAGGGCCGGGGGGCGAGGCGGCGCTAGGCGCCGTCAGCGCGCGCGGGCGGTGAGGGGGAGCACGGCGGCGACGGTGGCCGCGACGGCGACGGTGGTGAGGGCGAGCGGGAGGCTCGCCGCGTCGGCGAGGAAGCCGATGACCGGCGGGCCGACCAGCATGCCCGCGTAGCCGAGGGTGGACGCTAGGGCGACGCCCTGCGGGCCGCCGGTCGCACCGGCCTGGGCGATGGCGAGCGGGAAGATGTTGGCCAGGCCGAGGCCGACCAGGACGAGGCCCACGAGGGCGAGCGGCACCGCGGGCGCGAGCGCGGCGAGCAGCATCCCGGCCGCGGCGGTGAGGCCGCCGAGGAACATCACCCGGGTCTGGCCGAGCCTGATGGAGAGCCAGGTGCCGCCGACCCGGCCGGTCGTCATCGCGAAGGCGTACGCCGCGTACCCGGCGGCCGCGGCCCCGGCGCTCGCGTGCACGTCGTCGGTGAGGTGCAGGGTGGCCCAGTCGGCGATGGCGCCCTCGCCGTACGCGCAGCAGAGCGCGGTGAAGCCGAGCAGCAGCACCAGCAGCCGGGCCCGCGGCACGCCCGGGGCGGAGTCGGCGGAGGCCGGACGGGCGGGTGCGACCAGCGGCGCGGCCGGGCTGCGCAGCAGGACGGCGCCCGCCACCGCCGTGACGGCCAGTCCGAGCAGACCGGACAGGCCGAGCGCCCAGGCGGTGGTGAGGGTACCGGCGAGCAGGCCGCCGATGCCCGCGCCGAGCAGGCCGCCGAGGCTGTACCCGGCGTGGAAGCTGGGCATGACCGGGCGCCGCAGCGCGGCCACCAGGTCGACGGCGGCGCTGTTCATGGCGACGTTGGCCGCGCCGTACCCCGCGCCGAACAGCAGCAGGACGCCGCCGAGGGCCGCCACCGTGTGGGTGTGGGCGGGCAGCGGTACGGCCACGCCGAGCAGGGCGAGCGAGCCGACGGTGACCGGCCGCGAGCCGTACCGCAGGCAGAGCCGGCCGACCAGCGGCATGGTGGCGACGGCGCCGGCCGAGACGCAGAGCAGGGCGAGCCCGAGGGCGCTGTGCGAGGCGTTGACCTGGCTGCGGACGTCCGGGATGCGGACCACCCAGGCGGCGAAGAGGAAGCCGTCGACGGCGAAGAACGCGGTGAGTGCGAGCCGCGCGGCCCCCCAGGGGGTGTCGGGGGAGGGGGGTGTGCTGCGAGACTGGAGGGGCGACCGGTCGGATCGGGAGTGGGCGCGGATTTTGTTTAGAAGCGGCACAAAGTCACAATAGGCGGGTGCAGCTCACACCTTCAAGTCCGCAGCCCGGCCCCGCGGCCGATCCCGACGCGCAGCGCGACGCCCACCGCCGCGCGGCCCCCGACCGCGGCCGGACGCTGCTCGGCCCGGCGCTCTCCCTCATCCACACCGGTCAGGCCCCCACCCGCTCGGCGCTCACCCGCGCGCTGGACGTCACCCGGGCGACCGCCGGAGCCGTCACCGCCGAGCTGGAGGCACTCGGCCTGATCACCGTCGACTCCCGCCCGGCCGGCGGCGGCCGCGGCCGGCCGTCCCACCGGCTGGCCATCGACCCCGAGGGGCCGTTCGTCATCGCCGGGCAGATCCACGCCGACGGGCTGAGCGTCACCCTGGCCGGGCTCGGCGGACTGCTGGACCCGCCGGTCCACCTGCCGCTGCCCGCCGCCACCGACCCGGTCCGGATGCTGCGCGCCGTGGCCCAGGCCGGGGCCGAACTCGCCCGGGCCACCACCCGCCGCTGCCTCGGCGCCGCGCTCGCGCTGCCCAACCCGGTCACCGAACCGGACGGCACCGCGCTCGCCGCACTGCACTTCGCCTGGCCCAGCGGCACCCCGGTCGCGGACCTGTACGACGTCGAGGTGGGCCGCGCCGACCACGGGCCGCGCGCACTCGACCCGCTGCCCAGCTCCGTCGCCAACGACGCCAACCTCGGCGCGCTCGCCGAGTACCGGCACGGCGCCGGGCGCGGGGCCCGCCACCTGCTGCTGGTCACCTCCGGACACCGCGGCGTCGGTGGCGCGCTGGTGATCGACGGCCGACTGCACACCGGGAGCGCCGGGCTCGCCCTGGAGGTCGGCCATCTGACCGTCGACCCGCAGGGCCGCCCCTGCCAGTGCGGCAACCGGGGCTGCCTCAACTCCGAGACCGACCCGGACGCGCTGTTCGCCGCCGCCGGACTCACCCCCGCGCCGGACCGCCCGCTGCTCGACCAGGCCCGCGAGCTGTGCCGCTCCGCCGCGACCGACCCGCGGGCCCGGGAGGCCGTCGGGCACGTCATCGACCGGCTCGGCCTCGGGCTGGCCGGCGTGGCCAACATCCTCAACCCCGACCGGGTGGTGCTCAGCGGCCTCCACCTCGACCTGCTGGAGGCGGCACCCGAGCGGCTGCGCGCGGTGGTCGCGGAGCGCTGCCTGTGGGGGCGCAGCGGACGGGTGCCGATCGTCGGCGCGGAGCTCGCGCACAGCGCGCTGGCGGGTGCGGCCGAACTCGCCTGGCGGCCGTACCTGGCGGACCCGCAGTCGGTGCTGCCGGGATAAGCGGAAGCTGGGGCTACGAAAACGGTCACTTATCGCGACTCTCGTACACTCATTGTGAGCAACCAGGGGCCGCAGTGGGGGGCCGCAACGAGGAGATTCGCCATGACCAGCACCGAGCCGACCGTCGACGTGGACCGCTCCGACGCGGCCTACCGCGCCTGGCTCAAGGAGGCGGTGCGCAAGGTCCACGCGGACGCCAACCGCTCCGCCGACACCCACCTGCTGCGCTTCCCGCTGCCCGCGGAGTGGGGCATCGACCTCTACCTCAAGGACGAGTCGACCCACCCGACCGGCAGCCTCAAGCACCGCCTGGCCCGCTCGCTGTTCCTCTACGGGCTCTGCAACGGCTGGATCCGCCCCGACAAGCCGGTGATCGAGGCGTCCAGCGGCTCCACCGCCGTCTCCGAGGCCTACTTCGCCCAGCTCATCGGCGTGCCGTTCATCGCCGTGATGGCCAAGTCCACCAGCCAGGCCAAGATCGACCTGATCGAGTTCCACGGCGGCGAGTGTCACCTGGTCGAGCGCTCCGACGAGGTGTACGAGGCCTCCGCCCGGCTCGCCGAGGAGACCGGCGGCCACTACATGGACCAGTTCACCTACGCCGAGCGGGCCACCGACTGGCGCGGCAACAACAACATCGCCGAGTCGGTCTTCGCCCAGCTGCGCCTGGAGCCGCACCCCGAGCCGGCCTGGATCGTGGCCACCGCGGGGACGGGCGGCACCTCGGCGACCATCGCCCGCTACGTGCACTACATGCAGTACGACACCCGGATCTGCGTCGCCGACCCCGAGAACTCGTGCTTCTTCGAGGGCTGGGTCAACCACGACCCGGGCGCGACCTGCGGGAGCGGGTCGCGGATCGAGGGGATCGGCCGGCCCCGGATGGAGCCGAGCTTCGTGCCGGGGGCGGTGGACCGGATGATGAAGGTGCCGGACGCCGCCTCGATCGCCGCCGTCCGGGTGCTGGAGCAGGTGCTGGGCAAGAAGGCGGGGGCCTCCACCGGGACGGGGCTGTGGAGCGCGCTGCGGATCGTCGCCCAGATGCGGGCGGCGGGGGAGCGCGGCAGCGTGGTCACCCTGATCTGCGACCCAGGTGACCGCTACCTCGACAAGTACTACTCGGACGACTGGCTGGCCGGCGAGCGGATCGACATCGCGCCCTACCAGGACCGGCTGGAGTCCTTCCTGACCGGGGGCACCTGGACGGGCTGACCCGGTCCGGGGCCGCCGGTGCACCCGGGGCGGCCGGGGCCGGCGTACCCGGGCCCCGGCGGCCGGCCGGTCAGGTCGGTCCGACCGGTCAGGCCGGCGGAGGTCGGGGTCCGCCGCCCACCGGTCGCCGCCCGAAGTGGGCCGGGCCGCCCGGGGGTTACGGCGTCCGGGCGCCCGGGAGGTCGGCGGGGACGAGGAGTTGGAGCTCCTCCGTGGACGGGTCGGCCAGGTGGGCGACCCGCATCGCGTGGCGTTCGACCATGGTCTCGAAGACCTGCCGGGCGGTGCGCCCGTTGCCGAAGTTGGGGCCGCGCTCCAGGGTGGCGAAGTGGTCGAGCAGAGCACCCTCGGTGGCCTCGGCGAGCGCGTACTCGTGCTCGGCGCACTGCGAGCGGGCGATCTCCAGCAGTTCGTCCGCCGTGTAGTCGGGGAAGGTGACGGTCCGTGAGAACCGGGAGGAGACGCCGGGGTTGGCTGAGAGGAAGCGCTCCATCTCGGCGGTGTAGCCGGCCACGATGACGACCACCTCGTCCCGGTGGTCCTCCATCAGCTTGACCAGGGTGTCGATCGCCTCCCGGCCGAAGTCGCGGGCGCCGTCCTCGGGGGCGAGCGCGTACGCCTCGTCGATGAAGAGCACCCCGCCGCGGGCCCGGTCGAAGGCGGCGGCGGTGCGGATCGCGGTGGAGCCGATGTGCTCGCCGACCAGGTCGACCCGGGCCACCTCGACCAGGTGGCCGCGCTGCAGGACCCCGAGCGAGGCCAGGATCTCGCCGTAGAGCCGGGCCACCGTGGTCTTCCCGGTGCCGGGGGCGCCGGTGAAGACCAGGTGGCGGCGGAGCGACGGCGCCTTGAGCCCCGCCTGGCGGCGGCGCCGGCCGACCGAGATCAGGTCGATCAGGGTGCGCACCTCCTGCTTGACCGTGGCCAGGCCGACCAGCGAGTCCAGTTCCGCCAGCGCCTCGTCGGCGGGCCGGCAGTCGGGGATCGGGCCGATCGCGGCCGGCGCCGTCAGCGGGGCCGCGGTGGTCGCGGTCAGCCGGGCGGCCCGGGGGGCGGGCACCTCGGCGGCGGCGGGCGGTGCGACGTCGTCCGAGGTGCACGCCTCGACCACCGGGCCGGGCTCGGAGAACTCGAAACCCGCCCGCTCGTTCTGCTCGGCCCGGCAGCGGGTCAGCACGGTGCGGCAGCCGTCGATGATGTGGAAGCCGAAGCCCTTGCCGTGCGAGACCCGGCAGTCCTCGAAGGTGCCGCGGCCCTGCGCGGAGACGTACACACCGGCGTCCGAGCTGGCCCGGACGTGGCAGTCGCGCAGGACCGGGTCGGCGCCCTTGGTGACGATCACGCCGGTGGCGACGTCGGAGATCTCGCAGTCGGTGAGCAGCCCGCCGCTGCCGTGGTCGCGGAACCAGAGCCCGGTGCCGGCCTCCTGGACCCGGCAGCCGGTCAGCGTCACCCCGGCGCCGCCGCTGACCGAGACCGCCGAGCTGCGGATCCGGCTGAACGAGCAGCCCTCGGCGGTGGCGGCGGAGTCGCGGTCCAGGACGAACAGCGCGTCGGGCAGGTCGTGCAGCGAGCAGTCGGTGAGGGTGAGCCGGGCGCCGTCGCTGACCCACAGGGCCGGGTACTCGCCGGTGGAGCCGTGGATCTCGCTGGACTCCGCGGTGGCCTCGGTGCCCTGGTCCCAGACCGACAGCGCGCCGCGCCCGAAGTCCCGGACGGTGCTGTTCACCAGGGTCAGCCGGGCCCGCCCGCGCAGGTCGGCGCCGTTCTCCGGCAGGTCGTGCACCCGGCAGCCGGTCAGCGTCAGCTCGGCCTCGCCGTCCAGGGTGATGCCGTTGCCGGTGACCCGGTGGATCTCGCAGTCGACCAGCCGGCCGCCGGCCTGCGCCTCGGCCTGCACGCCGCTGCCGCGGATCTCGTAGATCTCGCAGCCGGTCAGTTCGGCGGCGCTGCCCGGGTCGCTGAGCAGCACCCCGGCGCCGCCGGCGTGGTGTACCCGGCAGCGGTCCAGTGCGGCGGTGGCACCGCCGAGGACGGCCAGCCCGGCCTGCCCGGCGGCGGCCACCTCGCAGTCCTCGAAGGCGGCCGCGGTGTCCTCGCCGCGCAGCCGCAGGCCGAGGCCAGCCGGGTTGGAGACCACGCAGCCGCGCAGGGTCGGCCGGGCGCCGCCGGTGACCTCCACGCCGGTGGCCGAGCGGGTCTCCACCCGGCAGCCGGCGAGTGCGGGCGTGGCGTCCGGGCCGGTGATCAGGACGGCGGGGACGGAGCTGTCGCTGCCCTCGATCACCAGGTCGCGGACGGTGGCGGCGGCGGTGACGGTCAGCGGCACCCCGGCCGGCGGGTCGATCCGGACCGTGCCGGGGCCCTCGGCGGAGACGAGGGTGACCGGCTTGTCGAGCACCAGGTTCTCCCGGAAGGTGCCCGGCCGGACGCTCACGGTGTCGCCCGGTTCGGCGGCCGCCAGGGCCTCCGTGAGCGTGTCGTACTCGCCGGCGCGACGACGCCAGCGGGATGCGCTGTCCTGGGTGACCCGGACCCTGTGCTCAGCCATGACGGTCTGTCGTCCCCACCTTCATCGAGCCTTCATCGAACCGGCGGTGAACGGGCCGGCGATCAACGGGCCGTACGCGCGGGGACGCACGGGGCCGTCCGCACACCGTAGCGCGCCTGCGCCGATGGTCCGGCCGCCCGCTGCCGCACGGGCCCCGGGGACGCGACCGGTTGGACACATGTTTCAACGAACGCGCACAGTTCGGGTTCCGCGGCCGGTGGACCCGCCCGCCCCGAGGGGCGGGCGCGGTGGCGGCGCCGTGGCAGCGCGGTGGCGGCGCACGGGCTCAGACCAGGGCGTTCTCCGGCCACTGCGCGCCGTCCTCCAGCACCTCGACCGGATCGCCGAGCCGCAGCGTGCCGAGGACGTCGCCCTCGGTGCCGGCCGGGCGCTCGGGGATCAGGTTCTGCCCGAACGACGCCTTCTTCAGCAGCTTGTGGTGCCGGGCCAGGGCACGCAGCGGCTCGGGGCCGCGCCGCTCGCCGCTCTCCTGGTCGGTGGTGGTGATCACGCACCGGCCGCAGGGCTTGACCACCCTGAAGGTCAGCTCGCCGATCCGGATCCGGCGCCAGCCGTCCTCGGCCCACGGCTCGGTGCCGTCGACCACGACGTTGGGGCGGAAGCGGTCCATCGGGAGGATCTCGTGGCCCTCGGGGTGGTCGGCCGAGATCAGGGTGTTGAGCGCGTCCAGCGAGGCGGTGGTGGTGAGCAGCAGGGGGAAGCCGTCGGCCATCGAGACGGTGTCGCCGGGCCGGGAGAACTCCGGGTCGACGGGCCGGGCACGCGGGTCGTCCAGGTGGACCAGGCGGTACTCGCCGAGGTGCTCGGCGATCCACTCGTGGGCCTCCTTGACCGCCTCGGCGGCGCGGAAGCGGGTGCCCCAGACCTCGACCTCGGCGACCGGGTCGCCGGCCGCGGCGGCGGGGGCGGGGATCTCGATCCGGGAGCCGCCGGGGGCGGTGAGGATGAGGGTGCCGTCGGTGGAGAGCTCGGTGCGGATCCGGCCGAGGGCGGCGTTCTCGCGCTGGCTGACGAAGCGTCCGGTGGCGTCGGCGAGCATCCAGCGGCGGTCACCGGCCAGGCCCCACGGCTGGACCCGGGCGCTGGCGGGGCTCAGTCGGTACATCGACTTGACGGGGTGGACGTGGAGTCCGGTGAGCTGCATTCCCCCATCCTGCCAGGCGGGTGGAGGCACTGTGCGGCCTTGGTACGCGCACGGACCGCCCGGGCGCGGTGAGGCGTCCGGGCGGTCCGTGGATGACCCGTTTCTCCGTACGCCCGACGCGCGGTGGCGCGCCGGGTGGTGCTCAGGTGGTGCGGGTACTACGGGCCGGTCGGAGCCGGCCCCGAGGTGTCAGTAGCCCTGCCCCTGCTGCTGGTAGCCGCCCTGCTGGAACTGGCCGTCGCCGTACGGGCCCGGGCGCTGCGGCTGCATCGGGCGGACCGGGGCGACCGGCGAGACGGCCGGGCGCAGCTGGGCGCCGCCGAAGCCCTGGTCGCCGCCGTGGCCCTGGAGGCCGGGGCCGCCGGGGTTCGGTGCGCCGAAGGACTGCTGGCCGCCGAAGCTCTGCGGGCCGCCCTGGGGCTGCCCGGTGAAGCTCTGCTGCCCGCCGAAGCTCTGGCCGCCGAGCGGCTGGGCGCCGAAGGTCTGCTGCCCGCCCTGGCCGGCGCCGACGAAGGTGTTCTGGCCGCCGAAGCTCTGGCCGCCGGAGGGCTGGTAGCCGCCGGTGGTGGCCTGCGAGAACCCGGGGGCGGGGGCCTGCGGGCGCTGTCCGGGCAGGTACGGCTGGGGGCCGCCGTAACCGGGGACGGACGGCTGGGGCGCCGAGGCGTACGCCGGCGCGGGCTGCGCGGGGACGTACGCCGTGGCGGGGCCGGAGGAGGGGGCGCTGCTCGGCCCGGGGCCGAGTGCGAGGCGGGCGGGCGGCAGCGCGGGGAGGTTGCTGCCGGCGCTCTCGTACCCGTTGCCGTACCGGTTCTCGTAGGACGGGCCGAGGCCTGATCCGTAACCGGAGGACAGCGCCGGCGGCAGGGCCGCAGGCACGTTGATGGGCGCGATCTGGGGGACTCCGCGCTCTGCGACGAGGCTGTCGTAGATGGGCGTGCCGGAGGAGAAGGACGGAGAGGGGTAGCCGACTCCGTCGTAGGAGCGGGGCGAGGTCATGGGGCATACGGTAAGCCCACAATGCGCCTGCTGAGGAGAGTGGGAGGGCGAGCAGTTCGAGTGTTTACACAGTCTTCGCCCGCACAAAGGTTTCGAAAGTAGTAAGAACAGACATTTCGGCATCGAGTTCCGGCCAGCCTGATTCGGCCGTGCGCGCTCGAACGCCGCCCGGACGCGGGCCGGGAAGGCCGGTGGGGTGACTGCCCGGTGGAGCCTTCGTGGCCGTCCGAAGAAACTTCTGCGGCCAGGGCGTGCGCTGGCGCATTCGAGCCCCCGTCGTCCGTGCGGCGGGGGCTCGTGAATGTTTGGGGAATAAATTTCCCGTGAGCCGGTGAGTGGCCGGTCGACGCCCTTGTGTGCTGGTCAGCGGGCTGCCGGGCGGACCACTCGCCGGGCTGGTCGCTCGCCTGGCGGGGCGCTCAGCGGCCGGGTCGCCCACCTGCCCCGCTGCCCCGCCGGGGTCGACGGCTCACCGGGGTCGACGGCTCAGCGGGTCGGCAGGGCCTGTGCCGGGAATCCGGGGTGGCCGGCCACCTCGGAGGTGCAGAAGGAGCAGCGCACCGCCGCCACCGGGATCGGGCTCAGGCACTCCGGGCAGTCCGCCTTGGCCACCGGCGCCGGCTGGGCGCCGTCCAGCCGGGCCTGCAGCTTGCCGACCGGCACCACCACGATGAAGTAGATCACCGCGGCGACCAGGACGAAGCTGATCAGGGCGTTGACGAACACGCCGTAGGGGAACCGGGTGCCGGCGACCGCGAAGGTCTTCTGGGTGAAGTCGCCGACCGCGCCGGTCGCCACCCCGATGAGCGGGGTGAGGAAGGCGGTGACGAACCCGGTGACCACGGCGGTGAAGGCCGCGCCGATCACGATGCCGACCGCCAGGTCCACCACGTTGCCGCGCAGCAGGAAGCTGCGGAATCCCTTGAACACCGGGTGACTCCAAATCCGTACGGGGACAGGTGAGATGGGACCGCGGGCCCCGGCCGGACATCCTGCCGACCGGACACACCCGCGGTCCAACCGGGTTCACCCGATCCGCGTAACGGGACCGGTCCGGCTCAGGCGGAGCGCAGGCGCTCCGCGTACGGCTGGATCCGGGCCACCGCCGCACCGATCCGGCGCACCGTGGCCGACCGGACGCCGGCCGGGGCCGAGTCCGGTCAGACCGGGCGCAGTCGCAGCGAGCGCTCGTAGAACTCGACCATCTGTACCGATACTTGGTGCAGGGTGAACGAGGTCAGGAACCGGGCCCGGGCCGACTTCGCCCGCACCCGGGCCGCCGCCCGGTCGTCCAGGGTGTCGACCAGTGCCGCCGCCAGCTCGGCGGGCCGCTCCGGCGGCACCAGCCGGGCGTAGTCCTCCGAGCCGACCGTCTCCCGCAGGGCCGGGACGTCCGCGCAGACCAGCGGCACACCGACGCCCATCGCCTCCATCGCCGCACTGCCCAGCCCCTCCCAGCGGGACGGCACGGCGAACGCGTCGGCGGCGGCCATCAGGTCGAAGACGTCGCCGCGCGGCCCGAGGAACCGCACCCGGCCGGCCGCCCCGGCGAGCGCCTCCAGCCGGGCCGTCTCACCGCCCTCGCTGCCCGCCAGCAGCAGCACCGCCTCCGGCTCGGCCCGGAGCACCGCGGGCCAGGCCTCCAACAGGACGTCCAGGCCCTTCTGGTACTGCTGCCGCGCCGCCGCCAGCACCACCGGCGCGTCCTGCGGCAGGCCGAGCGCCGTCCGGACGGCGGCCCGCCGGTCCGGGGTGACGGTGCCCAGCAGCTCGGGGTCGCGCCCGCGCGGCACCACGTCGATCCGGTCCGGGGACACCCGCAGCCGGCGGGCCATCGCCCGGGCCACGTGCCTGGTCAGCGCGTGGAAGCGGCGGGTGCCCTGGGCGGTCGCCGCGTCCACCGCCTGCGCGGCGCGGACCTTCCACGGGCTGAGCCCGCGCGCGTTCCGGTGCTCGGGACCGTACGAGGAGTTGACCAGGCTGGACACCACCGGCGTCCGGGCCGACAGGGCGGCCGCCCGGCCGAGCACGTCCGACTCGTAGAGGGTGGTGTGGACGAGCTCCGGACGGCGCTCGCGGATCAGCCGGTGCAGCGCGGCGGCCGTCCGCCCCCGGGTGGCCCGGCCGACGCCGAACACGTCGACGCCCGCCGCGGTCAGCTCCGGCTGCAACCCGCCGGGCGACTCCCCGAGGTAGGCGACGTCCAGTTTCAGGCCTGCCCGCACCAGTTGGGGGGCCATCGCGACCAGCCCCTGCTCGGCCCCGCCGACCCGGCCGACGCTGTCGATCACGTAGAGCACATGCACCGGCCAACCCCCGCCCTCATGGGCGCGGCCGGTCTCCCATGCCGGCCGGCGCCCTGACTGCCGATCAGCATCGCAGGTGGCGGGTGCGGCCCGCCAGGGATTAGGTCCTGTCCGGCAAGATCGGCCGGACAGGGCCTGGGCGACCCCGGCCGCCGGGGGCGCGGGGCAGGCGGGGGCGGTCGAGAGCGGCCGAGGGTGCGAAGCAGGGCGCACGAGCACCCGTACCGGCGTACGACCGCACGAAAACGGCGCCCGCCGGGGCAGTCGCGCCGGTGTACGGGCCACCACCGACCGGCGCGAAGGGGCTGTACCGCGCCGGGGCCTGTGCCAAGGTCGTTCCCATGCCCGACGCTACGTCGGCCAAGACGGCCGGAACCCGCCCCCGCATCCTGCACGTGATCACCGACCCGCGCCGCCGCGGCGCCCAGAACCTCGCCCGGGACCTCCACCGGGAGCTGCGCCGCCGGGGCCAGGCCTCCGCCCTGCGCGCCCTCGCCCCGCACCCCGACGCCCACCCCGACGCGCCCGACACCCTCGCCACCACCGTGCTCGGCCCCCGCCGGCTCCACCCCGCCACCCTGCTGGCCCTGCGCTCCGCCGCCCGCACCGCCGACCTCGTCCTCGCCCACGGCGCCGGCACCCTGCCCGCCTGCGCCCTCGCCCTGGCCGGCACCCGCACCCCGTTCGCCTACGTCTCCATCGGCGACCCCCGGCACTGGACCGCGAGCCCCGTCCGCCGCCTGCGCACCGGCACTCTGCTGCACCGCGCGGCCGCCGTCACAGCCCTCGCCGACGAGGCCCGCGCCGTCCTCCTGGAGTCCTTCCGGCTGCCCGCCGCCAAGGTCCGCACCATCCCCAACGCCCGGGCCGCCGACCGCTACCCGCCCGCCGCCGACGGGGCCGAGCGCCGCGCCGCCCGGCAGGCACTCGGCCTGCCCGTCGACGCGCTGCTGGTCGCCTGGGTCGGCGCGATCGCCCCGGAGAAGCGGCTCGACCTGGCGCTCGACACCCTCGACCGACTGCCCGACGTCCGACTCGCGGTGGCCGGCGACGGCCCGCAGCGGGCCGCCCTCGAACAGCACCCGGCCGCCGCCCGCACCCACTTCCTCGGCACCCTCACCGATCCGGCCCCGCTCTACCGGGCCGCCGACGCGCTGCTGCTCACCAGCGACAGCGAGGGCGTGCCCGGCGTCCTGATCGAGGCCGCTCTGGCCGGGGTGCCCGCCGTCGCGACCGACGTCGGCTGGGTCTCGACGGTCGTCCGCGACGGTGCCACGGGCGCGCTGGTCGCTCCCGGCGACCCGCTCGCCCTCGCCGAGGCGCTCGCCAAGGTGCTGGCCGGCGACCGCGCCGGGTACGGGGCCGCGGCCCGTGAGCACGCGCTGGCGCACTTCGAGCTCGGCGTGGTGGCGGACGCCTGGCAGCGGCTGTTCGCGGAGGTGGCGCGCTGATCCCGAGGGCGCTGATCAGGGGGACGGTGATCCGAGGGCGCTGATCCAGGTGCGCTGACGGGGGCCTCCGGCAGGGCGCCGGGTCGGGCTGCAACGGGTCGGGCCGGACCGCGGCGTGCCGTGCCGGTCGGGCTGCGCCGAACGGGCGAATCCCGGCCCGGCAGCACCGGCCGAACCTGCCGGTAACGAAACGTCACCGCCACACTTCGCGGTGTGAAATCACTACTGAGGTCCACCGTTCTGCTCGCCGTCGCCACCGGGATCGCCGCATCCCCCGTCCAGGCCGGCGCCGTCACCCAGGAGCCGCCCCGCGAGGGCTCCCAGTACGCCCGGCTCGACCACCCCCAGCCGGTGCGCGAGAGCGCCCGCACCGAGGCGATCGAGTTCTTCTGGTACGACTGCGGCCACTCCCAGAAGCTGGAGAAGCCGCTCCAGGCCTGGACCGAGAAGCACCGCGCCGACGTCAACCTGCGCCGGGTGCCGGCGGTCTGGCAGGGCAGCCCCGAGGAAACCGCGCAGCGCGGCCACGCGCGCCTGTACTACACGCTGGAGCGCCTCGGCCTGGTCGAGCGGCTGCAGGTCAACGCCTTCCGCGCCG
This sequence comes from Kitasatospora sp. NPDC058170, assembly GCF_042883905.1. Taxonomy (NCBI): domain Bacteria; kingdom Bacillati; phylum Actinomycetota; class Actinomycetes; order Kitasatosporales; family Streptomycetaceae; genus Kitasatospora; species Kitasatospora sp. NPDC058170. The sequence goes on from NZ_JBHVUV010000038.1 coordinate 36,598, forward strand.
TCCACGACAGCGAACTGGACGTCATCACCGAGGACTCCGCCGCCAACTGGGCGGTCAGCCAGGGCGTCGACGCGCAGCAGTTCCGGACGGCCTACCGCTCCACCGAGGTCCGGCAGGCCGTCGACGAGGCCGCCGCGCTGTTCGTCCGCTACGAGATCAACGAGCTGCCGACCGTCGTCGTCCAGGGCGAGTACCGCACCTCGCCGACCAGGGCCGGGGGCGTCGAGGCCATGCCCGAGGTCCTCGACCAGCTCGTCCAGCAGGAGCAGTCCCAGCGCCGGCACTGACCTGGCACTGGTCCGGTACTGACCGGTACCCATCCGGCGCCGGGCCGCCACTGACCGGTCACCGACCGGTCACCGACCGGGCCGGGTCCGGCCTGGCCACCTTCACCGAACCGACCCCCACAACCACACTCCGTGCCAGAGCGGACGCCGGGCCGAACCGCTGCGGCGCGCAGCCGTGCGAGTGCTCGACTGCGCTGAACTGCCGTGGCGGCGGGCCCACTTCTCGATTCCGGCGGCGCCGGGGAGAGCAGGGGTCCGTGGGTGGCCGCCGCCCGAGTCTGGCCAACAAGCTCAGCCCGCTCAACAAGGTGGAGTGCCCGCGGGAGGCCTTCCCGCCGGCGACCATGCTGGTCGCCGCCGTGGACATGTTGATCGGCACCGCCGTCCTCGGCGGGCTCGTCCTGGTGTTCTGGTTCGGACTTCTCCTAACGGCAACTGGAGACATTTAACGTTATCCGTGGTTGGATGTGCGGTATGACAGAGCTGACGATCCCGCACATCCGGCACCGCTACACCGACGTCGACGGGCTGCGGATCTTCTACCGGGAGACCGGCCCGGCCGATGCGCCCGTCCTCCTGCTGCTGCACGGATTCCCGTCCGCCTCGCACCAGTTCCGGCGGCTCTTCGACATACTCGGCACCCGCTACCGCCTGATCGCCCCCGACTACCCCGGCTTCGGCCACAGCGACAGCCCGGCGCCGGCGGACTTCCGCTACCGCTTCGACACGCTGGCGGACGTGATCGAGGGCTTCTGCCTGGCCCTCGGCCTCGACCGGTTCGCCCTGTATGTCTTCGACTTCGGCGCCCCCGTCGGCCTGCGGCTGGCCACCCGGCGGCCGGAGTGGATCACCGGTCTGGTGGTCCAGAACGGCAACGCCTACGAGGACGGACTCTCCGACCTCGCGCGGGAGTTCATCGCCAACCAGCACGGCGTCGAGGGTGCGGCCGAGCGGGCCCGCGGCATCCTCACCCTGGAGGTCACCCGCAGCCAGTACGAGGGCGGCACCGGGGACCCCGAACTCGTCGCCCCCGACGGCTGGACGCTCGACCAGCACTTCCTTGACCTGCCCGGCCGCAAGGACATCCAGGTCGAACTCGCCCTGGACTACCACGCCAACCTGGAGCTCTACCCCGTCTGGCAGGAGTGGCTGCGCACCCACCGGCCGCCCACGCTGATCGTCTGGGGGCGCAACGACGCGTTCTTCACCGAACCCGGTGCCCGCGCCTTCCTGCGCGACCTGCCGGACGCCGAACTGCACGTCCTCGACACCGGGCACTTCGCGCTGGAGGAGAAGCTGCCGGAGATCGCGCCGCTGATCGACGACTTCCTGGCCCGCACCCAGAAGCCGTAGCCGCCCGGGCCGGTGGCCGGTCGGTACCGGTCGTCAGTCGGTACCGGACGCCGGTCGGTACGGGTCCTCAGTCGGTGCCGGCCGTCAATTGGTGCGGCGCAGCAGGAGGGTGACGAAGCCGAGCGTGCCCCGGTAGCCGTGCAGCCACTCGGTGCGGTGGAGGTCGGCGGCCGTGCGGGCGGCCGCCGCGTCCGGGTGCTCCGGGTGGTCCAGCGCCCACGCGGCGAGCGAACCCGTCCAGGCGAACTCGTAGTCGTCCCACTCCTGGAGGCTGCTGACATAGCCGTACACCGGCATCCAGCCGGCCTCGATCACCCGGTCGGTGGTGGTCGCGAGATCCGCGAAATCCTCCCGGGCGGCGCCCAGCCCGTCCAGCGCGGCCCGGGACGGCTCACGCTCCCAGAAGCCCTCGCCGACCATGACCAGCCCGCCGGGTGCCAGGTGCTGCCGGGCCGCCTCCAGGGTCGGCAGCAGGCCGCCGAAGGCGTGCGTCGCGCCGACGTTCAGCACCAGGTCGAAGGGCTCGGTCGCCTTGAACTCCCGGGCGTCCGCGTGGTGCAGGCCGATCCGCCGCTCGACCCCGAGGGTCTGCGCGGTCTCCCGGGCCCGGGTCAGCGCCGCCACGTCCAGATCCACCCCGACGGCCTGCCAGTCCGGGTGTGTGGCCAGCAGCCGGACCAGCCAGGCGCCTTCACCGCAGCCGAGGTCCAGCGCCCGGCCGGCCCCGCTGTCGGCGGTCGCCCGGTCGAGCAGCCGGGCCACCGACTCGTCGGTGATCGGCGCGGCGATCGGGTGGTGGGCATGAGCGAGCCGGGAGATCGTTTGACGGTCCATTCGAACAGTCTGGACCAGCCGGGCTCAGTATGTGCGCCCTTTCCAGGCGGCCCCACGACCGCGCCAGTGCTGGACCGCCGAATCCACCGTCATCGCCAGGTAGAGCGAGGCCGTGAACGGCAGCAGCAGCGCGCCGGGGGCGGGCAACCGGTAGTAGCGGAGCATCGGCACGAAGGTGCCCGCCATCAGCGCCCAGGCCGCGCCGCCGGCCGCCGCCACCGCCCAGTCGCCGATGGCCAGCCCCACCACCGTGGCCGCAGGCGGCACCAGGTACACCAGCACCAGGCCGAGGACCGTCCCGGCCAGCAGCAGCGGCGAGTGCCTGAGCTGCGCGTACGCGCTGCGCGACACCATCCGCCACAACTGGGCCAGGCGCGGGTACGGGCGGACGCTGTCCACCTGCTCCGCCAGCCCCAGCCAGATCCGGCCGCCGGCCGACTTCACCGCGCGCGCCAGCGAGACGTCGTCGATCACCGCCCCCCGGATCGCCGCCACCCCGCCCGCCCGTTCCAGCGCCTCGCGCCGCACCAGCGAGCAGCCGCCCGCCGCCGCGGCCGTCCGGCTGCCCGGCCGGTTGCTCCGGCGGAACGGGTACAGCTGGGCGAAGAAGTAGACGAAGGCCGGCACGATCAGCCGCTCCCAGCCGCTCTCGGTCCGCAGCCGGGCCATCTGCGAGACCAGGTCGAGGCCGGCGGTCTCGGCCGCCGCGACCAGCTCGGCGAGGGAGTCCGGGCCGTGCGCGATGTCGGCGTCGGTGAGCAGCAGGTACTCGGGGTCCGGGCCGGCCAGCTCCACGCCGTGCCGCAGCGCCCACAGCTTGCCCGTCCAGCCGGGCGGCAGCGGGGGAGGGGTGGTGACGGTCAGCTCCAGGCCCCCGGGGGAGGCCAGTGCGGCGGCGAGCGCTCCGGTACCGTCGCCGCTGTGGTCGTCCACCAGGATCACCCGCGCCCGCCCCGGGTACTTCTGCGCCAGCAGGGCGGGCAGGCTGACCGGCAGCACCTCGGCCTCGTCGCGGGCCGGCACCACGATCGCGACCTGCGGCCACCGGCCCGGCGCCCGACGCGCCGGGAGACGGACGTCGGTGCGCCAGAAGAGGCCGTGGCAGCACGCCAGCCAGAGCCAGACCAGCAGGGAGAGCAGGGCGATCCACAGCAGGACGGTCACCTGGGCAGTCTGCCGCACCAGGGGTCCGGAGCGGGGTATCGACTAAAGTCTTGCCCTGTGAAGATCGCACTGATGGACTCCGGAATCGGCCTGCTGGCCGCCGCTGCCGCGCTTCGGAAGCTGCGCCCGGACGCCGACCTGGTGCTCTCTTCCGACCCCGCCTCGATGCCGTGGGGGCCGCGCACGCCGGAGGAGGTCACGGCGCTGGCGCTCGGCTGTGTCCGGGCCGCCGCCGCCCTGGAGCCGGACGTGCTGGTGGTCGCCTGCAACACCGCCTCCGTCCAGGCGCTGGCTGCGCTGCGGGCCGAGCTGGAGCCGGGAGTGCCGGTCATCGGCACGGTGCCGGCCATCAAGCCGGCCGCCGCCCTGGGCGGGCCGGTGGCCATCTGGGCTACCCCTTCGACCACCGGCAGCGCGTACCAGCGCGGGCTGATCCGTGACTTCGGCGGGTCCGCCGGCGTCACCGAGGTCGCCTGCCCGGGGCTCGCGGACGCGGTCGAGCACGGCGACGCCGCCGCCATCGACCAGGCCATCGCCTACGCCGCGGCCCGCACGCCCGCCGGGACGGCGGCGATCGTGCTCGGCTGCACCCACTACGAACTGGTGGCCGACCGCATCCGGGCCGCCGTCGCCCCGCTGGCCGCGCCGGGGTTCACGCTGCACGGCTCCGCGGACGCGGTCGCCGCCCAGGCCCTGCGCAGGGTCACCGGCCCCGACCGGTTGGGCGGGGGCACGGTGACCGTGCTGCACGCCGGGCGGCCGGCGGCCCTTCCGCCGGCGGCCACCGGCTACGCGGAGGGCCGCGCCCTGCTCGGCGCGGCCCCGGCTCCGGCCTCTGCCCCGGCTTCGGCGGGCTGATCTGCCGGGCTTACCGGCGGGCTGATTTTCGGGCTGGCCCCGGTTGGGGGAGTGCCGTCGTTCTGGCCGGTGGGGTCAGGCGGTGGCGTGTGCGGCGGTGGCGTGTTCGACGGTGTCGCTGCCGTCGGTGGGCCTGTCCTCGGTTGCCTTGTCGTCGGTTGCCTTGTCGTCGGTCGCCTTGTCGGCTGTGGGGTCGTCGGCTGTGGGGCTGGCGGCCGTGAGGTGCTCGACGGTGGGGGCCACCGTGCCGAAGAGATCGGCGATGGTGGTCAGGCTCGCCGTCTGGAGGGCGGCGGCGGGGACGAGGGTGCCGTCGGGTGCCGTCAGGGAACGGGTGGCGGTCGCCTCGGCGACGACGGTCGGCCGGTAGCCGAGGTAGAAGGCGCCCTGGGCGGTGAAGGTGATGCACATGTGGGTCATGAACCCGGCCAGCACCAGGTCCGGTCCGGCTCCCAGGTCGCGCAGGGTCTGCTCCAGCTCGGTGCCGTGGAAAGCGTTGGGGACCTGCTTGACCACGACCGGCTCGCCCTCGATCGGCGCCACCTCGGGGCTGATGGCGCCGATCTCGGTGCGGATGTCGTAGGGGGTGCCCTCGCCGCCGTCGTTGAGGACGTGGACGACCCGCGTACCGGCCGCGCGGGCGGCGGCCAGCAGACGGGCCCCGGCGGCCAGGGCGGCCTCGGCACCGTCGAGGGCCATGACGCCGGTGCGGTAGGTGTTCTGGAAGTCGATCATGACCAGGGTGGTCTCGCCGAGGCGGGGCAGGGTGTTGTCGAGGCCGATGATGTCGCGCAGGGTGGCGGAGGCGCTCATGGACAGAGGGTTCCTTTCGGATCGGAAACAGGCATGGCGAGGCCGCGGGCGCGGGTTCTCGCAGGTCGGAAGACGGTCCGGACGTCGGTAAGCCAGTAAGTCGATATGTCTGGACGCCGGTAGGTCGGTAGGTCGGTAGGTCGGCCGGTCAGGAGGCCGGGTAGGTCAGGAGGCCGTGCGGAAGCGCCGGCGGTAGGCGGCCGGGGTGGTGCTGATCTGCTTGCGGAAGGCTCGGTGCAGGGTCTCCACCGAGCCCATGCCGACGGTTACCGCGATCCGGTCCAGTGGCTGGTCGGTGGTCTCCAGCAGGCGACGGGCCGCCTCGACCCGGGCGGCCTCCACGTAGGAGGCCGGGCTGGTGCCGGTCTCCTGGCGGAAGACCCGGGCGAAATGGCGCTCGCTCAGGCACATGCGCTCGGCCAGCGCGGGCGCCGACAGGTCATCGTCGAGGTGCTCGGTGATGAACACGCGCAACTCGTCGATGTCCCTGCGGGCCGGGGCGGGCCGGCTCAGCGGCACGCTGAACTGGCTCTGGCCACCCTGTCGCCTGAGGTACATCACCAGCTGCCGCGCCACGGCCAGTGCCAGCTCCTCACCGTGGTCCTCGGCCACCAGGGCGAGTGCCAGATCCATGCAGGTGCTGATGCCCGCGCCGGTCCACACCCGGCCGGAGCGGACGAAGATCGGGTCGGCGTCGACCCGCACCTCCGGGTGCTCGGCCGCGAGCTGCGCCGCGGTCGACCAGTGGGTGGTCGCCCGCCGTCCGTCCAGCAACCCGGCCGCGGCGAGGAGGTGCGCGCCCACGCACACCGACGCGATCCGCCGTGCGTGCGGTGCCGTCGCCCTGACCCACTCGACCACCGTGTCGTCGACCCGGGCGACCGGACCGTCCGGGCGCAGGTCCACCGCGCCGGGCACCAGCAGCGTGTCCACTGCGGCGCCCACCTCGGCGAAGGACAGGTCCGCCATCAGGCGCACACCGGCCGATGTGACGACCAGACCGCCTTCGGGCCCCGCCAGGCGGACCTCGTAGGCCGCCCGGCCGCCGGCCTCCCGGTTGGCCAGCGCGAAGACCTCGGCCGGGCCGGTGACGTCGAGCAGGTCGACATCCGGGAAGACCGCGATCACGACGCGGTGGGGGGTGGGCATGCACCCATCGTCTCGGCAACGCCTGATGACTGCAATGACGGCAATCTGTCACATTCGGACATGGGGTGTTGGCGTGGGGAATATGTAGACCGGTCTATGGGTTCGGCTGCCTGCGTGCCTGCGTGCCTGCGTGCCTGCGTGCCTGCGTGCCTGCGTGCCTGCGTGCCTGCGTGCCTGCGTGCCTGCGTGCCTGCGTGCCTGCGGCCTGGGCGGCTGTCTGGGTGCGTGCCTGCCCGTGTTGGTGGGGCTGGCCGGGTTGCGGAACGCCGTGGCGCAGGAAGTCGGACCGGCCGACTTCCTGCGCGATCGTGCGGCGGATCGACTATGTAGACCGGTCTAGTGATTTTTCTCGTGAAGCCGCTCTAGGGAGTGGCCGCTGCGCAGGAAGTCGGACAGGTCGACTTCCCGTGCGCGGCCGCCAAGGGCAAATATGTAGACCGGTCTACTGAGTTATGGCCCGGTGCGAGTGAGGCTGGTGCGGGTCGCGGGGTCGCGGGGTCGCGGGGTCGCGGGGTCGCGGGGTCGCGGGGTCGCGGGGTCGCGGGGTCGCGGGGTCGCGGGGTCGCGGGGTCGCG
>NZ_JBHVUV010000038.1:43729-97887 GCF_042883905.1 Kitasatospora sp. NPDC058170
GTCGCGGGGTCGCGGGGTCGCGGGGTCGCGGGGTCGCGGGGTCGCGGGGTCGCGGGGTCGCGGGGTCGCGGGGTCGCGGGGTCGCGGGGTCGCGGGGTCGCGGTGGTGCAGGAAGTCGGATCGGCCGACTTCCTGCGCGGCCGCATGCTTGAGGGTCAACTATGTAGACCGGTCTACTGATTCTTGCTGGGGCGAATCCCCGGGCAAAGCCGAGTATGTAGACCGGTCTACATACTCGGCCTGAGTTCAACGTCCAGGCTCACAGCCGCACGGGCACCCCGTTGGCCGGTGCGGCCGGGTGCCCGGCTACGGTCGCTCGGCCACTTCGCCAGGGGCTTGCCGCCGACCGCCGTCCTGCCAGGGGAAGGGGGCGAGGTCAGGCTCGACCCAGGCGGCCTTCGCCGTCTCGCCGGCCAGGGTCTCCGCACGGTAGAAGCGGGTCGGCAGGTCCTTGTCGAGCAGGGCGGGGTTGCGGTCGGCGAACTCGGTGAACTCCTCGCCCCCGTCCTCGGCGGCGTGGTGGCCGATCAGTTCGACCCAGGCCCGGCTGAGGGTCGCGTGGTACTTCTCGGGCTTCCCCGCATTGCGGGCGGTGCGCTGGATGCCCTCGCTGACCAGGTCGATCGCCGCCGGAACGCCGAACCGCCGCACCGCCAGCCACGTCAGCCGGACGTGTTCCCGGTGGCCGAACCTTCCCGCGGCCGCGGTCACTTCGGTGATCAGGGCATCGAAGTCGGTGGGGTGGGAGGTCATGAGGACACCTCGGTCAGGGCCTGCAGGGCGGCGCGGAGGTGGGCGAGCGCCTCGGCCGGCAGGCCGTCGAGTGCGCGGCGCTCCAGGTCGGTGACGGTCTGGTGGATCGTGGTGGCTGCCACGCGGCCGGAGGCGGTGAGTTCGATGAGTACGGCGCGACGGTCTCCGGGGCGGGTTCCGCGGGTGATGTGGCCGCGTCGTTCCAGGCGGTCCAGGACGCTGGTCAGCGTGGTGGGGCGGGTGCCGACGGCTGCGCCGAGTTCGGAGACGGTCCGGCCCCGGCCGTCGGCGAGGTTGGCGAGCGCGTTGATCTCGGAGGGGGTCAGGTCCAGGTCGACGAGTTCCGCGGCGAGTACTTGCAGGGTGGCGTGGGTGGCCCGCTGCAGTGCTAGCAGGGCCGACCACTCGGATGGCACGGATTCGGATGTCATGGTTTCGGACTATACGATTTCGTAGGGTCTCTCGCAAAACCGAACACCGACGGATCCCGACCGCCCTCGACGCCCCGGAGCTCCCGGCCCCGCCCGCGCAACCAGTAGACCGGTCTATATATTTTCGACTGGAGAGCAAGGGCGAGGCGGTACCCCCGCCAGGAGTAGGAAGCGGGAGTAGGAAGTCGGACGCGCCGACTTCCTACTCCCGCGGGTGAAGCAGCACGGAGCCGCCCCCGCGCACGGCTCAGGCGACGGCCTGGCCGCGCCAGCGGCGGTAGGCGGGTTCCAGGCCGGACAGGATGGTGTCGAAGCGGCGGGAGCTGGTCGTCGAGTCGACCTGGAGGCGGCTGATCTGGAGCGGGTGGTCGGGCAGCCGGGGGCCGAGGCGGTGGTCGGAGAGGAAGCCCAGCCGGTAGCCCAGCTCCTGCAGGACGGTTTCCGCACGCGGGTCGTGGCCGCCGTCGGGGTACGCGAACGCCATCGGCGGCTCGCCCAGCCAGCGGGTGAGGGCCTCGTGCGCGCCGGTGATCTCCGCGCGGACGGTGGCATCGTCGCACCGGCCGAGGCACGGGTGCCCCTGGGTGTGGTTGCCGATGGCGACCCCGCCCTCGCGCAGGGCGAGCAGGTCGGCGGGGGTGAGCTGGTCCTGCCGGGGCGGGCGACGGTCGGCGCTGACCCGCAGCTCCTGCAGACTGCGGCGCCGGTCGGGGTCGGGCATGGCCTTCAGCCGGGGCAGCAGCTGCGACGGGTGCCCGCAGTCCAGCGAGCGGGCCCGCCCGCCGTGCCGGGCGAGGAAGTCCGCCTCGTGCCACCAGAACGGTTTCTCCGTCCCGATCAGTTCGGAGATCACGAACGCGGCGGCCGGGATGCCCCGGTCGTTGAGTGCGGGCAGGGCGTGGGTGAGGACGCTGCGGTCGGCATCGTCGAAGGTGATCAGCACGCTGCGCGCCGGCAGCGGGCGTCGTTCCGCGACGGCCTGCTCGACGGCAGCCAGCGAGACGGGGGTGGCGAGTCTTCGAAGCCGGTCCAACTGGGCGCCGAAGGAGCTCGGGTCGGTCACACCGTGGTAGGCGAGCACGGCCAGCCGCTGCGCCGCGCGGGCCCGGAACAACGGCTGGACGGGGGCGAAGCGCAGCCAGTTGCCCCGCCCGTCGGAGCGACAGGAGGGGGGTTGCGCGGCGTGCCGCCCGGCGGCGCGCTGGTCAAAGGGGGTCGGCTGGTCGAAGGCGGTGGGCTGGTCGACCGCGCCCGGCCGGGGCGCCAGGGCGGACGGGCCGGATTGGGTGGATGGGGCCGTCGGGTTCGGCGGGGCGACCAGGGCCGTCGGCCCGGTCGGAGCCGTCGGGGCCTGTTGCGGCGCCGCCCGGGTCGACTGGCCTGGCCGAGTCGGCTGGGACTGGGTCGGCTGCGGCTGGGGCGAATGGGGCTGGGGCGAATGGGGCTGGGGCAAATGGGGCTGGGGCAAATGGGGCTGGGGCAAATGGGGCTGGGGCGAATGCGGCTGGGACGGATAGGACGGATACGTCGGCTGGCGCACCGCGGACAGGCCGCCTCCGGCGGCAGTGCCCACGGTGCCGCCGGGGATGGCGGGCATGGCGCTGGCGGCCGAACCCCTGGCGCTGGCCTTGCCGGCCCTGGCCGGGGTGGTGCCGGCCAGGGCGGCCGTGAAGGTCGACGTCGTGGACTGGGACTGCGGCACGGTTCCCCCTCGGTCGCCGATGCGGCGTGGCGGTACCGTCGGAGGACGGAGCCCGGCCTCCGACACCAGGGGGCGGCGGCTCCGCCCCCTGGGCTCTCCGGTCTGCGGCGGGGACTCCCAACCCGCGCCACGGACGGCTCCTGGATCGCTCAATGTAGTGGAGACCCACACGCCGCGTAGATGGTTGTACCGGACCGTCGAGGATTTTTCGCGAACCTGGAACCGACCTTAATCGGCCCGGGATTGGGCGGTATTCGGGCGCCCCGGGATGCTCCGCGTGTGCGCCCGGTGTGCGAACGAACGTCCCGGTATCCCACCGCCCCGGTTGCTCAGCGTGACCACCTGTTTCCCGTTCCGGGCGGGCTGCCTCCGGAGCTCTCCGGGGGTACCTTGGGTCTCATGGCAGACGCGGAACGTGATCATCTCCACCCGCACGGTGCGACCCGGATGGCGCGCGTGTGGAGTGGCGGCGCGCTGGTCACCCACCAGCTCCCGCTGGCAGCAGTAGGCCTGGCCTGTCTCGCGGTGGGCATCGTGGTCGCCGTGGAGGTGCCGGACAGTGACGGCCCGGCCTGGGCGATGGCGGTCGCCGGCTGCCTCGCGGCGGGCGTGCTGCTGCTCGGTCGGATCGCGTTCGCGCTGCTGCGCTACCGGCGCGGCGCCACGCTCTGACCTTCGGCGGTGCGGGACCGGCAGCCCTGCGGCTTGGGTGCAAGCCGTGCGCGGGGGAGAGCCCGCCGCGGTGGTGAAGAGCGACGCGCCACCTGAACAGTCGGTCGAGCTCAACCGGTCAGATCTGCCGGTTTTCGGTCCAGCTGTTTAATCCTTCTCGCTTCTTTCACAATTCCGGGCCATCAACCCCACAGTTCCCCTTACTGTGAATTCCGTTCGCCGCGCCAACTATTGCGGACAAATGGCCACTTGACGGCACCGGGGAGGGCGCCGCAGAGGCAGACGCAGAGGGGGATCGATGACCGGCACCGCCGTGCCCGCGTCAGCCGACACCAGCGGTGGCACCGGCAACACCGGCGTCACCCGAACCGCCGAGGCAGGCGGCGGAATCCGCGCCCAGGTCAAACGCCGGCCGCCGGCAGAACCCCGCACACCGCCGCTGCGGCTGCGCGGACCCGACGGCCGCCCGCTGCGCGTCGCCCACCTCACCACGGTCGACACGAGCCTGCACTTCCTCCTCGCGACCGAGCTCAAGGTCGACCTGGAGGCCGGCTTCGACACCTACGGCATCAGCGCACCCGGCCCCTACGTCGACCAGCTCACCGCCATCGGCGTCCGCCACGAACCGCTGCACCACCTCACCCGCGCCTGGCAGCCGCGGGCCGACGCCGCAGCCGCCCGCGAACTGCTGGCCGTACTCGACCGGCTGCGCCCCGACGTCCTGCACACCCACGACCCCAAGACCGGGGTGCTCGGCCGCGTGCTCGGCCGCCTCGCCCACGTGCCGGTCGTCGTCAACACCTGCCACGGCCTCCGGACGCAGGCTCACGACGGGTTCGCCAAGAGGGCGTTCGTCCTCGGCGCCGAGGCCTTCGCGGCCCGTTTCTCGCACGCCGAGCTGTACCAGAACGCCGAAGACCGGCGGACCCTCGCCCGCGCCGTTCCGGCCCGCCGCTCACGGGTCGTCGGCAACGGCGTCGACCTCACCCGCTTCGCCACCGACCCCGGCGACCGCGCCCGCACCCGCGCCCGGCTGCGCGCCGAGCTCGGCGTCGGCCCGGAGGAGCTGCTGGTCGGCGGCGTCGGACGGCGGGTCGCCGAGAAGGGCATCGGCGGGTACGCCGAGGCGGCCCGTTCCCTGGCCGGCAAGGCCCGGTTCGTCTGGATCGGCCCGGACGACCCCGACAAGCCCGACAAACCTGGCGCGCACGGCGCCGAGTCCGGCGTCGAATCCGGCATCGAGTTCCTCGGCGCCCGGTCCGACATGCCCGCCGTGTACGCGGCCCTCGACGTCTTCGTCCTCCCCTCCTACCGGGAGCGGTTCTCCCGCTCCGGCATGGAGGCCGCGGCCGGCGGCCTCCCGATGGTGCTCAGCGACATCCGGGGCTGCCGGGAGATCGGCACCCACGACGAGCACCTCCTCCTGACCCCGCCCGGTGACGCCCGGGCCCTCACCAGCGCGCTGGACCGGCTCCTCACCGAGCCCGGCCTGCGCGAACGGCTCGGCGCCGCAGCCCGGCACCGTGCCAGGGCGCACTTCGACCAGCGCGCCGTGGCACGGGTCTCGCTGGAGACCTACGCGGCCGTCGCCCGCGCCAAGGGACTGCCCTGGACGGTGGACTGAGCCGGCCCGCACCCACCCACCGTCTTCAGGGGGAAGGGCCGTCATGAAGCGAGGGGGGACCTCGCGGTCACCGCCCTGACCGGGATCGTCGCGATTCCGCTGGGGTTGCTGGTCGCTCTCACCGTCAAGGTGCTGCTGCGCCCCGGCGGTGCCACCGCCGCCGGCGGGGCGCAACCCCGGCTTCCCGGAACCCACCGAGTCGGCTGGACGGCCTCGGGGCGGTGCCGGCCACCCTGGTCCACCCCCGGGCGATCGTCGGGCCCGAGACGGTGCTCGGCCCCGGCTGCCTGGTGATGGGCGGCGCCTACGTGTCCGGCGGCGTGCGGCTCGGCGCGGTCCTGCTCGGCGACGGTGCCACCGCCGACAGCAACGCCGTCGTGCTCCAGGGCCGCAGGATCGGCGCGAACGCCTTCGTCGGCGCCGCCGTGGTGATCAGGGACGTGCCGCCGGGCGAGGTGGTCGTCGGATCGCCGGCCGGGCCGCTGCGCAAGGGGCCACCTGGATAGGCTCGGGGCATGGCAATCCCCCCGTTCCTCGCTGAACTCCGGTCCCTCGTCGGCACCCGACCGCTCTGGCTGAGCTCCGTCGTCGCCGCCGTCTTCGACGACGAGGGCCGGGTCCTGCTCGCCCAACGCACCGACGACGGCCGCTGGGCGCTGCCCGGGGGCATCCTCGACCCCGCGGAGCAGCCCGCCGACGGCGCGGTCCGCGAGTGCCTGGAGGAGACCGGCGTCATCGCCGTTCCGGAACTGCTCGCCTCCGTCGACGTCTCGCCCGAGGTGGTCTACCGCAACGGCGACGTGACGCAGTACCTGAACCTCACCTTCCGCTGCCGTGCGGTGGGTGGCGAGGCCAAGGTCAACGACGACGAGTCGCTCGCGGTCGGCTGGTACGCCCTGGACGCGCTGCCGCCGATGACCGAGTCCGAGCACCAGCGCCTGCGGCAGGCCCTGGAGTGCCGTGGCCCGGCCGCCTTCGAGTGGGAGGGCAAGGAACGGCCGTGACCGGCGCCCGCCGGGAGGGAGGCCGCTGAACGCGCCCCGCGGGCGGTCGGAGCGTGCCGAACCACTCCGCGGTCCGCTCCAACCCCTCGCGCAGCGGCACCGGCCTGACGTCCGGAAACAGCGCGCGCAGGCGGGAGTTGTCGGCTTGGGAGTCCCGGACGTCGCTGGGCCGGGCGCCGGCGTCGGTGTGGGCCACCTCGACCGGGTGGCCGAGCACCGACTCCAGCTCGCCGGCCGGCTCCAGGAGTGTGGTGCGGGTCCCGAAGGCCAGGTTCGCCGGGTCGGCGTGCACCACCCGGCGCAGCACCGCCTCGGCGAGGATCTGTGTGACGGCACCGACGTAGGTGAAGTCCCGGCTCCCCGTGCACGGTCAGCGGGCGGCCTCCAGCACCTCCAGTGGGCCGGTGGCGTTGGCGTGGTTACTGACCGGCGGATCGGCCACCGATCGCGGGACGGAGGGCAGTGCGGCCGGGTGGACCACCGCGTCGGCACCCCTGAACGCCTCGTCCAGCAGGGCGGGTTCGAGGCTGCCGCCCTCGTACAGCACGGCGTCGGTACCGGCCGGATCGGCCTTGCTGCCGGTCGACAGGTTGTCCACGACCCGGACCTGGGCCACCTCGGGACGGGCCGGCAGGGTCCGGACCAGGTTGGCTCCGATGAATCCGGCTCTGCCGGTGACGACCACGCGCATGGCTGAGGCTCCCCTCCGACCACCCGGCCCGCTCGACCGGCCCTGCGCTGATGGTAGCCGGACGGTCACCCCCCGTGGGGTGGAACGGTGATACCGGGACGCTCGGCCGCACAGGTCCAGGTCGGCAGTGCCAGGCCGGCAGGTCCAGGCCGGCAGCGCCGGGCCGGGAGGCGGGTGCGGGGTGGCACCGGGCCTCGGGAACAGGGTGTCGGGGCCGGGCCCGGTGCCCGGTCAGTCCTTGCGCTGCCGGTAGGCCTCCTCGGCGGCGTCCAGCACCGCCGCGAGGTCGCCGCCGGCCGTCGCGGTTGCGACCGCGGCCACCGCGCCCTCCACGAACGGGGCGTCGGCGAACCGGACCGGGAACGGCAGGCCGTGCTCGTCCGCGGCGGCGAGCAGGGCGCGCACGGTGCCCACGGCGCCGCCCAGGTCCGCCAGCACCACCACCCCGTGGCCCTGGTCGACCCGGCGGGTGGCGGCGGCGACCAGTACCGCGCTGATGCCGGGCCCGGACACCAGGTCGCCGCCGGTTCCGACGACGGGGGCGGGGGAGTCGGAGCCGGCCAGCGCGAGGGCCAGGGCCCGGACGGCGGCGGCGAGTTCCCTGCTGTGCGAGACCAGGACGATCCCGACCCGTCCGTGCGCGGGCGGCCGTCCCGGCGCGGGCCGGGGCAGCGGGGTGCGGGCGGGCGGGGTGCGGGGCGCCGGAGGGTGGGCCGAGGGGGCCTCGGAGATGGGGATGACATCGGCGCGAGTGCCGTCCCGGCGGCTCATCGGCTGCTCCTGGGGGCGATGGGTGGGGGCCTTCCACACTCTGGCAGCTGTCCGCCGCCCCACGGCGCGGGACACGACCGGCCCGGCGCTTTGGGGCCGGACAGGACCTGGCACAGCCGGACGGCCTGCGGGGGCGGGTGGCGGGGACCGGTCCCCGGTCGGAGGAGTCCTCGGCAACCCGCTGAACTCGGCGACGGGGGTGGCTAGGCTGGCCTCCGACAAGCCGTCGGGAGGAGACCGGATAGTGGCAGCCAACATCGGGACTGACGTGGAGACGGCCGGCGCGGCGCAGGAACTCGCGCCGAGCGGGAAGCCGAGGGTGGACTTCACCGGAGCGACCTGGCTGTGCAGCAGCCAGGGTATCGGGGATGTCCAGATCGCCTTCGTGGACGGCTACATCGGGATGCGGGACGGCCGCCAGGAGGACGGTCCGGTCCTGGTGTTCACGCCCGGCGAGTGGCGGGCCTTCGTGCTCGGCGCGCGGGACGGCGAGTTCGACCTCACCTGAGTCGGGATTCGAGCGGGCCCCTTCGCCGGGGCCCGCTTCCGTACGACCCGCCCCGCCCGAGCCATTTGCCCGATTCGCACAGTCTGCTTCGCACAGTCTGCCCGACCCGTGCCGGCGTTCCCGATCCGTAGGGATCCCCTCCGGGCGGGTTTGACGATGCCGGGCGGACTCGCGAAAGGGTGCTCCGGTCAGCGCCTTGGGGCAGCGCAGCGGCTTCAGTCCTGCCCATTGGTGCAGACCTGACGGGCCGCCGAACCCCCGTCAAACCCCCGGACACCACCCCGCAGGTCACGTTTCCCTACCCGCCAGGTCACAGATCATCGCTTGAGCGTGCCCCGTCATAATTTCTGTTGACTGTTAGACAAACGCAGCTCAGAGTATGAGCACAGGCAGACGCCGTGCCCACCGCCCCCACGCGGCCAGACACGGCGCCTGCTGTGTGGCCCGGCAGCGCTAGCCAGGCCTGCCTCCCAGTCATCCCCTGCGCACCGGGGTGCGTCGGCCGGTCCCGGCCCACAAGGGGCCGGCAGTCGCCGGGAGGCTGGCACCGACGCCGAGAGCGACTCGACGGCGGAACCGGGTGCTCGGGACCCGCACGCCCCCACGCGGCGGCGTCCCGAGCAGATCCGCGGGAGCGACGGGCCGGGGCCCCGCGGACCTTGCTTGTGTGACATGGAAATGTTGGCTTGTGTGCTGTGCTGTGTGCGACGACGAAGCTGGGTGCTCGGCGGATCGGCACGACAATGTGCACAGTGAGGGATACGCGTGTAGGGCCGCGTTGCGACATGCCGTCCCCCCGGAGGGTGAAACCCAGAACGGCTGTCGTGCTGAACCGAACGTAGCCCGGACGGTTGCTCAGAGTCAACATTGGTCTCTGAGCGTGGATCTCCGTCCGGCGCCCCACCCACCCCGCGAAGGCGGTGTGCCGGGCACGTACGATGTTCCCATGTCTTTTCTCCGCCGTCGCTCCGGACAGCCCGCCGGCCCGGACTTCGACGTGCTCGCGATGGACCCGGGCGACTGGCCCGGCGACTTCGGTGCGGCCATGATGACCGGCCCGGACGGCTCCTGCCAGGGTATTTTCCTGCGCTACGACCTGTTCGGGGGCAGAGGCCCGGCGATGTTCATCGGCAACCTCCCCGAGGGCTCGCCCGCCAGGGAGACCGGGGACGAGGTGCCCTTCGAGGTCCGGCAGCTGCTCGCGGCGCTGGAGAACGAAGAACCGGTCGAGTTCGTCTCGGTCGAGGACTTCCCCGTGATGCTCGGCGACGACCTGCTGATCGTGAAGAAGGTCAAGGTCAGCGAGGGTCGGGTGTTCTGCTCCCAGTTCGGGCGCAGCGACGGCGTCCAGGTCACCATCGCCTCCTGGGACCGGCCGATTTCGGACGACCTCTACCAGTTGCTCAAGCCGCTCCCGGCGGACATGTTCCAGCAGGGCTGAACCCGGCGGGACGGGTGCGTCGGCCCGGTCGGGCCGGGGCCCGCTCCCCGGGCGCTGCTTGACGGTTTCGATCACCGCTTCGTACAGTCGCGAACATGTCGTGCCGTCTCCCGCTGCTGACCCGCCGCAGCTATCTGGACCTGCGGCGCACCGCCAGCGCGGCGTGTCCGGGCCACTGAGGGGGATTCGTCCCCGAGGCGGCGGGTGGTCGGCCGAGCGGCCGGCGCCGATCCGGGGGCGGGTATTGCGCTGACCCCCGGGGCCGCCAACCGGTATTGCGCGCCCGTCCGGCGTGCCGCCCGCAGTTGCCGAGCCCACGCTGCCGCCCGGAGGCACCAGCACCATGATCAGCACCGCGACCACCAGCACCGGCGACCAGTCGCCGCTCGCCGCAGCCCTCGCCGGACTGCCCCGGGTCGTCGACCTGCTCGCCGCCCGCGCGGAGGAGCACGACCGGGACGCGACCTTCCCGTACCAGGGCATCGAGGCGGTGCACGAGGCCGGACTGCTCACCCTGACGGTCGCCCAGCGGTATGGCGGACCGGGCGGCACGCTCGCCGACGTCGTGCGGGTCCTCGCCCAACTCGGGCGCGGGGACGCCTCGGTGGCCGTGGTCACGGCGTTCACCCTGCTCCAGCACGCCGAGCAGGCCCGGACCGCCACCTGGCCGACGGCCGGCTACCGGCGGCTGCTCACCGAGTCCCGGCGCGGCCCGGCGCTGGTCAACACCCTGCGCGCGGAGCCCGGCGGCCAGGGCGGCGGCGCCCACGGCGCCGGTGGACCGCCGGCCACGGTGGCCCGGTGGGAGGGCGACGGCTGGCTGCTCAGCGGCCGCAAGACGTACTGTGCCGGCGCCGAGGCGCTGGCCTGGATGGCCGTCACCGCGCGGACCGACGAGCCGGTACCGCGGATCGGCACCTTCCTGGTGCGCGGCGAGAGTGAGGGCATCGAGGTCGACCCGACCTGGGACCAGCTCGGCCTGCGGGCCAGCGCCAGCCACGACGTGGTGCTGGACGCTGTCCGGGTACCGGCCGACCTCGCGCTCGGCCTGACCGCGCCGAAGGCCTCCGCGGCACCCGGCCCCGGCCGGGCCGCCACCGCCGAACTCACCCGCGCCTGGCACGATCTGGCGCTCTCCGCCGTCGCCCTCGGGGTCGCCCGCTCCGCCCAGGACTGGCTGGTCCGCTTCCTCAACCAGCGCACTCCGGCCAATCTGACCGAGCCGCTCGGCAGCCTGCCCCGCTACCGCGGCGCCCTGGGCGAGATCGAGGCCCAGTTGATCGGCGCCGAGGAACTGGTCAACGGCCTGGCCCCCCGGGTCGACCTGGCCGAGCCGGACGCCGTGGCCCGGACCGGCCCCGCCCACCTGCTGGCCACCCGCGCCGCGATAGCGGCCGTGCAGCAGGCGGTTTCGCTGACCGGCAACCCGGGGCTGAGCCGGCGTCACCCGCTGGAGCGCTACCTGCGCGACGTGCTCAGCAGCCGGGTGCACCTCGCCCCGGACGAGGCCGTCCTGGACGCCGCCGGGCGGGCCGCCCTGGAGCGCGGCGGCCCGCGGCCGTAGCCCCGACCCGGGCAGGGCGCCGAGCGGCCGCCCTGAGCGCCCGACTTCAGGGTCCTGTCCTCAGGTTCAGAGCCTCAGGGCCTGTCCTCAGGCCCTGAGGCTCTGAACCAACCTGACGTCAGGCCCCGACCTCAGCGGGTGCCGACCGCGGCCCGGACGGCCCGGCGGGCCAGCGCGGCGTCGTCGTACAGCCGGCGGATCATGATCCGCTGCTCCTCGCCGGCGCCCGGCACGTCGTACAGCCGGATCTCCCGCATCAGCACCAGCACCAGGTTGACCAGGAACGCGTCCCGGGCCAGCGTGCCGCCGCTCTGGGCGAGTTGGCTGATCTGGCGGCGGGCCGCGGTGTCCCCGGAGAGCACGCTCCAGAGCACCGCGAGGTCGTAGCCCGGCAGGTACCAGCCGGCCTGCTCCCAGTCCACCAGCACCGGCCCGGAGGGCGCCAGCAGCATGTTGCTGAGCAGCGCGTCGCCGTGGCAGAGCTGGAGCGGGGTGTGGGTCAGGCCGTGCAGCAGGCCGCGCAGGTCGCCGGCGTCCCGGTCGGTGAGCTGGCCCACCGAGTGGTACCGGGCCACCTCCAACTGGTAGTCCAGCCGTGGCTGGAAGACGTCGGTCGGCGGCCGCCACAGGTTGAGCGTGCGGACGGCGGTGAGCAGCGCCCTGACCTCGCCGGGGGTGGGCGAGTTGACGGGGTGGCGCTCGCGGGCGGCCGGCCGGCCGGGCACGCGCTCCATGACGAGCACGCAGCGGTCGTGGTCGGCCGCGACCAGCCGGGGCAGCCGCACCGGCGGGCGGTGCCGGACGAAGGCGCGGTAGACCGCGACCTCGTGGTGGAAGTCCGCCACCAGCTGCTCGAAGTGCTCACCGCGCACCGCCTGCGGGGAAAGGCACTTGGCGACCACCGGGGCACGTCCGATGGTGCCCGCCACCAGGATGTGGCGGCTCCCCTCGCGCAGCACCTGGCGCGGGGTGAACGCGGGGCATATCCGCGCGACGCCCGCGAGGGCGGCCCGCACCGTCGGCGTCTGCAGGGCGGCCGGGTCGATCCGCTCGGGACCGCCGGGCTGGCCCGGGCGGTGCGGCGGGCGCAGTGCCCGGCCGTCGCCGGGACGCGCGAAGGGGGGCCGGGGGGCGGTGGCCGGGGAGGCCTCGGGGGTGCGCAGTCCCAGCGCCGCACGGCCGGCCTGGCCCCGCGCGTCCGTGGACCGGCCGTCGGCACCGCGCGGGGCCGCGGGGCGGCTCGGCGGCACCTGCTTCGGGCCGGGACGGCCGGTGGCTGCGGTGGGGGGGCGCAGCGCGGTGCGGGTCGCGGTCGGCGTGGGGGTGGTCGCTGAGGAGTACATGGGGTGAGGGAGGTCCCTTCCTGTCCGTCGGCGGGTGGGCCCCGCGGTGCGGGGAGGCCGGTGCCGTGTGCTTCCTGGCGTGACGGCGGCCCTTTCCCGGTGCGATGGGTGGAGCGCGGGCGCCGGGCACGGACGCGGGGCCGAAGCCCCTGCGGCAGTGGGCCGGCCGCCCGCACCCTGGGGAATGCGGTCGACCGGTGCTGCCGTGGCCGTGCCCGGCGCCCCCGCGCCACCCGGCCGCGCCACCCCCTCGGGTGAGGACCGGGGACGCCCTGTGACACGGACGGGGGAGGACCCCGGACCCGGCGTTGGGCGCCTCCGACCCGAGGGGCGAGGTGGCGCACCTCTACATGACACCCGGACGGCACTGGTTAGTAATGTGGCGGACCCTGGCGAAGCCTGGCGAATGCTCGCCTGGCACATGACGGAGCCTCTAGCCTCGAACCAGCCGAGGAACCTGGGGGCTTCACGTGAGCAGGGGACCCAACACCCGACTCGCCGACCTGTTCGTCCTGACCGGATGGTCGAAGGGCGAGCTCGCGCGGCTGGTCAACCGCCGGGGTGCCGCGATGGGACAGCAGCAGTTGTCCACCGACACCTCGAGGGTACGGCGCTGGATCGAGCAGGGGGAGATCCCGCGCGATCCGGTGCCGAGGGTGTTGGCAGCCGTGTTCACGGAGCGGCTCGGCCGTGTCGTCACCACTGAGGACCTCGGTCTGGAACGACACCGGCCCACCAGGTCCGGAGCGGCGCAGTCCGCAGCAGTGCCATGGGAGCCGGATCGAACGGCCGCGGTCCTCACCGAGTTCACGGGAATGGACCTCATGCTCAACCGACGTGGATTGGTGGGCGCGGGCGCCGCGCTCACGGCCGGGGCGGTCATCGCCGACTCCCTGAAGGGCTGGCTGGGCGGGGACGCGGTCGCGTACGCGGCCTCGGCCCCCGGCCCCCGGCAGGTCGTCACCCAGGGCGGTGCGCGGCCGGTGGTGGATGTGTACGACGCGGGCCCGGTCGGGCTCGAGGAGGTGGAGGCGCTGGAGCGCTCGGTCCAGGTCTTCCGGGCCTGGGACGCGGCGCGCGGCGGCGGCCTGCAGCGCAAGGCGGTCGTCGGCCAGCTCAACGAGGTGGGCGGACTGCTGACGCACCGCCACAACCAGGTGGTGGAGCAGCGGCTGTGGCTGGTCGCCGCCAACCTGGCGGTGCTGGCCGGGTGGATGTCGCACGACGTGGGCCTGGAGCCGACGGCGCAGAAGTACTTCATGATCGCCGCGGAGTCGGCCAAGGAGGCCGGCGACCGGCCGCGGGCCGGCGAGGCGATCTCCCGGGCCGCCCGGCAGATGGTCCACCTCGGCCGGGCCGACGACGCGCTCGACCTGATGTCGGCGGCCAGGGCGAGCGGCGGCCAGGTGCTGCCCAGAACGCGGGCGATGCTGAACACCGTGGAGGCCTGGGCGCACGCCTCGATCGGGCACTCGCAGGACACCTGGAGGCTGCTCGGCGAGGCCGAGGAGCTGTTCGCCGAGGACATGCCCGAGCCGCCGCCGTCCTGGATGCAGGTGTTCGACGAGGCCGAGCTGCGCGGGATGCAGGCGCTGGTGCTGCGCACGCTCTCCGAGCACGACCAGTCGGCCGCCCCGCAGGCCCGTCGGCACGCCGAGCGGGTGATCAAGCTGCGCGAGGGCACCGGGCAGTTGCGCTCGGCGCTGTTCGACCGGCTCACGCTGGCCTCGGTCCACTGGATCACCGGCGAGCCGGACGCGGCCGAGTTCCAGGCCAAGATGGTGATGAACCTGATCGGCCAGAACTCCTCGCACCGGACCTGGGACCGGCTGCGGGAGATGTACCGGCTGACCGCCCGCTACCGGGGCCTGCCGGTGGTGGACGAGCTCCGGGCCGAGCTGGGCCGGGAGCTGCGGACGGCGGACGCCAAGAACCGGCCGAAGCTGGCCTGATCCCCGGCCGGGCTTCGGGCCGGGCTTCGGGCCCGGGGCGTGGGCGGAGCGTCGACCCGGGTGCGGCCGGGCAGGGCGCGACCGGGGCAGGGCGATTCCGGACGGGAGCACGCTCGGGCTTCGGGCGGGCCGGCTTCGGGTGGACGGGCGTCGGGTGGAGCGGCGTCGTGCGGGCCGGCGTCGGCCGGAGCGGGTCCGGTCAGGCCGGGCGAAGCATCATCCGCAGCGCGGTGACGGTGCCGTCCAGGCCGACCACCGGCTCGCCCGCGCACTCGACGGCGCCGTGTCCGCCGCCGGGCCGCCGGACCAGGACGGTGCCGACCGCGCAGCGTCCGTGCACCAGGGCGTCGGTCATCATCCGGCGCAGCAGCGGCCGGTCGGCCTCGTCGAGCCGGTCGGGCAGTCGGTCGAGGCTGAGCGGGGCCTGCCCGGGGTCGCACCCGAGCAGCCGGAACGCCTCCGCCGACCACCGGATGTCGTCGGTCAGCAGGTCCCACTCGGCCGAGCCGACGCCGGGACCGGGCGGCGTCTGTGCGGTGCCGTCCGTCGTGCTGCCCACGCTGCCGTCCGTCGCGTCGTCCACCGGGCCGGTCGCCGTGGCGGCCGGTTCGCCTGCCGGTTCGTCCGTCGGGCCGCCTACCGTGGCGGCGCCCGGCGGACGGGCGGCGGGGCTGGGAGGGCTCATAGCATATCCATCGGGCCGGGGGCGGGGCGGGGTGGTGGAACGACTGTCGCACAGCCGCGTCCCCCCGGTGGGGGATTCGCCGAGATCCCGGCAAAATTCCTCCGGCATATGCCAGTGCGGTACGGGGGTCCATTGCCCTGTGTGCGGCGGGGCGTCCCAGGCGGTAACCTTCGGTGATTCCGGCGCCCGGGCGCCCACCGCAGTACCGACCAGAGACCCCGGCGACGGAAATCCCGTTGCCACTACGACCGCCGCAACGGATGCTGACCTCATGTTCGAGCCAGTGATAGCACCTAGTGCCAGCCTCCTAGGCCTCCTTCAGCGAGGCCGCGGTGACGGGCAGCTCCATGCGCTGGCCGCCGACCGCACCGAAGCCATTGCCGCGCTGCAGGAGTGCGTCACCAGGGATCCGCGAGCCGACTGGCAGGTCGAGAACCGCTCCCTCTACTACGCGCGCCTCTACATGGAGTTGGAGGCGCCGCTCGGCGGCATCGAGGACCACCTGCACGACCCGGAGGACCTCCTCGACGACGACGAGGGCCGGACGGGCCTCGCGCTGTCCGTCCTGGGCCACCTCGCCGCGTACGGCCGGCGCGACGCGCTGCTGATGCTGCGCGAGTACGCCGCCACCGGTACCAACTGGGCCTGGGCCCTGGACGAGCTGGCGCTGCGCGACGACGACCGCGGCCTGCTGCTGCTCGGCACCGCGGTGCTGGACCGGTTCGCACCCGGCCCCGAGGGCGACGCCGAGCTGCGCGAGGTCATCCGCGGCGCGTACGAGCCCAGGCCCTGGCGGCTCTGGGCCGCGTACCACCCGAGGGTCGCGGCCGCGAGCGAGCAGTCCCCCTTCGACGTCTGGCAGCGCCAGCTGAACCGCAGCGGCGCCACCCCTGGCTGGTCCACCGCCGACGTGCTGGTCTGGGCCGACCAGGGCGACCTCGGCGGACTGACCGCCGGCGCCTTCACCCGGCAGCCCGACCGCCCCGAGTCGACCCGTGGGTCCGACGGTGATCCCGCCGGCCCCGATGCCGGCGACCGCCGGGCGGCCGCGGCCGCCCGCTGCCTGGCCGCCGTGGTCCGCCCCGAGGACCGTCCCGCCGTGCTGGAGGCCGCCGGCGGCGGTCTGCCCGGCGCGCGGCGGGCCGCCCTGCGCTACCTGGTCGACCAGCAGGACCCGGCTGCCGCCGCGCTGATCGAGGCCGCCGCCGCCGATGTCGACGACCGGATCGTGCGCACCGCCCTGGAACTGCTCGGCCGGATGCGCGGCCCCGAGGCCCTCGCCCACGCCCGCCGCTGGGCCGACCCGGCCACCGGCGGCGCCGACAGCGCCCTGGGGGAGGCCGCCGTCCAGTTGCTGGCCGATGCCGGCGAGGCCTGCGACGCGCCCCTGGTGGTCGACGGACTGCGCCGCTGGGTCTCGGTGCGCGGGGTCTCCGGCACCGGGCTCGGGTCGCTGGTCGACGGCGCGGGGCGGCTGGCCGCCGCCGGAGCCGTCCCCGTCCTGCGCCACATCTACGGCGAGGCCGC
Source organism: Kitasatospora sp. NPDC058170 (assembly GCF_042883905.1). NCBI lineage: Bacteria > Bacillati > Actinomycetota > Actinomycetes > Kitasatosporales > Streptomycetaceae > Kitasatospora > Kitasatospora sp. NPDC058170. The sequence goes on from NZ_JBHVUV010000038.1 coordinate 60,398, forward strand.
CTCGTCCGAGCTGCGCGGCCGTGCGGCCCGCGCGCTCGCCGCGACCGACGTGCACTTCCCCGAGGGCCCGGCCGTCGAGTGCCTCTGGGACTGCGAGGAGGCCACCCGGGAGCTCGCCGCCCGGCATGTCGCCACCACCGGCGACGCCCGCGTGCTGGAGCGCCTGCGCCGCCTCGCCGCCGACCCGGCCGAGGAGGCCGAGGTCCACGCCGCCGTCCGCGGCCGCCTGACCGCCGCCCGCGAGCGCGGACGCTAGGCGGCAGGCCGTCGGCTCGATACGACGAACGGCCCGGGCGCTTCTGCGCCCGGGCCGTTCTCCTGCCGCGCCGGATCGTGCCAGTGTCAGTGCCGCTGTCAGTGCCGTTGCCGCTGCTGCTGGGTCGGCTTCGCTGTGCCGGTCCGGTTTCGGTGTGCCGGTCCGGTTTCGGTGTCGTCGTCCTGCGGACCGGGCCCGGCGTTCTGCAATGCCGTTCCAGTTCTCGCGCTACTTGACCACGCCGGCGTCGGGGCTGAGCGTGCCGACGCTCACCAGGACGATGATCAGGATGCCGAGCAGCACGCGGTAGACCACGAACGGCATGAAGCTGTTGTTCGAGATGTACTTCAGGAACCAGGCGATCGCGGCGTAACCGACCACGAAGGCGATCAGGGTGGCCAGGACGGTCGGGCCCCAGGCGGGCGCCGGGCCCTCGCCGATCTTGAAGAGTTCCAGCAGGCCCGAGGCCAGCACCGCCGGGATGGCGAGCAGGAACGAGTAGCGGGCCGCCGCCTCGCGGCTGTAGCCGAGCAGCAGGCCCGCGCTGATGGTGCCGCCGGAGCGTGACACGCCCGGGATGAGCGCCAGCGCCTGGGCGAGGCCGTATCCGGCCGCGTGCGGCAGGGTCAGGTCGGTGATCGGCTTGGCGTGCCGGACCGCCCGGGTGCGGTCGGCCACCGCGAGGATCAGGCCGAAGACGATCAGCGTGGTGCCGATGATCCGCAGGTCGCGGAGGTTGGTCTCGATGGAGTCCTGGAACAGCTTGCCCAGGATGCCGATCGGCAGGGTGCCCATGATCACGAACCAGCCCATCCGGGCGTCCTGGTGCGAGCGCAGCGCCGGACGGAACAGCGAGAGCGTCCAGGTCTTCACGATCGAGGCGATGTCACGGCGGAAGTAGATCAGCACCGCGGACTCGGTGCCGAGCTGGGTCACGGCGGTGAACGCCGCACCAGGGTCGTCCCAGCCCAGCAGGGCCGAGAAGACCCGCAGGTGGGCGCTGGAGGAGATCGGCAGGAACTCGGTGAGACCCTGGATCAGGCCGAGGACGGCCCCGTGGAACCATTCGATCACCGGACACCCGCCCGGGGTATCCGTCGCTCGGTGCGCATCAGTGGTCCTTGCTGGTCGGTGCGGGAGCATGCCGACGGCATGCCCGGGGCACATGCCGATGGCATGCGAACCGCCGGTCCCGCCCGGCGCACAGGCCGCGCGCAGGCCCGGCGCGCGCGCCATGGTACGCGGTGAAGGTGACGACTCTCCGCGCCGCCCCCACCGCCCCGGCGTCGCCGCCCCCACGGCCCCCGCATTGCGGCGCCCGTCGCCCCCCGCGTCGCGGCCCCGGGCGGTCAGCCCGTCGCGAGCGCGCGGACCCAGGTGCGGTCCTCCGTCAGATACGCGTCCACGGCCAGCCCGGCGTCCGCAAGGGCCTGCTCGAACTGGGCCGTGTCGAGCGGCCGGGAGCGGAAGGTGTGGGTCCAGCGCGCGTCCGGGAACTCGAACTCGATCAGGACGGCGTGCACGCCCGGTTCCACCGGGGTGTCCGACACCACGCGGGACATGCCGTCCCGGCCGATCCGGCGCTCGCGGGGCACGTTGTCGTGGTAGTCCGCGCCCTCGCGCTGGATCAGCACGCAGCCGCCGTCGGCGACGTGGCGGCGGCAGGTGTCCAGGAGGCCCCGGCGGACGGCCAGGTCGCCCGCGTGCACCAGGAAGGACCCGAGCAGGACGACGTCGAAGCGCTCGCCGAGGTCCAGCTGCTCGATCGGGCTGCGGACCGTCCGGGTGCCGCGGACCCGGGCCAGCATCTCGGGTGACTCGTCCACCGCCGTGACCTGGAACCCGCGTTCCGTCAAGGGATGTGTCACCCGGCCCACCCCGCAGCCGAGTTCGAGGATGCGGGCGCCGGCGGGTGCGGCCCGGGCGATCACGTCCGGTTCGTCGCCCACCGGTAGTCGTTCCCAGAGCTCGACGGCGCAGCCGTCCGGGGTGATCGCCCCCGGTCCCGTTCCGTCGTAGCCCTTGCGTCGCTCAAGGCTCATGCCGTCCATCGGAACACGGGCGGGCGCCTTCGGGAAGGGGGCCTTCGGCGGGAGGCCGGGCGAGGGGGAGGGTGAGGGGGAAGGCGGGAGGGAGGGTGCGGCGGGATTCGGGGGGAGTCGAAGCTGGCCTGGATACCCCCAGGGGGTATATGTTGAGCATCGAAGCGCCGAGGGAACCGGCGCCGGAGAGCACGCGGAGGACGACATGGCACAGCCTGCGCACCACGAGCACCACAAGCACCACGAGCACGAGAACCGCCCGGGAGGGCAGGCCGCACACGGTGGGCACGAGGTCCAGGGCGGGCGCGACGCGCACGCCGGGCACGGCGCCCACCAGGGGGTCGCGGCCGGGTCGGGCTGGCGGACCGCCGCGCAGGCCACCCTGCACTGCCTCACCGGCTGCGCCATCGGCGAGATCCTCGGGATGGTCCTCGGTACCGCCTTCGGCCTGCACAACGGTGCGACCGTGGCGCTCTCGGTCCTGCTGGCCTTCGTCTTCGGCTACGCGCTGACCATGCGCGGCGTCCTGCGGGCCGGCCTGGACGTCCGCGCGGCGGTCAAGGTGGCGCTGGCCGCGGACACCGTCTCGATCCTGGTCATGGAGCTGATCGACAACACCGTGATGGTCACCGTCCCGGGTGCGATGGACGCCGGCCTCGGTGACGTGCTGTTCTGGTTCGCCCTGGCGGGTTCGCTGGCCCTCGCCTTCCTCCTGACCGTCCCGGTCAACCGGTGGATGATCGCCCGCGGTCGCGGCCATGCGGTCGTCCACGCCCACCACCAGCACTGAGTGCCCTGCGCCGGGTGCGCCTCGCAGTCGCGGCCCGTGCCGACCGTTCGCCAGGTCGGTACGGGCCGCGGTCGTGTGCGGGCGGGGTGGGCTGCCGGGTGGCCGCGGCCTACTGCCGCGCGTCCTCCAGGTCTGCCAGGGTCTCGCGCAGCCAGGCCAGTTCGGTGTCGGTGGTCGCTCGGGCGATCAGCAGCATGCCGCGTCGGAACGGGTCCGCGAACTCCTCCGCGCCGACCGGCCGGTCGCCGTCGTAGAAGAAGCTGGCCGGCTCGCCGAGGAACGCGAGCCGGCGCCGGAGGACGACGGCCTGCTCGGCGGGGTCGGCCAGGTGGCGCAGGAAGCTGAGCACGGTGAACCAGCGGTTCTCGTCGCTGATGTCCAGGGGCTCCGGCGCGCGCAGGCGGTCGAGGAGTGCTGCCCGGCCTGCCTCGGTGAGGTGGAGGGTGTGCCGCGGCGCCGCCGCCGTCCCCGGCTCGGTCTCGCGCACCAGCAGGCCTGCGGCCTCCAGCCGCTTGATCGCCGGGTAGAGCGTGCCGTCGCTGATCGGTCGGACGTGGCCGGTGAGTGCGGCGAGGTGTCTCCGCAGCTCGTAGCCGTGCAGCGGCCGGTCGTGGAGGAACCCGAGGATCGCGAGTTTCAGCATGGGACCACTCTCTCAGACGCGCTGAGATATATCGATACCGCTATACCTCGATGCCGAGGTATGGTCACACCGAGCGTCCCGGGGTTCGCCGTCGGGCGTTCGTCGTCGAGTGTTTCCGAACCGCGTTCCCGCGTCCGAGCAAGGAGCAATGCCATGCGAGAAGCCCCCGTCACCCCGAACGGCGACCGGATCCGCTGGGTGGAGATCCCCGGTGCCGGGCCGGTCCGGCTGTACCTGCACGGTCTCGGCGCCAGCTCGCCCGTCTACTTCGCCGCCGCCGCCGTCCACCCGCTGCTCGCCGGGCATCGCTCGCTCCTGCTCGACCTGCTGGGCTTCGGCATCAGCGACCGGCCCGCCGACTTCTCGTACACCCTGGAGGCCCACGCCGATGCGGTGGCGACCGCCCTGGACGCCGCCGGTGTGACGGATGTCGAGGTCGTCGCGCACAGCATGGGCGGCGCGGTCGCGATCGTGCTGGCCCACCGGCACCCGCACCTGGTCTCCCGGCTCGTCCTGGTGGACTCCAACCTCGACCCGATCACCCCCACCCGCAGCCCGGGCAGCAGCGGGATCGCCACCTTCACCGAGGAGGAGTTCCTGGGCGGGGGCATGCAGGAGGTGGGGCAATGGGTCGGGCCGTTCTGGTGGTCCACCATGCGGCTGGCCGGTCCCGAGGCGCTCTACCGCACCGCCGTCCACGGGACCCGCGGCACCGTCCCGACGCTGCGCGAGATGCTGATCGGCCTGGACCTCCCGCGTGCGTTCCTCTACCCCGAGGTCGACGGTGAGTTCCCGGGCGGGGACCGCCTGCGGGAGGCGGGCGTGGTCGTGACGGCGATTCCGGACGCCGGTCACAACGTGATGTTCGACAACCCGGACGCCTTTGCAAAGGCTTCCGCCGAGGCGCTGGGCAGCCGCTGACGCAATGTGCCGGGGTGGCATGTCGTGCCGGTCCGGCGCAATGTGCCACCCCGCGCGTCCGGGTGCAGTGCCGTGCCGGTCCGGCACGTCATGCCAGGGCGGCACGGCGGGCGCGGCCGGCACGTTGTGCAGGTGACTGCCGCCCGGGTGGCAGTTCGTGCCGCTCTGGCGCGTTGCGCCGTACCGGCATGGTGTGCCACATCGTCGCGGCCCGGCTGACGGCACGTCGTGCCACCCCGGCACGACGTGCCGCATCAGCGGACCGGGTCGTACCCGCACGTCGTGCCACCCCGCCCGAGGGCACCCGTCGAAGCCCGACCCGCCAGTAGGAGCCGCCGCCCATGACGAACGTCGCCTCCGCGCCGCCGCCCGAGCCGCCCCTGGTCCCGGAAGCCCTGGCGGCGTCGCTGGCCGACTCCCTCGGTGAGGTCGGCCGGGCCTGGGCGGCCGGCCTCCCGCTGCTCACCGAGGAGCTGATGGACCGCTGGGCGCTGCGTCCGGACGGTTCGCCCGCCCACGGCATGGTCGCGCTGGTGCTCCCCGTGCTGCGGGCGGACGGCACACCCGCTGTCCTCAAGCTCCAGCCGGTGGACGAGGAGACGGCGGGCGAGCCCACCGCCCTGCGCACCTGGGACGGCCGGAGCGCCGTCCGGCTGCTCGACCAGGACCAGGTGTCCGGTGCGATGCTGCTCGAACGCCTGGACCCGGACCGTTCACTGCTCGCCGTACCGGACGGCACCGCCGCGCTGCGCATCCTCGCCGAGCTGCTGGCTGACCTGACGGCCCACCCGGCGCCGCCCGGTCTGCGCCGGCTGTCCGACCTCGCCGACGAACTGCTGGGCGATACCCCGGAGGGGCTTGCCGAGCTCGCCGACCCGGCCGACCGCCGCCTGCTCGCCGACTGCGCGGCCGCCCTCCGGGAGGTGCGGGGCGAGCCCGGCGACCGCCTCCTGCACTGGGACCTGCACTACGGCAACGTGCTCGCCCCGCCCGGCCCCGACCCCCGCGCGCCCTGGCTCGCCATCGACCCGAAGCCGCTCGCCGGGGATCCGGCCTTCGAACTCCTCCCGGCCCTTCGCAACCGCTGGAGCGACCTCGCCGCCACCGGCGACGTCCCGCGGGCGCTGCGCCACCGCTTCGACCTGATGACCGACACCCTCGTCCTCGACCGTTCCCGCGCCACCGCGTGGACCCTGGCCCGGGTCCTGCAGAACGCCCTGTGGGACATCGAGGACGGCACACCCGCCATCGACCCGGCCCAACGCGTCCTCGCCGAGGCCCTGTTGGCCCGGTGAGCCGGCCACTCCCGGGGCCCGACACGAATCCGCCCGCCCTGTGACCCCCCACCCTGCGATCCGCCTGCCCCGCCATCTGCGAGCCCCGGTATCTGCCCGTGATGGCATCCGCCCGCCGTAGGATCCGCCCCATCGGGTGTCGAGACGAAGGAGCGGGGAATGGCTGCCGAGCGGTGCGAGCGCTGCGACATGCTCTGGTGCGACTGTCCGGCCGACGGTTCCGTTCCCCGCGCCGATCACCGCCGGAACACCCTCGGCGCGGCCTGGGCGGGCTGGCCGGAGGGCGCGGCGGTCATCGTCTCGAACACGGGCTACGCCCACCGCCGGGGCTGCTCGCACCTCACGGAGAGCACGTTGACGGCGCCTCAGTTCGGCTGGGTGACCGTGCCGGTCTCCGGCCACCACATCACGGAGGAGCAGCCGCTGCGCGCCACCGCGGGCAACACCGCCCGGGTGGCGACCAGGCCCTGTCCGACCTGCTTCGAGTAGCGGCGGGGCCCGGGTGCCGCACAGCGGCCCGGGGCGACTCCTACGGCTCGGCGTGACTCCTACCGGCTCGGAAGACCCGGCCGTCCCGGAAGACCCGGCCGTTCCGGAGGGCCGGGCCGTTCCGGAGGGCCGGGCCTCCCCGGGAGCAGGACGAAGCGGACCGGGGTGCCCGGGCGGGCCTGGGCGGCGCCGGCCAGGTCGGCCGGGGGGACGACGCCGACGACGGGGTAGCCGCCGGTGGTGGGGTGGTCGGCGAGGAACACGACCGGCCGACCGTCCGGTGGGATCTGGACCGCGCCCAGCACCATGCCCTCGCTGGGGAGTTCGCCGCCCCGGGCCCGGGTGACGGACGGGCCCTCGGTCCTGAGCGCGATCCGGTTGCTGGCCGGGGCGACCCGGTAGTGCTCGCGGGCCAGCCAGGCCACCGACTGCGGTTCGAACCAGTCCGCGCGCGGGCCGAGGCACAGGCGCAGCACCAGCTCGGCCGGGTGCGCGGGCAGCGGCACCTGGTCGGGCAGCGGCCGGTACGAGGGGGGCGGTCCGACCGGCAGTCGGTCGCCGGCGGCCAGCGGGGCGGGGCCGAGGCCGGACAGCAGGTCGGCCGAGCGGCTGCCGAGCACCGGTGGGACGGCGATCCCGCCCGCCACCGCCAGGTAGCCGCGCACCCCGTGGGTGGCGGCGCCGACCTCGACCACCGCGCCGGCCGGGACGGCGACGGCCGTACCCCAGGCCGCGGCCCGCCCGTCCACCAGGACCGGGGCCGCCGCGCCGGTGACGGCGACGAGGACCGGGCCGAGTGCGCGAAGGGCGACCCCGCCGAGGGTGGTCTCCAGCCCGGCCGCGTCCGGGTCGTTGCCCACCAGCCGGTTGGCGGCGCGCAGGGCGGGCTCGTCCAGCGCGCCCGCCCGGGGTACCCCGAGGTGGGCGACGCCCCGCCGCCCGAGGTCCTGAACGGTCGTCAACGGGCCCGGCCGGACGACCTCCAGCTCCGTCACGCCCTTCACCGGGCGCCCTCGCCGTGCCTGGTCAACGTGTCCCCTCCCCGCCGCCGGCCGCGCCCTGGGCTCGGCCACGGCCGCCGTGCACGGCCGTGACACGTGCGGCGGTGACACGTGCCGCGGTGTCGCGCTCGGCCGTGAACCGTACCCGCACGCCCGGCGCCAGCAGCGCGGCCGGGTCGCGACCGGAGTCCCAGAGCGCCAGCGACGTCCGCCCGAGCAGCTGCCAGCCGCCGGGCGAGGAACGCGGGTACACCCCGGTGTACGGGCCGGCCAGGGCGACCGAGCCGGTCGGGACGGAGCTGCGCGGAGTGTCGCGACGCGGCACCCAGTACCGCTCGGGCAGACCGGTGAGGTAGCCGAAACCGGGGGCGAAGCCGCAGAACGCGACCTCGTACTCGGCCTCGGTGTGGATCCGGACCGCCGCCTCCGCGGAGACGCCCCATCGGGCCGCCACCTCGGCGAGGTCGGCGCCGTCGTAGACGGTGGGGACGTCGAGCAGCGGGCCGGGGGCGCCGGTCGACGCGGTGGGCCGGGGGCCGCGCACCAGGGCGGCCAGCGCGGGGAGGTCGGCGACGCCGTCCAGCAGCACGGTCCGCGCCGCGGGGACGATCTCCTCGACCTCGGGCAGCGCGCCCGCCGCCTGCTGCTCGCGCAGCCAGCCGTACAGGGCGCTCACCTCGGCCGTACCGCCGACCTCGACCAGCAGGGCCCGGTCGCCGACGTGCCGGATCTCCGGGGGGTCCGGCTGCCCCGAGGCGCCCGGCGCGCCGTCCGGTGCCCCGCCACGGCCGCCGACGGCCCCGGCCCCGCCCGGCGAGCCCTGTGCCGTTCCGTCCGCCACCGACCCGCCCTGCGCCGCCTTCTCCGGTACCGTCACGTGAAGGCCTCCACCCGCACCCCCGCCGAGGCGAGGGCGCCGCGCACCCGCCAGGCGAGCTGGGCGGCGCCGGGGGTGTCGCCGTGCACGCACAGGGAGCGCGCCTCGACGGCGATCGACTCGCCGCCGACGGCCTCCACGACGCCGTCCCGGGCGATGCCGACCGCGCGGGTGATCACCGCTTCCGGGTCGTGCACCACCGCGTCCGGGTCGCGGCGGGGTACCAGGGTGCCGGCCCAGGTGTAGGCGCGGTCGGCGAAGGCCTCGGCGACCACCGGCAGCCCGACGCCGTCGGCGACGGCCAGCAGGCGGGAGCCGGGCAGGCCGAGCACCGGCAGCGGGCCGTCGCAGACCGCCCCGGCCCGCAGCACGCCCGCGACCACCGCCTCGGCCTGGTCGGAGTCGGCCACCACGCGGTTGTAGAGGGCGCCGTGCGGCTTGACGTAGGAGACGCGGGAGCCGGCCGCGCGGGCGAAGACCTGGAGGGCGCCGATCTGGTAGGCGATCTCGTCGGCCAGTTCCTCCGGGGGGACGTCCATCGCGCGCCGGCCGAAGCCGGCCAGGTCGCGGTAGGAGACCTGGGCGCCGATCCGGACCCCGCGCTCGGCGGCGAGTGCGCAGACCCGGCGCATCGTCGAAGGGTCCCCGGCGTGGAAGCCGCAGGCGACGTTGGCGCTGGTCACCACGGAGAGCAGGGCCTCGTCGTCGGTCAGCGTCCACCGCCCGAACCCCTCACCGAGGTCCGCATTGAGATCGATCACCGCATCGGCCACGCCCGTCCGCCTCCCAGCAGCTGTTGAGCCAGATGGTAGGGCCTGCGTGTTACGGCCGGTGCCCGTGACCCGGGCCCGGGGCACCCCGGCGCTGGTGGGGGTCGCGCGCGCTCCCTCGCTCGGCCCAGTCGCCGCTGCCGCCACCCGTCCCTGTTGTACCCGGCCTGCCCCACCCTGACCCCGGCCCGCCCCGGCCTGCCCCGCGCCGACCCCGCTCCGGCCTGCCCTGCCCCGCCTCGCCCCTGCCCCGCCTCGCCCCGGCCCCGACAGCCTGGGCCGCGTCGGCTGGCCACCGGGTCTCGGACTCAGGGCGCCGCGGGTGCGACGGGAAGCAGCGGTGGCCGGACACGAGACGTGTCCGGCCACCGCCGTTCCGTGGTGCGGGCCTGGCGGCCGCCCGCTACGAGGTGTACGTGTACCGGTCGGCCGTGCCCGTCGCGCTGGTCCCGCCGGCCGTGGTCACCGTCACGTCGACCACGCCCGTGCCCGCCGGGGCGGTCGCCGAGCAGAGCGACGCCCCGCAGGAGAAGCGGGTGGCGGGGACCCCGCCGAAGCGCACCGTTCCGTAGGCCAGGTTGCTGCCCTGCACGTAGATCTGGGTGCCGCCCGCGGCCGGGCCGGTGCTGGTGGTCAGGCCGGTGACCGCCGGGGCGGGCGGCGCCGGGGGAGCCGCACCGGTGTAGTCGAACGGGGTGGACGCCGTCGCGGAACCGCCCGGCGTGACCACGGTGACCGGCGTGCTGCCCGCACCGCCGGGGGTGGTCACGGTGCAGGTGGTGGCGGTGCAGCCGCCGACCGCGACCGAGTCGCCGAACAGCACGAAGCCGTTGTCCAGGTTGGTGCCGGTCACGGTGACGGCGGTACCGCCGGTGCCCGCGCCGGACGTGGTGCCGATGCCGGTCACCACGGGGGCGGGCTGGGTGGCCGGAGCCTGCGGGCCGCTGCCGAGCAGATAGGTCGACACGTTGTCGGACGGGTCCGCGTCGTTCCGGTTCGCGGCCGTCACCCTGATCGTCCCGGCCGGCCGGGTGCCGTGGGAGGCGACGAAGACCTTCATGAACTCGCTGCGCCCCGGGGCGCGGTTGCCGGTGAAGAAGGCGTCCAGCCGGCGGCCGTCGGGCGAGATCGTCTGGGTGAAGGTGTAGTCCTGGAAGGAGGTGATCATGGCGCCGCTGGTGGTCAGGCCGGGCGGCAGCTCGACGGTGAGGTGGGTGACCCCGGTCAGGTCGGCGGTGCCCGAGGACTTCCAGGTCACCGAGAAGTTGGTGGAGTCGACCGGGAAGATCGGGTAGTTCCCGGCCTGTGTGACGGCCACGTTCTGGCCGGTGACGGCCGCCGTGGCGACGGCCTTCGCGGCGGTCTTGGCGGCGGCGGCCCTGGCGGCCCCGGAGGCGGCGCCGGACGTGGCCCCAGAGGCAGCTCCGGAGGTGGTCGCGGCAGTGGAGACGGTGGCGCCGGCGGCGAGCGCGGCCACGGCGAGGGCGGCGGCGAGGCCACCGCGTACCAGTCGGATGATCATATGAAGAATCATGGCGGTGACGGCCGGATCGCGGGGGCCTTTTCTCGAAAGCCAGTTCTATCCGGCGCGGCTCGACGCCCCACCGTCCGGCCCGAGCTCCTGTCCGCCCGGCTCCCGCTCCCGCCCGCGCATAAGGTCCGTTTCGGTCGTTGTCGGTGCGTACCTCTAATCTTGTCCACCGTGACCGCCATCGCTGACCCGCCCATCGAGCACGGGCCCCGCCCGCCCGCCGGGCCCACCGCAGCCGCCGCGCGGCCCGCGCCCGGCCCCGCCGCCGACGAGGGCCTCGCCCGCCGGCTCAAGGCGCTGGCCTGCACCGCCCCGCTGCACGACCTGGACAGCCGCAAGGTGATGCTGGCCGGCGAGTACGGCGGCTACGCGATGGCCGAGGTCGGCCTCGCCGCGATCGACCTGGTCACCCTGCACATGGACTTCGACACCGGGGCCGACCGCGACATAGTGCTGGCCCGGATGCTGCCGCGGGTCGCCGCCCAGGCCGCCACCAGGCCCACCGCCGAGCACGAGCGGGTCGCGCGCTGGGTGCTGGAGTCGCTGATCAACGTCGGCAGCGTCGACCGCGGCTTCCGCGCCGTCTACGGCACCTTCGGCCCGGACGGCGCGTACGTCCGCCGTGACTACGACTTCAAGCTGATCGAGGAGGTGCCGGGCCCCGACGGCGGCGTCTACCTGCGCACCACCGACGAGGCCGTCAACGTCCTGGTCGGCGCGCTCGACACCGACGTCACCTCCGCCCAGATCGCCGCCGAGGTCAAGCTGGAGGTGCTGATCCGCCGCGGCCGCCTCGCCGACGCCCAGCTCGCCGCCGAGCAGGCCCGCTACCGCACCGTCCAGTACGCCGAGACGCTGCGCCGCGCCCTCGACGCGACCAGGCGCAACGTGCGCGCCGTCGACTGGATGCAGGCCATCCCCGATCTGATCGACGAGGCCCTCGACCACATCGCCGACCGCTACCGGCACGAGAACGCGATTCTCACCAACATCCGCAAGGCCCGCGACGAGGCCGAGGAGCCCGAGCACAAGCGCCGCGCCGCCGAGCTGGTCGACATCGTCAAGGACTGCATCCGCCGCCACACCCAGCTGCAGACCCGACTGCTGGAGGCCGGCCCGCTGTTCCGCGCCGAGCAGGACCGGCAGGCCTTCGCCGCCCCCGCCGCCCGCAGCGGCATCGACCTCTACGGGCAGCTCCTCGCGCCGGCCCTGCGGCTGCCGGTGGAGCAGGCCGTCCGGCCCACCGGGGCGTTCTTCGCCCGCGGCGCCGGCCTGCGCACACCGGTCTCCGTCCGGGTCGCCGACCTGGTCGACCTGCTGCTCACCCCGCCGGTCGAGCGCGAGCACCTGGGCGCCGAGCTGCCCGACCCGGACCTCGTCGCCACCCCGGACGACAGCCGCTTCTCCGAGGACCAGCTGGAGGCGGCCCTGCTCCTGCTCGACCTGCCCCCCGACGCCCCGCGCCGGCTCTCCGGACTGCTCGCCGAGGCACGCGCCCAGGACGGGGACCTGCCCTACCTGGTCGCCCTGCTGGCCGTGCACGCGGCCAGCCCGCCGGTCGGCACCGCCTACCGGCAGGGCGAGGAGCGGCTGCTCTTCGCCGTCGACGACGGCACCCCGCTGCAGGACCCAGAGTTCGGCGGCGCCGACCTCATCGTCGGCAGCGCCCTGCTCGACGCGGCCGGTATGGCGGCCGACCGCAAGGACGCCAGTTGACGCCCCGCCACCCGCACCTGGCCCGCCACCCGCACCCGGCCCGCCACCCGCACCCGGCCCGCGAGCAGCGCCGGCCGCATCCACGCGGCCCCCACGACGGCAGCACCGGCACCACCCGGACCACCAGCACCGCCGCATGCACCACCAGCACCGCCCGCATCAACCCCGAGGAGCACCGCCCGTGACGACCCACCACGACACGTCCTGGGCGCCCGAGACCGAGCCCGCGGCCCCCGCCGCGCTCACCCCGGCCGACGTCGCCGACGCCGCACGGCTGGTCTCCTTCGGCCTCCAGGCCAAGCTGCTCCCCGCCCGCGACGCCGAGTACGCCGAACTCGTCCGCCGCCACCGCGAGGACCCGGCCTTCGCCCGCCTCGCCGACGCCGTCGCCACCGGCATGGGCCTGATCGTCCTGGAGGTCTCGCCGCGCGCCGGCATGGCCGTCGCCGCCGCCGAGGACTCCGTCTTCGCCGTCCGGATGGGCGACTACTCCCGCCGCGCCGCCTCCGAGTCCACCGACCGCTTCCTCCACGGCCTGGCCCACCTCGCCGTCGCCGCGATGGCCTTCCCCCGCCCCGAGGACCTCGCCGACGACGGCTACCTCGGCCGGATCACCGTCAACGGCGTCGACGCCTTCGTCCGCCAGGCCTGCCGCCGCCTGGAGGAACAGGCCGACGCCGAGGGCGCCAACACCGACCCGCAGAGCGACGCCCCCGGCCTGGAGGCCGCCTGGCGGGTCTGGGCCCGGCGCACCGCCACCGGAGCCACCAAGGACGCCCGCCGTCTCTCCGGCTCCACCATCGGCATCGTGGCCAAGGCCGTGATGTTCCTGGTCGACTCCGGGTTCCTGCAGAAGACCTCGGACGACGCCGGCGGCACCTACCGCACCACCGCCCGCTACCAGCTCCAGGTCCGCGACCTGGCCGGCAGCGCCGCCATGGCCGAACTGCTCGACCTCGGCGTCGTCCCGGTCTCCGACGGCACCGCCAGCCTGCTGCCCCCGGACACCGGGGACGAGCTGGTCGCCGACGCGGGCCTGCCGTTCCACTCGCTCTGAGCCCCCGCACCACCCGGAGCAGATCCAGCCCCAGCCCAGCAGCCCCCACCGAAGCCCCAGCCCCAGACCCCAACCCCACCCCCAGACCCCTGCACATCCTGGAGAACCGCCGCACATGTACGAGCTCAACCGGGTCCGCCTCTACTCGATCGGACCGGCCGGCGCGCGCTACGCCGACACGGTGCTCGACCTGCGCGGCGTCGGCGAGCCCGTCTCCGACCCGGCCCCCCAGCAGATCGGCCTCTTCGGCGAGGACCTCGACGGACCGGTCCGCCGCCCGGCACCGGCCGGCGTGCTCTTCCTGGAGAACGGCGGCGGCAAGTCCGTCCTGCTCAAGCTGATCTTCTCGGTGATGCTCCCCGGCCACCGCAACACCCTCGGCGGCGCCAGCTCCGGCGTACTGCGCAAGTTCCTGCTCGCCGACGACTGCGGCCACGTCGCCCTGGAGTGGCAGCACACCGTCACCGGCGAGCTGATCGTGGTCGGCAAGGTCAGCGAGTGGCGCGGCCGCCAGGTCTCCTCCGACCCCCGCAAGTTCGCCGAGACCTGGTACTCCTTCCGCCCCGGCGCCGGCCTCACCCTCGACTCGCTGCCCGTCGCCGAGCGGGTCAGCCTGGCCGGCGACCAGAAGGCCCGCGGCCGCCGCCGCACCATGAAGGGCTTCCGCGACGCCCTCACCGAGGCCGGCAAGGCCCACTCCCACCTCGACCTGGTCTTCGAGGACGGCCACGACCGCTGGACGGAGCACCTCGGCGAGCTCGGCCTCGACCCCGAACTCTTCCGCTACCAGCGCGAGATGAACGCCGACGAGGGCGAGGCCGCCGGCCTCTTCGCGGTCAAGCACGACAGCGACTTCACCGACCTCCTGCTGCGCGCCGTCACCGACACCCGGGACACCGACGGCCTCGCCGACCTGGTCCACGGCTTCGCCGCCAAACTCGGCCGCCGCGCCGAGCTCACCGCCGAACGGGACTTCACCGCCGGCTCGCTCGACCTGCTGGAGCGCATCGCCGAGTCCACCGCCGCCCGCGAGGGCGTCCGCGAGGCCCACCGCACCGCCGAGCGCCGGACCCGCCGCCTCGCCCACGCCCTCACCTCCCGCGCCGCCGCCGAGCGCGACCGCGCCCAGGACCTCGCCATCGAGGTCGCCGCTGCCGCGAGCGCCGTCACCGCCGCCGAGGCCGACCGCACCCGGCACACCCTGATCACCGCCGAGCTCACCCACCGCCACGCCACCCTGGGCCTGGCCGCCGCGACCACCGAGGCCGCCGCGCTGCGCCGCGAGCTCATCGAGGCCCGCACCCTGCACTCCGCCTGGCAGGCCGCCGAGACCGTGCTGCGCCAGCGTGCCGCCGCCGACCGCGTCACCCGGGTCGCCGCCGCGATCCGCGAGGCCGAGCTCGACGCCGCCCCCGCCCTGGCCGCCCGCGCCCGCGCCGCCACCGCCCTCGCCCGCGCCCTGGAGAGCGCCGCCGCGGCCGCCGAGAGCCGCGCCGACACCGAGGAGGAACGCGCCGGCGAGCTCCAGTCCGACGGCGCCAAGGCCCAGTCGGACGCCACCGAGGCCGCCACCGCCGCCCAGAAGGCCCGCAGCGAGGCCGACCACCTGCGCCAGCGCCTCGCCGAGGTCGAACAGGAGACCGCCGCCGCCGTCGAGTCCGGCTGGATCGACGCCGGCTCCGACGAACCGGACCCGGCCCGCGCCGCCCTGCACGCCGCCGACGTCGAGAAGGCCGCCAGCGCCGCGCTCGCCCGGGCCCGCACCGCCGCCGAGACCGCCGCCGCCCGGCTGCGCGAGGCCGCCGCCGCCGGCAGCCGCGCCGAACTCGCGGCCGCCCGCGCCCACGACGCCCGCAAGTCCGCCGCCCAGGCCCTCGCCGCCGAACAGCGCACCGCCGCCCTGCTCGCCACCGAGCCGCGCCTGTCCGACCTGCTCTCCCTGACGCCCTACCAGGAGGGAGCCGACGAGGACGCCGGCTTCCTCACCCCCGCCGTCCTGGACCGCTCCGCCGAGGCGCTGCGCGAGCTGCTCGACGAGGCCATCGCCACCGCCGAGCGCACCCTGTTCGACCTGCGCACCGCCGCCGCCGACGACTCCCGCATCCTTGCCGCGCTCGGCGACGGCGGCCTGCTCCCGCCCGGCCCCGACGTGCTCGCCACCGTCGAGTACCTCGCCGAGCACGGCATCCCCGCCCTGCCCGGCTGGCGCTACCTCGCCCAGTCCGTCGACCCGACCGACCACGAGGCGATCCTCGCCGCCCGCCCCGAACTGGTCGACGGCGTGGTGATCACCGACCCCAACTCGCTCGACCGGGCCCGCGAGGCACTGCAGTCCGCCGCCCTGCTGCCCCGCTCCACCGTCGCCGTCGGCGCCGCCGCCGCGCTGATCGCCCCGATCACCGACGAGCCCGCCTTCTTCCTCGTCCCGCCGAACCCGGCCATGCACGACGAGAGCGCCGCCGACGGCGAGCGCCGCGAACTGCGCGCCCGCGCCACCGCCCGCGAGGAGCACATCCGCGAACTGGCCGCCCGCCTCGGCGGCGACCGGGCGCTCGCCGCCCGCCTCGCCTCCTGGCACGCCAGCTGCCCGCCCGGCACCCTCGCCGAGCTGGCCGCCGCCGCCGAGACCGCCCGCGAACACGCCGAGCAGGCCGCCGCCGGCCTCAGCACCCTGCGCGCCGACCACGACGAGGCCGAGGCCGACCACGCCACCGCGGCCGCGGCCCACGAGGAGCACCGCGAGGCCGCCCAGCAGGCCCGCCGCCGCGCCGACGCCCTCTCCGGCCTCGCCTTCCGCCTGCGCGAGCGCGCCGGCTGGGCACGCTCCCTGCGCGAACTCGCCGAGGACGCCGTCGAGTGCGACCGCCGCCAGGCCCAGTGCGCCGAACGCGCCCGCACCTGCGACGAGGACCGCCGCGCCGCCCAGCGCGCCGCCGACGACGCCCGCCGCACCGCGCGCACCCTGCGCGCCGAACGCGCCGAGATCCCCGCCGCCGAGCAGACCGACGACCCGGCCGACACCGCCCCCGCCGCGCTGCCCGCCCTGCGCGAGGCCTACCGCGCCGCCTCCCAGCTCTACGAGAAGGTCGGCGTCGGCGCCGACCTGCGCGCCGAACAGGCCCGTGCCGAGGGCGACGAGGCCGCCGCCGCGACCGAACTCGACCGCCTCACCAACAAGGTCCGCACCCGCGCCGAGGAACTCCTCGGCAGCCCCGACGGCGCCGACGGTCCCGCCCGCCAGGCCGCCGCCGCCCGCGCCGAGGAACTGGTCGCCACCATCGAGGCCCGCTCCGCCGTCGCCAGCGAGCAGCTCGGCCGCCTGCGCGGCGAAGCCGAACGCTCCGCCCCCGCCGACGGCGAGGCCCACACCGAGCTGCCCGAGGACCTCGTCCCCACCGACCCCGAGCACGCCCAGGTACTGCTGCGCACCGCCACCACCCGGCTCGCCGAGCGCCGCGAGAGCGTCGACGCCGCCCGTACCGCCCACGCCGACCTGCAGCGCACCTTCGACGCCGCCCAGGCCGCCGCCGCCGACTTCGACGAGCACGCCGGGCAGCTGCGCGACGGCCTGCGCGAGCACCAGGACGAGGACGGCCACCCGGTCGAGCCCTACCTCGGCTCGCTCGCCGACGCCCGCGCGACCGCGGCCGACGCCCGACGCGCCCTGCGCACCGCCGCCGGCGAGCTGTCCTCCGCCGAACTCGCCGTCCGGGACGCCTCCGACGCGCTCGTCCGGCACGCCAACGCGGCCCGCTACGAGGCCGTCCGCACCCCCGCCCGCCAGCAGATCCGCGAACTGCCCGCCGCCGCGCTGCCCGACCACGCGGCCGCCTGGGCCACCGCCTTCGCACCCCGGCTGCGCGTGCTCACCGACGAACTCGCCCAGCTGGAACGCAACCGCGGCTCGATCGTCGACCGGCTGCGCGGCCTGGTCGAGTCCTCGCTCACCACCCTGCGCGCCGCCCAGCGCCTCTCCCGCCTCCCCGAGGGCCTGGGGGAGTGGTCCGGCCAGGAGTTCCTGCGGATCCGCTTCGAGGACCCGGACCACACCACCCTCGTCGAGCGCCTCGGCGAGGTCATCGACGAGGCCACCCGCGCCGCCGTCAGGAAGAACAGCGACCTGCGCCGCGACGGCATGTCCCTGCTGCTGCGCGGCGTCGCCGCCGCGATCGGCCCGCGCGGCGTCAGCGTCGAGATCCTCAAGCCGGACGCCGTGCTGCGCGCCGAGCGGGTCGGCGTCGGCCAGATGTCCGACGTCTTCTCCGGCGGCCAGCTGCTCACCGCGGCCATCGCGCTCTACTGCACGATGGCCGCCCTGCGCGCCAACGACCGCGGCCAGTCCCAACTGCGGCACGCCGGCACGCTCTTCCTGGACAACCCGATCGGCCGCGCCAACGCCACCTACCTGCTGGAGCTGCAGCGGGCCGTCGCCGACGCGCTCGGCGTCCAGCTGATCTACACCACCGGCCTGTTCGACACCACCGCGCTCGCCGAGTTCCCCCTCGTCATCCGGCTGCGCAACGACGCCGACCTGCGGGCCGGCCTCAAGTACATCTCGGTGGAGGAGCACCTGCGCCCCGGCCTGCCCGCCGCGCAGGACCCGGACGGCCCGGCCGTCCACGGCGAGATCACCGCCACCCGGATGTTCAAGCGGCCGGCGGAGGTACCGGCCGCACCATGACCGGGCTAGCGCCGCGTCAGGCAACTTCTGTGCGACGGGGCGAAGGTTGCCTGACGCGGCACTAGCGTGGCGGCCATGCTGACGATCGCCCACTTCAGTGACATCCACCTCGGCCAGGACCACCGCGGGGACGGCGGCGCCCGGGCGTACCGGCGGGCCGGGCAGGTGATGGCGTACCTCAACGCCCTGCCCGGCCCGCTGGACGCCGTCCTGGTGACGGGGGACATCGCCGACCACGGCCTGCCCGCCGAGTACGAGCAGGCCGCCGAGGTACTGACCTCCCGCCACCCGCTGTTCGGCTGTCCCGGCAACCACGACCGGCGCGCGCCCTACCGCGAGGGCCTGCTCGGCGAGGCACCGGCCGACGGCCCGGTCAACCGCCTGCACCGGCTGCCCGGCGCCGACCTGCTGATGCTCGACTCGTCGATACCGGGCCGCGACGACGGCCTGCTGGACGAGGAGACCCTCGGCTGGCTGGACGCCCGTCTCGCCGACGGCCGCCCGGACACCCCGGCACTGGTGGCCTTCCACCACCCGCCGGTGGAGCTCCACCTGCCGACCGTCGACCCGATCCGGCAGTTCGGCGAGCAGCGCCTCGCCGAGGTGCTGGCCCGCCACCCCCGGGTGGCCGGGCTGCTCTGCGGCCACTCCCACACCGGCGCCGCCACCACCTTCGCCGGGCTGCCGGTCCTGGTGGCGCCCGGTGTGGTCTCCACCGTCACGCTGCCCTGCGAGGGCGCGCCCGACATCAGCTTCGACCAGCCGCCGATGCTCGTCCTCCACGTCCTGGACGACCAGCGGCGGCTGACCACCCACTTCCGCGCGGTTGTCTAGCGGTTGACGGTCGGTCCGTCCGCCGGGTCCTCCCGACGGGCGCCGGCCAGCACGGCGTCGAGCAGCCCGGGGAAGAGCTCCGCCAGATCGGCGTGGCGCAGCGTGCTCATCCGCGCGGTGCCGCGCCGGTGCTGGTGGATCAACCCGGCCTCGCGCAGCACCCGGAAGTGGTGCGTGGTGGTGGACTTGGTGACCGGCAGGTCGAAGGAGGTGCAGGACATCTCGACGTGACAGTCGTGGAGGTCGCGCACGATCCGCAACCGGATCGGGTCGGCCAGGGCGTGCAGCACCTGCTCCAGCCGGATCTCCGCGAGGGAGGGCTCGGGCAGCAGGGCGAAGCTCTCGGTAGTCATGCGGGCTCCGTGGGTCGTCGGGCGGCAGGGGCGGTACATGCCCATAGTACGAGAGGTGTCGAAGTTCGAGAGTTCTCGTAGTACGGTATTCGACGTACCAGCGCCGCGCTGTCGTACGCCGCTCCGCCACACCCCACCGAGGAGTCGCCGTGACCGCCCTGTTCGAGTCGATCACCCTTCGCTCGCTGACCGTCCGCAACCGCGTCTGGCTCTCGCCGATGTGCACCTACTCGGCGCTCCCGGACGGCGACGGCGCGGGCGTGGCCACGGACTTCCACCTCGCCCACTACGGCTCCCGGGCCGCCGGGGGCGCCGGCCTGGTGATGGTGGAGGCCACCGCCGTTCGCCCCGAGGGCCGGATATCCCCGTACGACCTCGGCCTGTGGAACGACGCCCAGGCCGATCGGCTCGCCCGTATCGCCGCGCTGGTCGAGGCCCACGGCGCCGTCCCCGCGATCCAGCTCGCCCATGCCGGCCGCAAGGCCGCCACCGACCGGCCCTGGAAGGGCGGCGGCCGGGTGTCCGAGGAGCTCGCCTGGGGCAGCGTCGGCCCCTCCGTCGTGCCGTTCGGTGAGCTGCCCGCCCCGCACGAGCTGACGGTCGAGCAGATCGAGCACGTGGTAAGGGACTTCGCCGCCGCCGCCCGTCGTGCGCTGGGCGCGGGCTTCCGTGCCGTCGAGATCCACGGCGCCCACGGCTACCTGATCCACTCCTTCCTCTCCCCGGCGTCCAACCACCGCACCGACGGCTACGGCGGCACCTTCGAGGGCCGCAGCCGCCTCGCCCGGGAGGTTGCCACCGCGGTCCGCGAGGTCTGGCCCGAGGAACTGCCGCTGCTCTTCCGTGTCTCCGCCACCGACTGGCTGGACGACGAGCCCTCCTGGACCGCCGACGAGACCGTGCTGCTGGCCAAGGAGCTCCGCGAGATCGGCGTCGACCTGCTCGACGTCTCCAGTGGCGGCATGTCCCCGGTGGCCAGGATCCCGGTCGGCCCCGGCTTCCAGGTCCCCTTCGCCGCCGAGGTCCGCACCGCCTCCGGGCTGGCCACCGGCGCCGTCGGCCTGATCACCGAGCCCGCGCAGGCCGAGCGGATCGTCGCGGACGGGCAGGCGGACGTCGTGCTGCTCGGCCGGGAGCTGCTCCGCGACCCGTACTGGCCGCTGCACGCCGCCCGCGAGCTCGGCGCCGAGCGGGCCTGGCCCGAGCAGTACGGCTACGCGGTCGGCACCCGCGGCTGACGCGGCGCCGGGCCGGCCGGCGGCGGAGCCGGCTGGGGGAACGGCCGGGGCCGGGCCGGCTCCCGGCTGCCCGCCATCGGCGTCGCCTGGCCCGGCCCGCGCATCCGCTGGGCGGCGACCTGGCGCGAGATCATGATCTCCAACAGGCACCACATGGTGCCGAACACCCCGAGACCCATCGCCATCAGGGCCGGCGTCATCAACCAGCTGTCCGCGTACGAGGCCAGCGTCGCGAGCAGCAGGCCGACCAGCGTGAAGGCCAGGCAGAGCACCGCCCGGACGACGGCGGCCCGCACCTCGTCGGGCAGACGGCGGCGACGGCGTGCGGATGACATCGGGCGACCCCCAGGCGCGGTCACGGTGGTGGGACGGGCGCACCCGAGCGCGCCCCTGCGCAACACTCTGCCCTGTCGTACCCGGACTATGCGTCCGAATCCGCTGAACTGCCGTCAAATCGTGTGATCTGCCCAGGAAAGCGCCGCAAACCCCCGCGCCGCCGGGCTCGGTCGCGAGGCCGGCCGGGCCCGCTCACCCCAGCTGCTGGTCGAGCTCCTCCAGCGCGCCCGTCACGATCGTCCGCATCGCCTGCTCCGCCTGCCCGGCGTCCCCCGCGCAGATCGCCTCCGCGACCTCGCGGTGCAACCGGATCGCGTACGGCTCCGGCTGATGGGGCATCAGATGGTACTCGGTGCGGCCGGTCAGCACCGCCCCGACGGTGTCCCCGAGGTGGGCGAACATCTCGTTCCCGGAGGCCTTCAGGACGGTGGCGTGGAAGGCGATGTCGTGCCGGAGGAAGGTCTCCAGGTCGGCGGCCCGCGCGGTCATCGTCAACTCGACCGCCAGCGAGCTCAGTTCGCGACGCTCATCGTCGCTGGCGTGCCGCGCGGCGAGCGCGGCCGCGGCCGGCTCCACCGCCACCCGCAGCGAGCCGAGCGAGCGCAGCTGCGCCGGGCGGTCGGCGCCGGCCAGCCGCCAGCGGATCACCAGCGGGTCGAAGACGTCCCAGGCGGACTTCGGCTGCACGGTGCTGCCGACCCGCCGCCGGGAGGCGACCAGGCCCATCCCCTCCAGGATGCGGACCGCCTCGCGGACCACCGTCCGCGACACCCCGTACCGCTGCTCCAGCTCCTCGGCGCGCAGCACCGCCCCCTCGGGGACCTCCCCGGAGGCGATGGCCGGTCCGAGGTCGGCAAGCAGTCGGCCGGGCAGCCCCTGGATCTCCATCCGCCCAGCCTAGGCGGTGCCGACCGCCCGCTCTCCGGCCGGTCCCCGCGAACCGTAAAAGTATGACGATTTGGTTTCCGCTACTTGAATACGTCATATCTTTGGAGCGATAGTGGCGGCCTGGCAACGAAGGAGCACCACCCATGGCTCTCAGCGTCGAGATCCACGACATCCCCGCGCCGCCCCTCACCCTCGTGGTGATGGGCGTCTCCGGTGTCGGCAAGACCACCCTGGCCCGCCTCCTGGCCGACCGCCTCGACCTCCCCTACGCCGAGGCGGACGACTTCCACCCGCCCGCCAACATCGCCAAGATGTCGGCCGGCACCCCGCTGGACGACGCGGACCGCGCCCCCTGGCTGCGGGCCCTCGGCGGCTGGCTGGGGGAGCGGGCCGAGGCCGGCACCGGCGGCGTGGTCACCTGCTCGGCGCTGAAGCACCGCTACCGCGACACCCTGCGCGCGGCCTGCCCGGGTGCCTTCTTCCTGCACCTCAGCGGTGGCCACGAGCTGGTCGAGGACCGACTCGCCCACCGCACCGGCCACTTCATGCCGCCGTCGCTGCTCGACTCGCAGTACGCCGCCCTGGAACCCCTGGCGGCGGACGAGCGCGGCGCCGTCCTGGACGTCGGACCCTCCCCCGAAGAACTCGTCGAGATGGCCGTATCCCTGCTGCGGCCCGTCAATGGAGACCTCGCGTGATCCCCACCCTGCTCGCGGCGGCCGCCCCACCGGCCCTGCCGCACACCGACAGCGACGCCCGGCTGCTGTTCGCGGTGCTGCTCAGCATCGGCGCCATCGTGGTGCTGATCACCCGGCTGAAGCTGCACCCCTTCCTCGCCCTCACCCTCGGGTCGGGCCTGCTGGCCGCCGTCGCGGGCGCCCCCTTCGACAAGCTGCTGGGCAGCTTCTCCACGGGTTTCGGCGCGACCGTCGCGGGCGTCGGCCTGCTGATCGGGCTCGGCGCGATGCTCGGCAAACTGCTCGCCGACTCCGGCGGGGCGAACATCATCGCGGACACCGTGCTGTCGCGTTCCGGGCCCAGGGCCCTTCCCTGGGCGATGGCGCTGATCGCGGCCGTCCTCGGCCTGCCGCTGTTCTTCGAGGTCGGGGTCGTCCTGCTGATCCCGATCGTGCTGCTGGTGGCCCGCCGCGGCAACGTCCCGCTGATGCGGATCGGCATCCCCGCGCTGGCCGGGCTCTCCGTGCTGCACGGCCTCGTCCCTCCGCATCCGGGCCCGCTGGTGGCCGTGGACGCGCTGAAGGCGGACCTCGGCATCACCCTGGCGCTCGGTCTGCTGATCGCCGTGCCGACGCTGGTCATCGCCGGTCCGCTGTTCGCCCGGCTGGCCGAGCGCTGGGTCGGCCCGCTGGAGATCCCGCAGGCCACCGCGCCCGTGGAGACGGACAAGCCCGAGCACACCCCGGGCTTCGGCGCGGTCCTCGCCACCATCCTGCTGCCCGTCGTGCTGATGCTCGGCAAGGCGCTGGCCGACGTCGTCATCGACGACCCCAAGGCACTGCCGCAGCGGGTGTTCGACTTCATCGGCTCCCCGCTGATCGCCCTGCTGGCCGCGACCCTGCTCGGCATGCTGACCCTCGGTCGGGCGGCCGGATTCACCAAGGAGCGGATCTCCGACACCGTCGGCCGCTCCCTCGGCCCGATCGCGGGCATCGTCTTCATCGTCGGCGCGGGCGGCGGCTTCAAGCAGACGCTGATCGACGTCGGCGTGGGCAACGCCGTCAGTGAGTGGTCGAGCCGGTGGCACATCTCCGCGCTGCTGCTCGGCTGGCTGATCGCCGTGCTCATCCGGCTGGCCACCGGCTCCGCCACGGTCGCCACCATCACCGCCGCCGGCATCGTCGCCCCGCTGGCCGCCGACATGTCCTCGACGCACGCGGCCCTGCTGGTGCTGGCCATCGGCGCGGGCTCGCTGTTCTTCTCGCACGTCAACGACGCCGGCTTCTGGCTGGTGAAGGAGTACTTCGGGATGAGCGTCGGTCAGACCATCAAGTCCTGGTCGGTGATGGAGACGGTGATCTCGGTGGTCGCGATCGCCCTGATCATGCCGCTCAGCCTGGTCCTCTAGGACCTGCCCGGCACCTCCTGCCCGGGCACGGCCTGCCCGGCACCTTCTGCCCGGGTCGACCGGTCAGGTCCCAGCAGCACCGAAACGCCGAACGGGCGGGCGCTCCTTCCGGAGCGCCCGCCCGTTCGGCGTTCACCATGAGCCCGGTCCCACCGACCCGTCGGAGGTGGCCGGCGCCCGCGAGCTCGTACCGTGAGCCGTCGGCCGGCCGCCACACCACCCGTGCCGCGCCGCATGCGCACGACCGCGGCATCCTCGTCCGGACATACCGAAGGGCGGGCGCCCCCAGCCCTGGGGTGCCCGCCCTCCGGAGTCCGCTACGGAGCCGCTGACCCGGCTCCGCGCGTTGCAAAGCCGCGTCCACCTGGTCCCACACTTTGCAAAGCCGCGCCTACGTGGTCAGGTCCCGCACTTTGCAAAGCCGTGCCCAACTCGCTCGCACGCTTCACGCAGCCCCGCCTACCCGGCTCCGTACTTTGCAAAGTCGCGCCTACTTGGTCCCGCGCTTCGCGAGGAAGGCCTCGACCTCGGCCCGGATCTCCGGCGTGTCCAGCCCGCGCACGGTCATCGTGGTGCGGCGGCGCAGCACGTCGTCCGCGGTGTACGCCCACTCGCTGTCGGCGGCGTACGCGACCTGCGCCCACACGTCCGGCCCGTCGGCGTGGATCGGCGCGCCGAGCTCGGGGTTCTCGTCGATCATGCGGGCGATCTCGAAGGAGAGCGTGCCGTAGTGGCTGGCCAGGTGCTTGGCGACCAGCGGCTCCATCCGGGAGCCGGGCTCACGGTCGATCAGCAGGCGGTGCGCAACGGCGTTCGGCGCACCGACGCCCGGCAGCGGAACGGTCCGGGCGATCGTGGACATGTCCTCGCCGAGGCTGGTGCCGGGCACGTGGGCGAGCTTCTCCAGCACGGTGCGGCCGATGTGCCGGTAGGTGGTCCACTTGCCGCCGGCGACCGACAGCATGCCGCCCTTGCCCTCGGTGACGACCGTCTCGCGCTTGGCGGCGGCGGTGTCGCCGGGGCCGCCGGGCAGCACCCGCAGGCCGGCGAAGGCGTAGGTGATCAGGTCGCGGTCGAGGTGCTCGTCGCGGATCGCGTGGCCGGCCTCGCCCATGATCTGGTCGATGTCGGCGTCGGTGGCCCGGACGTCCTTCGGGTCGCCGGTGTACTCCTCGTCCGTGGTGCCGAGCAGGACGTGGTCCTCCCACGGGATGGCGAAGGACACGCGGTACTTGTCGATCGGGATGGTCAGGGCCGCACGCCACGGGGCGCGGCGCTTGACGACGACGTGCGCGCCCTTGGAGAGGCGGATCGACGGCGCGGCGCCGGCGTCCTCCATCGCGCGCAGGTGGTCGACCCAGGGGCCGGTGGCGTTGAGCACCAGGCGGGCGTTGACGCCGAACTCGGTGCCGTCCAGACGGTCCTTGAGCTCGGCGCCGGTGACCCGGCTGCCGGTGAAGCGCAGGCCGGTGACCTCGGCGTGGTTGAGCACCACGGCGCCGGCCTCGACGGCGGCGCGCACCGTCATCACGGCGACGCGCGAGTCGTTCATCTGGTGGTCGCCGTACACGGCCACCGAGCGCAGGCCCTCGGTGCGCAGCGCGGGCACCTGCTGGGCGGCGTGCGCGGCGGTGGAGACCCGGCCCATGCCGTCACGGAAGGCGGAGAGCGCCGAGTAGAGGAAGACGCCGGCGCCGAGCTTGGGGGCGCTGTGCGGGCCGCCCTTGTAGACCGGCACGAAGAAGGTCAGGGGGTTGACCAGGTGCGGGGCGACGTCGGTGGCGAGCGCGCGGCGCTCCTTGTGGTTCTCGGCGACCAGCTTGACCGCGCCGGTCTGCAGGTAGCGCAGACCGCCGTGGACGAGCTTGGAGGAGGCGCTGGAGGTGGCACCGGCGAAGTCGCCGCCGTCGACCATCGCGACCTTGAGGCCGGCCTGGGAGGCGGTCCAGGCGACGGCCGTGCCGAGGATGCCGCCCCCGATCACCAGCAGGTCGTAGGTGGCCTTGCCCAGCAGCTCGCGGGTCTCGGCGCGGGAGGCGGTGTGGCCGGCGGTGCGCTCGGCGCCCAGGGTCGGGATGGTTGCCATGGTGTGTGTACGGCGACGCGGGTCGGGCGGCGCCGTTACTCCTCTCGGTGTGCGGTGCGGCCCCTGCTGAGAGGCCGGTCGGCCCGGTGCGGCGGGCCGGTGAAACGGGAGCGGGCCGGTCGGGGCCGTGTGGCCCCGACCGGCTCCGCGGTCAGATCTGCTCGTCCTCCTCCACCCAGCCCATGGTGCGCTCCACGGCCTTGAGCCACTTCTTGTACTCGCGCTCCCGGGTGGCCTCGTCCATGCGCGGGGTCCACTCGGCGGCGCGGTGCCAGTTGGCCCGCAGGGTGTCGAGGTCGTTCCAGAAGCCCACCGCCAGGCCCGCCGCGTAGGCGGCGCCGAGCGCGGTGGTCTCGGCGACGTACGGGCGCTCGACCGGGGCGTCCAGCACGTCGGCGATGTTCTGCATGAGCAGGTTGTTGCTGGTCATGCCGCCGTCGACCTTGAGGGCGGTCAGCTTGACCTTGGAGTCCTTCTCCATGGCGTCGACGACCTCGCGGGTCTGCCAGGCGGTGGCCTCCAGGACGGCGCGGGCCAGGTGGCCCTTGGTGACGTACCGGGTGAGGCCGGCGATCACACCGCGGGCGTCGGAGCGCCAGTACGGGGCGAACAGGCCGGAGAAGGCCGGGACGAAGTAGGCGCCGCCGTTGTCCTCGACGGTGTTGGCGAGGGTCTCGATCTCGGCGGCGGTGGAGATGATGCCGAGCTGGTCGCGCAGCCACTGCACCAGCGAGCCGGTGACGGCGATCGAGCCTTCCAGGGCGTACACCGGGGCCTGGTCGCCGATCCGGTAGCCGACGGTGGTCAGCAGGCCGTGGTACGAGTTGACGATGTCCTCGCCGGTGTTCAGCAGCAGGAACGTGCCGGTGCCGTACGTCGACTTGGCCTCGCCCTTGTTGAAGCAGGTCTGGCCGAACAGCGCGGCCTGCTGGTCGCCGAGCGCGGAGGCGACGGGCACGCCCTCCAGGTCGCCCACGGCGTGGCCGTAGACCTCGGCGGAGGAGCGGATCTCCGGCAGGACGGTCAGCGGCACGCCCATCGACTCGGCGATCTTGTCGTCCCAGGCGAGGGTCTGCAGGTTCATCAGCATGGTGCGGCTGGCGTTGGTGACGTCCGTGACGTGCTTGCCGCCGTTGACACCGCCGGTGAGGTTCCAGATGACCCAGGTGTCCATGGTGCCGAAGAGGATGTCGCCGGCCAGGGCGCGCTCACGCAGGCCCTCGACGTTGTCCAGCAGCCAGCGGATCTTCGGGCCGGCGAAGTAGCTGGCCAGCGGGAGGCCGGTCTCGCGGCGGAAGCGGTCCTGGCCGACGTTGCGGCCCAGCTCGCGGCAGAGCGCCTCGGTGCGGGTGTCCTGCCAGACCAGCGCGTTGTGCACGGGCTCGCCGGTGTTCTTGTCCCACAGGACGGTGGTCTCGCGCTGGTTGGTGATACCGATCGCGCGGATGTCGTCCTTGGTCAGTCCGGCCTTCTCCAGCGCACCGCGGACGACCGACTGCACCCGGGTCCAGATCTCGGCGGCGTCGTGCTCGACGTAGCCCGGCTGGGGGAAGATCTGCCGGTGCTCCTGCTGGTCGACGGCGACGATCCGGCCGTCCGCTCCGAAGATGATGCAGCGGCTGGACGTGGTGCCCTGGTCGATCGCGGCGATGTAGTTGCCAGTGCCAGTGGAGGTCATGAGGGTCCTCGGCTCAAGATGGGGGTACGGGGTGGGTGGGTCCGACTCGTCTGGTCAGTCCCCGTGCTCGGGTGGGCGGGAAACCCGGGGGCCGTCAGAAGGCGACGTGGTACAGGCCGCCGGCGAGCAGGCCGCCGATGACCGGACCGGCCACCGGGATCCAGGCGTAGGACCAGTCCGAGCCGCCCTTGTTCGGGATCGGCAGCAGCGCGTGCACTATGCGCGGGCCCAGGTCGCGGACCGGGTTGATGGCGTACCCGGTCGGGCCGCCGAGCGAGAGGCCGATGCCGACGACGGTGAAGGCGACGATCAGGATGCCCATGCCGGAGAGGCCGAGACCCTTGTTGAGGCCCTGGGTGAGGATGCCCAGGCAGAGCACCATGGTGCCGATGATCTCGGTGAGCAGGTTCTGGATCGGGTTCCGGATCTCGGGACCGGTCGAGAAGATGCCCAGGGTCGGCTCCTCGTTGGCCTGGAACTGGCCGAGGTAGGTGACCCAGACGAGGACGGCGCCGATCATCGCGCCGAGCAGCTGGGAGCCGAGGTAGACGGGGACCTTGCTCCAGTCGCCGCTGTCGACGGCGAGGGCGAGGGTGACGGCGGGGTTCAGGTGCGCGCCCGACTTGGGGGCCGACATGTAGGCGGCGATCATCACCGCGAAGCCCCAGCCGAAGGTGATCGCCAGCCAGCCGGCGTTGATGGCCTTCGACTTCTTGAGCGTCACGGCGGCGCAGACGCCGCCGCCGAGAAGTATCAGGGCTGCGGTGCCGAGGGTTTCGCCGACGAAGATGTCGCCGTTGGAGAACGCGGACACAAAGACTCCCTTGTCCATATGGCCCGGAGGTGCGGGTGGGGGCAGGCGGCCGAGCGATCGCTGTGCGGGTGAGCGCATTGTGGGAGTGATCTGCTCGGCCATCGTTCGACAATGTCGACCGTCATGCGGAAGCTTCCTCCCCAGGCCGCCTTCACGTCAAGGCCGGGTTACGCAGCTGTGACCCTTCACTCGAAGTTACCAATCGGATAACCCTAAATACGGACAAAACGCTAAGGCGCGGACAGGCATCCCGCCTGTCCGCGCCTCAGCGTGAACGTCAGATGTTCGGATGTCCGGAGCCGGCCGGCACCGGGGCCGTGCCCGGTCCGGGGTCCCCGCGCGTGCCGGAAGAGCCCTAGAAGCGCCCGGCACCCAGGTCCCGGGAGATCGCCCGTGCCGCGCTGCGCACCGAGGCGACCAGCGAGGGCCGGACGAAGCCGTCCTCGCAGACCCGTTCCACCGGGCCGCTGACGCAGACCGCGCCGACCGGGTTGCGGCGCCGGTCCTGGATCAGCGCGCCGATCGAGGCCACGCCCTCCCAGGTCTCCTCGATCGAGTCGGCCCAGCCGCGCTCGCGGGTCAGCGCCGCCTCCGCGTCGACGTCGGCGAGATCGGTCAGCGTCCGCCCGGTGTACGCCTCCAGCGGCCCCTCGCCCAGCTCGCCGCGCGCCACCGGGTCGTACGCCACCAGCACCTTGCCCAGGGCGGTGCTGTGCAGCGGCTGCATCGAGCCCACCTCCAGCACCTGCCGGGTGTCGTCCGGGCGGAAGACGTGATGCACGATCAGCACCCCCTGCTGGTGCAGCACCCCCAGGTAGACGGTCTCGCCGGCCGCCCGGGCCAGGTCGTCCGCCCAGACCAGGGCGCGCGCCCGCAACTCGTGCACGTCCAGATAGCTCTGGCCCAGCCGCAGCAGCTCGGCGCCCAGCTGGTACTTGCCGCTCTCCGGGTCCTGCTCCACGAATCCCTCCTGCTGGAGGGTGCGCAGGATGCCGTGCGCGGTGCCCTTGGCGAGGCCGAGCGCCGTCGCGACCTCGGACAGGCCCAGGCGGCGCTCGCCGCCGGCCAAGAGGCGCATGATCGCGGCGGCCCGGGAAAGCGACTGGATCGGGCCGGGCATTCAGTACCTCCGCGCTGACAGGCGGTCGACATTGTCGACCGCAGTGGTGACGGGACGAGTCTGCCAGGCCGCACCCGCTCCGTGCACCTTCCCCCTCGGTAACTCAGCGCCGGGCCCGCGCCACCTCGGCGGCCAGCGCCGCGATCTCGCGCGGCCCCACCCGGCAGCAGCCGCCCACTAGCCGGGCGCCGTCGCGCAGCCAGCCGCCCGCCCGCCCCGGCCCCCCGGCCGCCGCACCGCCCGCCGCACCGGTCACCGGGCCGCCCACCGCACCGAACGTCGACCCGCCGGACCAGTCGCGCGCTGCGGCGTCCCACTCCTCACCGCTGTTGGGATACACCACCACCGGCTTGCCCGTCACCCGTGCCGCCAGCGCCACCGCCCGGTCCGCGTCCGCCGGGGTACAGCAGTTCACCCCCACCGCCACCACCTCCGGCGCCCGCGCCGCGAGCGCGAACGCCTCCGCCAACGGCTGCCCCGCCCTGGTCCGGTCGCCCTCGACGCTGTACGACAGCCAGGCGGGCACCCCCAACCCGCGCACCGCCCGCAGCAGCGCCCGCGCCTCGTCCGCGTCCGGCACCGTCTCCAGGGCCAGGACGTCCGGCCCGGCCGCCGCCAGCACCTCCAGCCGGGGCCGGTGGAAGGCCTCCAGCTCGGCCACGCTCAGCCCGTACCGCCCCCGGTACTCCGAGCCGTCCGCCAGCACCGCCCCGTACGGGCCCACCGACGCGGCCACCCAGAGCGGGCGGTCCGCCCCGGCCTCCCGTGCGGCGCGCCGCGCCAGCTCCACACTGCGCGCCAGCAGCCGGGCGGCCTCCGCCCGGTCCAGCCCCTGCCGGGCGAACCCCTCGAAGCTCGCCTGGTAGCTCGCGGTGATCGCGACGTCCGCCCCGGCGTCGAAGTACGCCCGGTGCGCGGCCACCACCGCCCCGGGATCGTCCGCGAGCAGCCGCGCCGACCAGAGCGCGTCCGACAGGTCGTGCCCGGCCGCCGCCAGCTGGTTGGACATCCCGCCGTCCAGCACCAGCGGCCCGGCCGCCAACGCGGCGACGAAGTCCGGCCGACCGGACGGGGGAGTGACGGACATGGCGGCCTCCTGAGGCAGAGCTCCTGCTCACACCCTAGGAGGGCGAGAGCCCCGCAATCACCGGGAAAACCATTTGCCGCACAGTCAAACGATCGCTACGTTGTGCTCATTCCGAGAACGACGAGACGGGCGCCGACGAGACCGGCACCGACGGGACCGACAACGACAAGACCGACAACGACAACGACAACGGCGACACCGGGACCGAACGAAACGCGGGACGGACGCAGGACACGAGACCGACGCGGGACCGGACAGGACCGGGACCGCCACGACCGAGGCCGAGAGGAGCGCGCCATGACAGGGGAGCAGCCCGACGACGGCACCGCCGCCGAGCGCGCCTGGCTCGCCTCCTACGACCCGCGCGCCTACACCCCGGTCGCCGTCACCGTCGACGTCGTCGCCCTGACGCTGCGCCACGGCGACCTGTACGTCCTGCTCGTCGAGCGAGCCGCCCCGCCCTACCAGGGCTCCTGGGCGCTGCCCGGCGGCTTCCTGCGGGCCGGCGAGGAGGGCCTCGCCGAGGCCGCCGCCCGCGAGCTCGCCGAGGAGACCGGCCTGCAGGCCGCCGACGCCGAGGCCGCCCTCAGCCGCATCCACCTCGAACAGCTCGGCACCTACGGCGCACCCGACCGGGACCCGCGCATGCACGTGGTCTCCGTCGCCTACCTGGCCTTCGCCCCCGACCTGCCCGACCCACAGGCAGGCTCGGACGCGGCGTCCGCCGCCTGGCACCCCGTCACCGGCCTCGACCTCCGGCCGCCCACCGGCCGCCCCCAAGCCGCCGGTGTGCCCGTCGACACCCACGGGGGTGGCGTCGACGGGCACACCGGCCCCCGGCCCGACGGGGCCGCACCGACAACGCTCGCCTTCGACCACGCCCGCATCCTCGCGGACGGCCTCGACCGCGCCCGCGCCAAGATCGAGTACAGCCCGCTGGCCACCGCCTTCCTGCAGCACGACTTCACCATCCCCGAGCTGCGCGCCGTCTACGAGGCCGTCTGGGCGGAGAAGCTCCACCCGGGCAACTTCCACCGCAAGGTGCTCTCCGTCCCCGGCTTCGTCGAGAGCACCGGCACCACCACCGAGCGCGGCGGCGCCCGTGGCGGCCCGCGCGCCCGCAACTACTGCGCGGGCGACGCCCAGCTCCTCCACCCCGCGCTGCTCCGCCCCACCCGCGAGGACGAGATCCACTGACCCGCTCCCCGGGCCCCACCCGCCCCAACTACCATCCGCCCATGACCACACACGAGGCGCGCCCGGCGGCCCACCGGCCCAATTCCCACTGCCACTTCTGCGGCACCCCCTACCCGCCCGGCACCT
Organism: Kitasatospora sp. NPDC058170; assembly: GCF_042883905.1. Taxonomy (NCBI): domain Bacteria; kingdom Bacillati; phylum Actinomycetota; class Actinomycetes; order Kitasatosporales; family Streptomycetaceae; genus Kitasatospora; species Kitasatospora sp. NPDC058170. Next base: position 92,310 of record NZ_JBHVUV010000038.1, read on the forward strand.
CGGCCTGGCCCCGCACCTGCCCCGGCTGCGCCGAGATCAGCTACCGCAACCCGCTGCCCGTCGTGGTCACCCTCCTCCCGGTCACCGACGCCGGCGCCGAGCCGCGACTCGTCGTCATCCGCCGCACCATCGAGCCGGGCTACGGCGAGCTCGCCCTCCCCGGCGGCTACGTCGACTACGGCGAGAGCTGGCAGCAGGCCTGTGTCCGCGAACTGCGCGAGGAGACCGGCATCCTGGCCGACTCCACCGACGTCACCCTGGTCGCCACCGACACCGACACCGGGGGCGGCTTCCTCTGCCTCTTCGGCCTCCTCCCCGCCCGCCCCCTCGTGGACCTGCCGCCCTCCCGGCCCACCGACGAGACCGAGGGCTGGCAGCTCGGCACCCTCCACACCCCGCTCGCCTTCCCCTTCCACACCCGTGTCTCCCGCTCCTGGTTCAACGGCGAGTACGCCCCGCGCTGAGCGGCCGCTGACCAGGCCCGCACCCCCGGGAGCAGACCCTGGCGCACCGGGCGATCACATGGCAGGGTCTGCACCGACAGCCCCAACCGGACGGGCCCTGCCACAAGCAACCCCGTCCCATTCCACCGGCCGGGAGACCACCACCGTGAGCACCCCACCCCAGGACCAGCCGCTCTGGCGCCCCACCCCCGCTCGCGCCGCCGCCGCCGGCCTCGTGGCCTTCCAGGCCTGGGCCGCCGAACACCACGGCGCACCGGCCGCACCCCTCGCCCCCGTGGACGGCGACGAGCAGGCCGCGGAGCGCTACGCCGCCCTGCACGCCTGGTCCACCGAGGACCTCGACCGCTTCTGGACCGCCGTCACCCAGTGGTTCGACGTCCGGTTCACCCAGCAGCCCGAGGCCGTCCTGGCCGACCCGGCCATGCCCGGCGCCCGCTGGTTCCCCGGGGCCCGCCTCAACTACGCCGAGCACGCCCTGCGCCACGGCGAGCCCGGCCCCGACGGAACGCCGTCGCCCAACGCGGACAAGCCGGCCGTCCTCCACCTGGACGAGACCACCGAGCAGCCGACCACCCTCACCTGGGCCGAACTCCGCCGCCAGGTCGGCTCCCTCGCCGCCGCCCTCAGGGCCCGCGGCATCGGCCCCGGCGACCGAGTCGGCGCCTACCTGCCGAACATCCCGCAGGCCGCCGTCGCCTTCCTCGCCAGCGCCGCGGTGGGCGCCGTCTGGACCAGCTGCGCCCCCGACTTCGGCGCCCGCAGCGTCCTCGACCGCCTCCAGCAGATCGAACCCGCCGTTCTCTTCGCCATCGACGGCTACCACTACGGCGGCAAGGACCACGACCGCACCGAGGTGGTCGCCGAGCTGCGCCGCGAACTGCCCACGGTGCGCACCGTCGTGCACGTCCCGCTGCTCGGCGCCCCCGCCCCCGAAGGCGCCCTGCACTGGGACGACCTGGTCGCCGACGACGTGGCGCCGGTCTTCGAACCGGTCCCCTTCGACCACCCGCTCTGGGTCCTCTACTCCTCCGGCACCACCGGCCTGCCGAAGGCCATCGTCCAGAGCCAGGGCGGCATCCTGCTCGAACACCTCAAGCAGGCCGGCCTCCACCTCGACCTCGGCCCCGAGGACCGCTTCCTCTGGTACACCTCCACCGGCTGGATGATGTGGAACTTCCTCCTCGCCGGCCTCCTCACCGGGTCCACGATCGTCACCTACGACGGCAGCCCCGGCCACCCCGACACCGGCGCTCTCTGGTCCGTCGCCGCCCGCACCCGCGCGACCGTCCTCGGCACCTCGGCCGCCTACGTCATCGCCAGCCGCAAGGCCGAGCTCCACCCCGGCCGCGACCTCGACCTCGGCGCCGTCCGCTGCATCGGCACCACCGGCTCCCCGCTCCCGCCCGACGGCTTCCGCTGGATCTACGACGAGGTCAAGGAGGACGTCTGGCTCGCCTCGGTCAGCGGCGGCACCGACGTCTGCTCCTGCTTCGTCGGCGGCGTCCCCACCCTCCCGGTCTACCTCGGTGAGATCCAGGCCCCCTGCCTCGGCGCCGCCGTCGAGTCGTGGGACGTCCAGGGCCGCCCGCACACCGACACCGTCGGCGAGCTCGTCGTCACCAAGCCGATCCCGTCGATGCCCACCGGCTTCTGGAACGACCCCGACGGCACCCGCTACCGCGACAGCTACTTCGAGATGTACCCGGGCACCTGGCGCCACGGCGACTGGATCACCGTCACCTCCCGCGGCACCGTCGTCATCCACGGCCGCTCCGACTCCACCCTCAACCGCCAGGGCGTCCGGATGGGCTCCTCCGACATCTACGAGGTCGTCGAGCGCCTGCCCGAGATCGCCGAATCCCTGGTCATCGGCCTGGAGGAGCCCGACGGCGGCTACTGGATGCCGCTGTTCGTCGTCCTCGCCCCCGGCGCAGTCCTGGACGACGGCCTGATCGGCCGCATCCGCACCTCGCTGCGCACCGAGCTCTCCCCGCGGCACGTGCCCGACGAGGTCATCGCGGTCCGCGGCCTGCCGCACACCCTGACCGGCAAGCGCATCGAGGTCCCGGTGAAGCGCCTGCTCTCCGGCACCCCGCTGGAGCAGGCCGTCAACCCCGGCTCGGTCGACAACCTCGACCACCTGCGCTTCTTCGAGCAGCTCCGCCTGGACCGCCAGGCCTGACCGCACAAGAGCCCGACCGCTCGAGAGCCTGACCGCACGCGAGAGGGGCCGCCTCCACCCACCGGTGGAAGCGGCCCCTCTCGCGTACCGTCCTACTGTCCTGCCCGTCCCGTCCGGGCTACTCGCCCGACAGCACCTGCTGCGCCGCGGCCCGCGCCTCGTCGGCACTGTCCGCGGCCCGGGCGGCCTCGGCGGCCCGGCGGCACTGGGCCAGGGTGTACTTGGCCAGCGCGGTCCGGACATAGGGGATGGACGCCGCGCCCATGGACAGGCTGGTCACCCCGAGACCGGTGAGCACGACGGCCAGCAGCGGGTCGGAGGCCGCCTCGCCGCACACGCCGCAGCTCTTTCCGGTGGCCTGCGCGGCCTCGGCCGCGAGCGCGACCAGGTCCAGCAGCGCCGGCTGCCACGGGTCCTGCAGCCGGGCCAGCGCGCCGACCTGGCGGTCGGCCGCGAAGGTGTACTGCGCGAGGTCGTTGGTCCCCAGCGAGAGGAACTCGACCTCCTGCAGGATCGAACGCGCCCGCAGCGCGGCCGACGGGATCTCCACCATCGCGCCGAACTTGGCCTGCAGCCCGGCCTGGCGACACGCGTCCGCGAAGTCCTTGGCGTCCTTGCGGTCGGCGACCATCGGCGCCATCACCTCAAGGTGCACCGGCAGGCCCTCGGCGGCCTTCGCCAGCGCGCGCAGCTGGGTCTGCATGACCTCGGGGTTCTCCAGCAGCGTGCGCAGACCCCGCACACCCAGCGCCGGGTTGGGCTCGTCCGCCGGCGTCAGGAAGTCCAGCGGCTTGTCCGCACCGGCGTCCAGGGCCCGGACCACGACCCGGCCCTCCGGGAACGCCTCCAGCACCTTGCGGTACGCCTCGATCTGCTTCTCCTCGCTCGGCGCCTTCGCCGAGTCGTCGAGGAAGAGGAACTCGGTGCGGAACAGGCCGACACCCTCCGCCCCGGCCTCCAGCGCGGCCGGCAGGTCCGCCGCGCCGCCCACATTGGCGAGCAGCGGCACCCGGTGCCCGTCCGAGGTCCGGCCCGGACCGGAGGACCCGGCCAGCGCGGCCTTCCGCTCGGCGGCGACGCGGCGCAGCTCGTCCTGCGTCTCCTGGGACGGCTCCACCAGCACGTCGCCGGAGCTGCCGTCGACCGCGACCACGGTGCCCTCGGCGACCTCGGCCGCACCGGGCAGGGCGACCACGGCCGGCACACCCATCGCGCGGGCCAGGATGGCGCTGTGGCTGGTCGGCCCGCCCTCCTCGGTCACGAAGCCGAGGACCAGGAGCGGGTCCAGCAGAGCCGTGTCGGCGGGTGCCAGGTCCCGCGCGAACAGGACGTACGGCTCGTCGCTGTCCGGCACACCCGGCATCGGCACGCCGAGCAGCCGTGCCACGATGCGGTTGCGGACGTCGTCCAGGTCGGCGACGCGCCCGGCCAGGTACTCCCCGGCGGAGGCGAGCAGCGCGCGGTAGGCGGCGAAGGCGTCGTACACGCCGCGCTCGGCGCTGCTGCCGACGGTGATCCGCCGGCTGACGTCGGCCATCAGCTCGGGGTCCTGCGCCATCAGGGCCTGCGCCTCGAGCACGGCCTGTGCCTCGCCGCCGGCCAGGTTGCCGCGGGCGATCAGGTCGGCGGCCACCGCCTCCACGGCCGCCTGGGCCCGGGCCTGCTCACGGGGGGCGTCCTCGGTGGGGATCTGGGTGGCCGGCGGCTCCAGCACCGCCGTCCCCATGTGCCGCACCTGGCCGATCGCGACCCCGTGGCTCACACCCACGCCGCGCAGCGTCTTCTTCATGTCACCTGTCTCCGCTGAGGTCAGCGGCCCCGCCGGGAACCGCTGTCTGCCGGGCCGCCCCGTCGAGTGCGGCGGGGCGGGTGTGTCGGCTCGGCTTTGGTTGTGGCGTGGACTCCGCCGATGCGCACCCGCGTCCCGGGCGCCGAGCAGCCCGGGGGAGAACAGAACAGAGAGGAGGGGTCAGCTCCAGCCGAAGAGGGCGTCGCCGACGGCGACCTCCCCGTCCTCCCGGACCTCGACGAGCGCGTCGGCGCCGGCCTCCAGCGCGACGATCGGCGAGATCGGCGACTTGCCGGCGGCCTCGACGGCGGCCGGGTCCCACTTGATGACGGCCTGGCCGCGGGTCACCGTGTCCCCCTTGTTGACGAGGAGCTCGAAGCCCTCGCCGTTCAGCTGCACGGTGTCGATGCCGAGGTGGGTCAGTACGCCGTGTCCGTCCGCATCCACCACGACGAACGCGTGGGGGTGCATGGAGACGACGACACCGTCCACCGGCGCAACGGCCTCCGTCGGCCGGCGCACCGGGTCGATCGCAGTGCCGGGGCCGACCATCGCGCCTGAGAAGACGGGGTCGGGCACGCCGGCGAGCCCGACGACACTGCCGGTCAGCGGCGACGTCACAGTGGTCATGGTTGAGCCTCCCAAGTGCGCAGTACAGCGAGCGGCCGCAAGCAGCGGCAGGACGATCGACTGAAGCCTAAATCATGTCAACTTCGGACATCTGCTGACATAGCCGGGCCCAGGGCCCTCAAAGTAACGACGGTTGCCAGGGCGCCGGGCCGACGGTTCGTCGGCTGAAGTGGTCTAGTCCTCTGGTCGATGCGCCGCACTCTACAGGCATCTTGCCGGACCGGAACCATTGCTGTATATGCTCGCGAGAGCAACAAATCATGCGGCCGACCGGGTGATGGTGGTGCGGCTCGATTCGCACTCGGGCCGGGGACCCGCTATGGTTGGGCGAGTCGCCACGAGTTGGCGGTTAACACCAGGTTTCAGATACGAAAAGCGCCGGTTAAGAACTGGCAAACGGATCTGCTAAGCTGGAAATACGAAAGAACGAAGCGCCCGGAGGGCCTGCTGGAAGGCAGACCGAAGGAAGTGTCCGTTCCTTGAGAACTCAACAGCGTGCCAAAAGTCAACGCC